>JAJSAL010000122.1 GCA_024274705.1 Spirochaetota bacterium
AAGGTCCCGGATGAAGGTTACCATTGGATTATACATTCTTTTTTTTCTTCACATTTTCTTCGTAAATCTTGACATCCAGTGAATTGCTTTTATAATAGTTTTTGTAAGGAATAACAATAAAACCGGTAGAATGGGGGTGAATTATGAAAAGAAAAACAGTCGTACTCATCATCATCATCATGGTATCAACGCTCGGCACAGCATATACCGAAGGGGTACAGGAAAACCAGTTAGCAGTAGTTAATGTCGGGTTTGAGAGGAACAGCGCCTGCATAAGCTGTCACCTGGAGGAAACACCGGGTATTGTGACCGACTGGAGACTGAGCAGGCATTCGACAAATAATATAGATTGTTCAGCCTGTCATGGCAGCGGGCATACGTCCGCCGCAGATGTTGCCGATGTCAGCATTCCCACACCCGATATCTGTTTCACCTGTCATCCGAACCAGGTTGCACAGTATAAAGAGGGGAAACATGCACTGGCATGGGCAGCAATGAATGCGATGCCCTCCATTCATTACCAGCCTAGTACCCTTATCGAGGGGATGAAAGGGTGCGGAGGGTGTCATAAAATCGGCCTTAAATCCGAAGAAGAGATAAGAGAACTGAAGAGCCAGGCTACCAAGTTCGGGGTTGCTTCCTGTGATTCCTGCCACACCCGTCATGTTTTTTCTGTGAGAGAAGCACAACAGCCCCAGGCGTGTCAGACCTGCCACATGGGTTTCGATCATCCCCAATGGGAAATGTACTCCTCTTCAAAACATGGAGTCAGGTATCTGCTGAAGCAGGATGGAATACTGCCCGATTCAGCCGCGGCACCGACCTGTCAGACATGTCACATGCAGGAGGGGAACCATGCGGTTATGACCGCGTGGGGGTTCCTTGCTGTCCGTCTTCCCCTTCCCGAAGATGAACAGTGGGCTGCGGACAGGGTTACGATTCTGCAGGGGCTCAAAGTCCTCGATCCGGAAGGAAACCCGACCGAGCGGCTTGAAGTGGTCAAAGGGGCAAAAGTTGCAAGGCTTTCCCAGGAAGAATGGCAGAAAGAAAGGGACAAGATGCTCGATACCTGCAGCCAGTGCCATTCATATAATTTCGCCAAGAGCGAGCTCGAGAAGGGAGATAATATGATCAGGGAGGCCGACCGCCTGATGGCATCAGCCATCCGGGAGGTTGCCGCGTTGTATAAAGAAGGAATCCTGGAAAAACCGGATGAATATTCTTATCCATTTCCGGACCTTTTAACCTTTCACGATGCACCTTCTACGATCGAGCAGAAACTTTTTGTCATGTTCCTCAAACACAGGATGAGAGCGTTTCAGGGAGCCTTCCATGCGAATCCGGACTACGCCCTCTGGTACGGCTGGAGTGAGATGGTACAGGACCTTAGTGAAATAAAGGAAAAGGCAAAAGAAATGCGGCAGGAAGGGCGCTGACAGGATCGTTCCGGTAAACACAAGTACCCCCCCCAGCCGAACCAGTCATCGAGGCTGGGGGGATACTTACAGAGGCCTTTTACTGCAGAATAGCCTCTTTAATGTTTTCGACGCCCAGCAGGTCTAAAAATCTGGCTGTCCTTTCTTTCTTTTTTGCGTGGGTACTGTAGTATTGAAGAAAGCGCCTTATCAGATTCAGGACTTCCTCTTTGGAAAGGTTTTCTGCAATCACATCACCTATGCGGGGCCTGCGCGCAGAACTCCCTCCTATTATGAGTGTCCAGCCGTTTTTCTTGCCCAGTACACCGATATCCCGGACAAAACTTTCTCCACAACAGAATGGACAGCCGGAGACACCTATTTTCACTTTAGCGGCGAGTTCCATTTCGGAAAAGAATTTATCTACTTCGTTTCCCAGACCGATCGAGTCCTGGACCCCGAACCTGCACACCGCTGTACCCGGACAGGCTTGAACGTAATGCAGGCAGAGCTCTGACCCCGCCGCTTTTCCAGGATCCATCCCAAGGTCCTTCCAGACATTTCCGACATCTTCCTTCTTTATTCCAACCAGTGCAAATCTCTGTCCGGATGTAATCTTGATGATCGGGATGTTGTATTTCCTAACCACGGCCGCAATCGATTCGAGATGTTCAACACTCAGCAGCCCGACAGGTGTTTTCGGAACAATTGCGTATGTTGCTTTATCCCTCTGAATAATTGCACCGGTGGGTGTATCATCAGACATATGTTTTCCCTCCTTACGTGGTCACTATCACTTATTCTATAATAAATCCGGGCCGTTTTCCAGCATAAAACATCGACCACTTAGAGACGCCCTTTGAAGCATCAGCCACTATTCCCTTGTCTTCTTTATTGTGGACCAGAATGATCCCCTCACCCATCTTGCTAAAATCCATTTCGGTATCGATTACCTCTTCCCTTACCAACGCCTGGTAATATCCAATATCCTGGAAGCGGCCGGTGTCTCCGGTTTCGCTCCGGAACCATCGGTAAACCCCGTTACCGATGAAAAGGAAATATCCGACACCAAGCCCTACCAAATCGTCATCCTCCCCACCGGCGCGGGGAAGTCCCTATGCTTCATGCTGCCTTGTGTATTACTCGACGGTGCAACCCTGGTGGTCTTCCCCCTCCTCTCCCTGATCGCGGACCAGGCCCGCCGCCTCATCCTGGCAGGCATGAAGCCGGGCATCCTGAGGGGTGGCCAGTCCCGGGTGGAACGGGAGGAAGTATGGGCCGGGGTAAAATCCGGAAAGATCAAGATGATCCTTACCAACCCGGAGACAGCCTTACACCCGAAGGTGCTGCCTAAACTGAAAGAACTTAAGCTCAGGCACATGGTGATCGACGAAATGCACACCGTCTCCGAATGGGGGGAGAGTTTCCGCCCGGTGTACCTGGAGATCGGCAGGTTACCTAAGGAAGCGGGTATCCCAGTCGTTACCGCCTTCACAGCCACTGCCTCCCCGCTGATCCTCGGGAATGTGAAGAACATCGTGTTTCCGGATGTATCACCGAACATCATCACCGCCAACCCGGACCGGCCGAATATCTACTACCGTGTACTGCCCTGCCTGTCAAAGAACCACGAGCTGGTGGAACTGTTGAGGAAGGGGACACAAAGCGTGGAGCGCCCGGCGATCGTATTCTGCGGAAGCAGAACCGGTACGGAGATGACGGCCCGGATACTCCGGAGGAGGCTCGGTGAAGACCGGATCTTCTTCTACCACGCCGGGCTTACCAGGGAAGAAAAGACCAGGATCGAACAGTGGTTCTTCGATTCCGATGACGGGATACTGATCGCGACATGTGCGTACGGTATGGGTGTTGATAAAGCTGACGTCAGAACAGTCATCCACATGGACATCCCCTCCTCTGTGGAAGCATACCTTCAGGAATCCGGTCGGGCAGGGCGGGACAGAAAGAAGTCGACTGCATGCCTTCTTTTTTCATTGCAGGACTCCATACGTGCAGATACCCGGAAAGACGTTACCGTGAAGGAACGGTTCAAAAGCCTGGTCCGCTATGCCGCAAACAGAAACGAATGCCGGAGAGATCAGCTTCTTTCGCTTCTGGGAACAAAGCCGGAAGGTTGTTTCGGCTGTGATGTATGTGACAGAACCGCGAAAGTGAAAGCATCAGGAATTCGGGAAATCACGGCTGCTGTCCGAAAAAACAAACGACGTTTATCCATCGAGCAGCTACGGACGATTCTATCAGGCGACGAATCATACTATCAGGATTATATACTACCTGTCCATGTAAGCGGATTCGGTACTTTAAAAGACTGGACCAAAGAGGATATCGATGAAGCAATCAGATCGTTACTGATGCAGAAAGACCTGCGTCTGATAAAGCGGGGATTCTGGAAAGGAAAACTATCATCCTGAAGCTTACCGGCGATGAAGACTATAGTAGTTATTCAGAGAAAATCGCCCGGATTACCGGTACGATCCGGGCCATGGCTTTCGCCTTGTCTTCTTCCAGTTCCATGTGGGATTCGGCAATAACATGAAAGACCTGCAGGAGGATATACTGCTTCAATGCCGAATCCAACCGTAATGTGTCGCTCTCCCCTGCCCAGCGATTCAGATTGATATCATATACTTCCATAATACCGGCGAAAACTATTTTCTTCAGCTTCCGAAGATCACTCCGAATCGACTGACGGAGTACATCCTCCGGGATTCCTTCACCAGGAATTTTATTCCTTAAGGTAGAAATACGTTCATGCAGTTCCTGATGATTGTTGATGCCGGCAAACCCGAACAGGGAATCCCTGTACAGCAACGCCGGCTTCTTTGCTTCCTCGATTCGGAGTTCCCCTGCCGGCTCCTTTTCCGGTTCTTCTTCAGGGTATTTCTGTTCTTCCTTCCTTTCTTTCTCAATCAGTTCTATATTCCCCGAAATAAGGGAGCGCCGCTTGAACCAGTGAACGATGATGAAAAAGAACCGTAAAAACGGGTTCAAATCATCCAGAACACGGCTTATCGCTTTGTCGTAAAGGAATTCTTTTTCCAGGCCGAAAATATATTCTATCTCTTCCCAGCCGTGTTCGATACAGAGCCGGACTGTCCTGTTCTTCTCCTCTAAATCGTTAAGAATATCGTACACAGACGGATCCTGAATTTCTCCGTCCTCCCTGAGGATCTGGTAAATGAGATTATTATGTGCCTCCAGATGCCGTGCCAGGAGTTTCCTGAACCTGGAGGAGACTACCATTTCCGGCACCAGTGCCATCCGGCTGATCTTTTCTTTCCATTCTTCAATAACCCGGGATGAGAGAGTTTTTTTTACTTTCGCCACTTCGTAGTCAATCAACATTCCCAGGTTTTCCCTGTGTATAAACACCGGTTCCGCCAGGCCCCCCTGCTTTAAGGTAACCCGCAATACAAGCGGCTGCGCTCCAGTCTTCCGAGCCGGAATACTCTCACTTACAAACCTGTCGTACACTCCACGTTGGTCCATATCAGAGAGATTCGGCACTTCCAGGAGAATACAACCGACAAGTTCATTTTCTGTCAGGTAGTATACAGGTGAATCCTTAATATACCGGATGAGCTTATGCAGTTCGGGGCCGGTGCTCTTTCGGTGGGAATGAAAGAAACTATGCAGGATGAAAAGACTTTGAAAAAAATCAAGATCATGAATATTTTCCACGTTGAAACGGGTAAAAACACCATCACTCTCATGCATCAGTTGCTGCAAAAGAGGCCGCCCAAAATGGAAACTCTCCAGGATTTGCTTCAGGATCAGTTCCGTGTTCAGCCTGCGCAGTTCCTGATCACTCTTAGGATTAAGCCTGCCGAGACTCTTTTCCAGCAGCTCCCGGTCATTCCCGGTGAACTGCCGTTTATACGGAAGAATCGTATGGGTATAAAAATCGGCATCGTCCTTCGCATATTCGCTTAACCGGAACACCAGGTTCTGTTCAGCCACCGAACGGAGCTGCCCTGACAGCCGGGTGGGACATATAATGCCGGGAACATCCTCCCTGCCGAAATCGATGGACATCAGTTTTTCTTTCGCTTCCCCGGTATTTATATCCGCCAGGTTTTCGCTTTTAAGGTCTATTTCCCGGGCAATACCCGGTGCAAAAGAGGTGAACATGTTTGTCGGAAAATGAATGGTATCAGTACCGGCTATGCGTTCGATTTCCTTATACCGGTTTTCCAGCTGTATAACGAAATCAGATAACCCTTCCGGATCGACAATTCTATGGCTGAATTCCACCTGGGCATTGGAAAGCGTGCAGTATCGATGTCTCAGCATGTTCCGGATAAAAGGGATTTTATTAACAGGGATATTCCCGGAACCGAAACTCAAGCTCCCAAGGGTTTCGAATTTAATGTTTGCTTTTCCTGTCTGACGTACAAATTTATAAATTTCCATACAGTCCCGGGCTTCCAGTTCTGTCGCATCGATTTCCAGCAGAAGGAGAATTCGTTTTGAACCGCTTGAAAAAAATGCAGGAAGAGTATCGTTCATGTTTATTGATTCACTCCGATTGCCCCGGTAAATGGAGATTTTTGTAAAAATTATAATCCACCCCCCTATTCATTTCAAGTATAATAAAAGTCACCTCATAGCGTTTTACCGAAAGAGCTGATATGATACACCGGTTATGAAGATTACGATTCTTGGATCCGGGACGTCCCACGGTGTTCCTGTTATCGGGTGTTCCTGCCGGGTCTGCACATCCCGGAATCCAAAGAACAGGCGTCTCAGGACTTCTGTGTGGATCGAAACAGGCGGGACTTCGATCCTTATTGATACATCCACAGATTTCAGAACCCAGGCACTCCGTGCGGGTATCACTTCCCTCGATGGGGTGATCCTTTCTCACTCCCACGCAGACCACATACACGGTATGGACGATCTCCGGCCGCTGACTTTTGAAAAAACGTTACCCGTATTTGGCAGCAGTGAAACTATAGAGGAAATAAAAAGCCGGTTTGATTACATCTTTAAGAAAACTCAGCAGGGAGGTGGAAAACCGAATATTATCTTAAGAAAGGTAGAAACACCAGCCATCATGTGCGGTAATGCCGATATTCTTCTGATACCGGTGAAGCACGGGGAGCTGAATGTACTGGGGTTCAGGATCGATGATTTTGCCTATGTAACCGACGCGAACGCCGTACCGGATACGAGTATGGATCTTCTCCGTGGAGCCGAAGTTATTGTTATTGACGGTTTACGATACAGACCGCACTCAACACATTTTTCAGTAGACCAGGCTGTTGCGGTACTAAAGGAACTCAAGCCCGCCAGGGGATATATCACACATATCTGCCACGATCTGGACCATGACGAGGTATCCGCCTATCTGCCTGCATGGATCGAACCTGCATGGGATGGACTGGTAATTACGCTTTGACAACTTTACCGCTGCGGAGACAGCTGGTACACACTTTAACAGTTTTCCTGGTTTTCCCAACGAGGGCTTTCACTTTTATTATGTTGGGTTTCCAGACCCTTCTCGTCTTGTTGTGGGCGTGACTTATATTGTTTCCGCTAATCGTTTGTTTTCCGCAAATCTCACATCTTCGAGCCATACAATTCCTACCCTAATAGATATTTTCAAAGTCAGGTCACAGAGGGTAGCAAATTTTCAGAATAGTGTAAAGAGAAGATTCCTAATCGACCCGGTCCATACGGAAAAGATGTCCACCGGAAAATCCGGAAAACTCTTTAAGAATTGCTTCCATGCTTCGTGCAGATTCAGTGAAAAAATCCGGGTGATCTTTCAACTGGCGGGCTACACTACTTTCGCTGTCCCTATTGCTAGCGGCCCATATAGTTCCGCCGTGGCTCCGAAAGTAGGACTCCGCCTCTTCAGGTGCCCGCTGGAGCATATATGCCTGGTATTCATTCACCACCAGATAGTCATCATCAACGCTGTAGGCCATCCACCGGAAAAACAAATACCAGAATTCCTTTTCCGTCTCTCCTAAAGATGCCCATTCAGCAGCGACTGCCTCCCGGTAATCCGAATCTGTAAAAAAAATCCCGTGGAGTCCTTCATGAACAATGAATTTTCTCCGAAGATATTCCGGGGATTCCCTGGATATGCTTAAGACACCCCCGTTACCTGGAGAAACAGTAGTCCCTTCTTCTACCAAGACACCGTTGTCCACCAGTATCTCTTTTAAAAGGAGTTCCTCTTCGTTGAGGAGGAATCCTGTCTCTTCCGCTTTTTGGAAAAATTCCGCCAGATCCGCTGCGCGGTAATCATGGGCGTTCCACCCGTGTTTTCCCTGGAGTTCCTGGTTAGTCAGGATGGTCCCTTTAAACCCTTTTTTCTCAACGAAAAACGCTAATCGTTTGAAGTACCTGGCCTGCACGGCATAATCCGCCGTATCGAACACCAGGATTTCCGGATACGATGACCATCGAAACAGTTCGAATCCATCATTTCTCCAGTTACTCTGCGGGAAGAAGAGGATCGATGTAAAATCAGCAGGAAGAGGAGTTTTAAGGAATGACCGGTCCGGATTCTGAACCGTGATGCTTTTGAATGAAAACCCTTTATCCCGGGATCTGAGGGTGACCACATCCGGTTTCACTTCCAGGGATGCAACCGGAACAGTAAGCGCTGCCCCCCCGGGTTTCCGGACCAGGATATAATCTTCAGTGTTTCCTGAATCCCGCTCTCTGAAAATCAGCTCCACCGGTTCCTCGGACCCGCTCTGCGAACTATTAAAATCGTATTCCAGTGTAATCACATCACCGGCCCCTACAGGAACATCGATGTCCGCCTGGTATGTTCCTTCCAGAACAGACTCTGTAAAGCTGAAACCGTACCCGATGGATGTATAATCCCTCTGTTTTCGTACTCCCTTCAACCCGGAAGCTGTACCGGCACTTAAAACTCTGCCTGCACCTTCCCGGTCTTTACTCCGTACCTGAAATCCCTTTAACGAAAAACCCGTTTCAAAAGAGTACACAAATTCAACCGGAGTGCCCTGTGCAGGAAGGGGTATACTTAAGGATTCCTCATCGTCCCCCGTATACAGCACCAGGGTGAGACTGTCTCCCTGATACGTATACCGTATCGAGAAAGCATCTTCCGGTTCCGAAAGAATCACAGGTGTTTTCAGCGAGTATACAGGTGTAGCGGTTCCCTTCGCATCAGGCAGGAGGAATCCTTCCTGATCTTCCGGTACTCCCGGTTTTTCCCTTATACTGACGGTGTTTCCGTGTACAGAGAACGAAAGCGATTCAACCCTTGTCTGGCACGCGGTCACTGTAAAGAGCAGCAGGACAAGAGATGCGGATAATGTATGTTTCAGGTAAGGGCGATAACGCTTTTGGCGAGTAATTCCGCTACCTCCCGCTTTCGCGCCGGGGTAAATTCATTATCATGGCGTAAGAAACTCTCAAACCTTCCCCGGAAGTTGTCAGGAAGAGTGGGAAGCTCCCGAACCATCTCATAAAACCGCCTGCCTGAGGGTTCGAATCTCCTGTTAACGATGAACAGCAAGCTGCACAGACTTTTAATGAAACCTGCTGCAGATACGAGAAAGAAAAAACTATCATTCTGTACCACTGCAGCACTCAGGTCGGAAAGATAATGCTCCATTGCGCTCTGTGTAGACTGCTTCAAATAATCCCAGAATGTTTCCGGGATTGCACTAAGTCTTGTCTTGACGTCATCGATCCACTCGGTTTTTTTAAGCAACACATGGTTGTTTGCGATGCGATAAAACATATATGTCCCGGGCTGCCGGTATGCCCAGGTCTGCCCCTCTTTCCCGGACAGGATCTCTTCTATTCGGGCTATATCTTTGTATTCCACCCGTACAGGAAGTCCCTCTATAAAACATCTGTCTTTCTTGTTCGTCCTTGAGGATTCAAATGCTCCCGCATCGGAAAACACCCTTTTTCTCTCTTCACTATCCGGGATTTCTCCTTTGTAATACACATCGAGACTTAAAAAGAAATAAGGATCATGAATTTCAGAGTCTGCAGATTCTGCCAGGGTGATGGTGTCCACAACCTGCCAGCCAGAAAGTTTGTTGACCAGGTCCTGTGCTATACGCTCAACCTTCCGTTTCATACACTATCCTTGTATCAATGTTTTTCCTCATAGTATCATACATTAATTATTTGAGAAAGGATGTGGAGTTTCCCGTGTTATATCTGGCCTACCGCCCTCCCGGCAATATCACAAAAGAGATCTATTCGATGAAAACCAGGATATTTCGTGCAACCGGCGCTGCATCGGCACTGGCCCTTCCACCTGTACTCTTTCTCGCCGGATTCAATGCTATTCCCGATCAGCGCCATGTGGAACGAGTGTTCTATCCAAAGGGAATACAATTCCGGACACAGGGACTTATACTTCATCTTACCTCGTTTTATCTGTCCATCGGTACGGAACCGCTGTTTCCGGAACTTTCCGAAGACATGCCGCGTGCATTACCGGAAGATTTCCTTCCGCCTTTTCAGGGATTTCATTTCGGCTGTATGGAAGATTTTTCTACTCAGGGAACGTCCGGGCCTGAACAGGTGGTAACAGGCCGCCCCCCCCTCTCGTGGACAGCGGGGACGATAGAGCTTCTCAACATCAATGTCCCCCAGAGAGGTGAAAGATGGTGGCGGAATATATGGATCGAATCTCTGTGGTCGTTTAAAGTAAGAAAGGGGTGACACCCGTGAAGGGGCGATTACCGCTGTTTTTTTGCGACAACCACTTTATTTCTACCGGTCTCTTTTGCTTCGTAGAGCGCCCGGTCTGCCGCCTCGTTCAGTTCCGCAGGTTCCCCGAAGTCTTTGTAGGAGGCGATGCCGCAGCTGAAAGCCACGTGAAACTCCTGGCTGTCGGAGTATTGTTTCATATGGGAAAAATTATCCCGAATTTCGTTCATAATGCGTTCGGCGTGTTCCGTGTTCGTGTTTAAAAGGATAGCACCGAATTCTTCGCCTCCATACCTGCCGATAATATCAGTTTTACGCAACCGCTCCTGAAGAAGCCGGGCTAAACCTTTAAGGACATTGTCACCGGTAAGGTGCCCGTAAGTGTCATTCACCGATTTGAAAAGATCAACATCGATCATGGCAAAGCAGATTTCTGTGTTGGTACGCTGAGACCTTAACACCTCCCTGGACAGCTGTTCTTTCAGGTTGGTGTGATTGAGAAGACCCGTGAGGGAATCCCGTTCCATCAGGTAGCGCATGCCTCTGGTCCTTTCGATCCGGTTGCTTATTGATGAAATGAGATGCTCTTCCTTGATCGGTTTGACCAGAAAATCATCACCACCACTCTGGATCGCATCCATCTGGATATCCACACTGTTTTCTATAGAAAGGAACACAATGGGAATACTGACAAACGCCGGCTGCTGCCGAATGATTGCTGCCAGTTCCCCTCCGCTGCACCCGGGCATGTACATATCCACGAGGATGATTTCCGGTTTCGATTCCACCAGCACCTTAACCACATGTTTCGGATCCGTCGCAACAGAGGTAATCATGCCTGCCTGCTGAAGGACGTGTGCATGATAAGATACCTGTTCCGGATCATCATCAACTACAAGTACATGGTATGGCTCCTGCTCGATTCTTTCAGTCAGTTTGTCGATGGTATCGATAAGCCGTCCGATCTCAACCGGGGCGATAAAGAAATCATCTCCTCCTGCGCGAACAGCCTGGAGGCGGATATCGAAATCATTTTTTTCTGAAATGAACACGATTTTCAGCCGGTTTTTCCGGGCACTCTTCAATGTGGCCAGGCGTATTTCCGCACCTTCTATCTCATTTAAAGCAGTTGTGTCGATGATAACCAGCCTGTTCCTGTTCCAGCCCTCAATTGTTTCAAGTTCGCTGAAGGTCGTTACGTCAATAGTTGTAAACCCGAAGATTTCCAGCTGCTCCTTGAGATCTTGAAATACACCTCGCTTGTGGTCAAAGAGGTATATAGTCTTTTTCTCTTTATCTGTTGGAGGTTTATCTTCCACCGGTTCGAGGAGTGTTTCTTCCAAATCACCATCTGATGAAAGGGTATTTACCTTTTTCATTCCATGCTCACATTGTGCTTCAAGTTCCTGGAGCAAGGTGCTGATCTGTTCCAAATCTTCACTTTTCAGCTCACCTTTCGCATTTATAAAAGAGTATAGCAGATGTTCAATATCTTTCGCAATTCTCGAAAGTGCTACAAACCCGAAAGTCGCACCAGCACCGCCCAGTTTGTGAACAAGCAAATGAAACTGCTGAATCCCACACCTTTCACCATTGAGGACACGATCGGCAGATTCCTTTATCCGCTCCAATCGTTCCGGGAGCAACGCTGCAAATTTCGTAGACATCATATCAAGTTTCTGCTGAATTTTCAATGAAAGAACGCTCACATCACCCTCTGAAATTGCTTTTCATACAGTATAGATAATTGTGAACTCTTTGTGCAAGCATTTTGTTTTCATGCCGATTCAACGTTGATTGAACAAAGAAAGATAGTTATATATAATAATGTTAATATGGCAAAAGAAAGTGTGTTAACTCCCAGTCTCGAAAATTACCTGGAAGCAATTCTCTATCTGGAAAAGAAGAACAGAGTAGCCAGGGTGAAGGACATCGCAAATATGCTGAACGTACAAATGCCTTCGGTAACAGGCGCTCTTAAAACCCTCAAAGCGAAGGGTCTGATTCAATACGAAAAGAACTCATATATAAACCTGACAGAAAAAGGCACATCCATAGCCCGGTCCGTTCAGAATCGTCACTCTATTATTGCTAACTTCCTAGAACGAACCCTGGGACTTTCTCCAGACGATGCGGAACAGCAGGCCTGCCAGATGGAGCACATCATATCCACGGATACCGCCAGAAGGATCGAAAGTCTTTCCGTGTATATCGAGGATAAAATATTGAGCGACAACGGATTGACGGAAGAATCGTGGTATAAACTCCTCACACAAAAACCGTAATTACTGTTTTACCATTCCGGGGCTGTCCATGATGACGGAAAGTTTGTCAATAGGTCCTCTCCATATCCTTGACCACATGACCCGATCCAAGTATACTCACTTTCCACAATCCGGTATACTTATACTGCATCCGGGTGAGAGCCTCATTCGGGGCATCCATATTACAGCATTTCGGGATGTAGCCTAGTGGCTAAGGCGCCTGCTTTGGGAGCAGGAGATCGGAGGTTCAAGTCCTCTCATCCCGACTGATTTTATAATGCGTCCATAGCTCAGCTGGATAGAGCAACGGCCTTCTAAGCCGTAGGTCGAAGGTTCGAATCCTTCTGGACGCGCTTAGTAAAGCTTTACAACATAAGCCTTTACATCTTAGCCCTCACTCGTTGAGGGCTTTTTTTCAAAAAAGTTCTTAATTTATATCAGAATCGACACATGAACTTAAAAAACACCCTGTTCAAGAGAAAAAATTCCAAAATATGGTACTTCCACTACTACAAAGACGGTATCGAATTATCAAAGACCACAGGAAAGACCCGGAAGTATAAAGCAAAGGAGTACTGAGAAAAAGGAAATATACCTGGAAGACTATTCAAAGGATTTCTTCGTGTGGGGAAAGTGCAACTGGATCAGGGGGATGCATTATCTGCACCTTTTAGGGAGGCCGCATTTTTTCATAAGAGAAAAGAAAGGATCGGAGCAATTTCGGTACTGTAAGTTATTACAGCATCTCATAATAAACAAAAACATATAGAACATGGCCATTCTGTATTTCTGTTATGAGTAGTCTCTGTCAATAGAACAATAAGGAAATCTTTTTATCACTCTCCTTTTATCCTTCCTGGCTTAAATTAAGTACTGGAGGATTTCCCGGCCATAACTATTCTGTTATATGTGGATTAATACAGGATAATAGTTACTTCGAGAAAGGTGCCTTAATCTCCACCATAGATACGGAAACGTGAATCTCCGTCCGATAAGAAGTGATCGAGGATCTCTTTCTCAAATAGAGTAAATATACGAAATTGCTTTTATCGACTACCACGAGATGTTATTTCCATTTCCCTTTTATACAAATGATCCACATGCCCCAGCGCTGGGCGTCCATGCCCAGCGCCTTTGTCCCAAGCCTACAGGACGTAGGCTTGGGATGGTAGGGGGAAGAGCTATCTGATAAAGCATGAGAATAAACTGCTTTCCAGTCATCTTCCGCCACCATTACGACAGCACCATTTTTACCAATGACATGGACAGGTTCATGAGACTCATTTATTTTTTCTATCAGCCTATACAGGTCTTTTCTCGCATTTGTGACATTTATCGAACTCATATTATCTATCTCCGTACGTTATTACGTACGTATAAAATACATCATTCTTCTGTAAAAGTCCAGTAGCCTGTTTAATTATTCCCCCTACTTATCCGTGCCTTTGCGAAAAAGGAATTAACAAATCCTCTTCTCTACTCGTGCGTATACATCTTTACGATGGCATATTCCTAAAATATAAATAATATCTTCATCGACTCTGAGAACAATCCTATAATCACCAACTCGAAGTTTACGATAGCCCTTTAACGTTTTTCTTAAAGGTTTGCTATATTTTTCCGGCTCGGTCATAAGTCTATTTTCAACGGCAGATTTCATTCTTTCTTTCATTGTTGCGTTGAGTTTAGGAAGATCTTTTTCTTTGACCAGAGGATGATACAGTAACCGATATAGCATACTTATTCCCAAACCTCGTCATGCGACAATGCTTGGGTTTTATTAAAACTCTTTTCCCTCTCCTCGGCAAATGATGTGAGTAAAACATCTTCTTCTATTTCAATTGCTTCTTTAATCAATTCACGGGTTACCATAGACATAGACATGCCTTTCAATCTCGCTAATTCTTCGATGATTGCGTAAACAGGTTCCTCAAGGGCAATATTGATTCGTGGATTCTTTGTTGGCATAAGTTCACCTCCTTAATAAGTGTAACACTTTTGATGCACCTAATCAAGGTTAATTGATTGCTAATCTTCCCTGACTGGCTGTTGGGGGAAATAGAGATTTTACTATATAGCTTCAAATTATTCGTAGTGAGTCCACATTCTTATTACTTTTACAACTCTCTCTTCTTCATAGACTTGGTACACCAATCGATGCTGAATATTGATTCTTCTGGAATATGCACCAGTAAGGTCTCCCAGCAATTTCTCATAGGGCGGAGATGTAGCGAAGGGATCTTCTTTTAAAACTTCTAAGAGTTTTTGCGCTGGCTTTTTTAAATTTGATTGCGAAATTTTCTTCGCATCTTTTTGCGCCTGCTTTGTGAAAACGACTTTATACATAGTTACCAGTCAAGAGAATCAGAACAGTTATCAACCGGTTCCCGCATACCTTCGATTATAGATTCCCTTATCCCGGGGATCGAAGTTAAAAAGAGTGTTTCTTCGATAGCTTTCCAGTCGTTTTCCGCCACCATAACAACGGCACCATTCTTTCCAATGACATGGACAGGTTCATGCGATTCGTTTATTTTTTCTATCAGCCGATACAGGTTTTTTCTCGCATTTGTAACATTTATTGAACTCATACCAATTATCTCCGTACGTCATTACGTACGTATAATTTACATCATTTTAAAGGGGATGTCCAGTCACTTAAAAACAATTCCCCCTTCTTATCCGTACCTTTGCGGAAACAACTAATACCATTATGACTTATAGGCGTTTTCTTGGCAATTCTGAACCTCCAGTATCTCCTGGGATTGAATTTTAAATTAAAATAGTAATTTCATCTTGAAATTTGTAACCTTTCTGGTTACATTTGTTTATGATTAAAAGCTTTAAGCATAAAGGGCTTGAGAGGTTTTTCTATGAAGAAGATAAGAGCGGTATTCAACCCAAGCCTACTCAAAAGCTTGCAGATATCCTGGATCGGCTCAATGCTTCTACGTCAATAAAAGATATGAATTTTCCAGGTTCATATTTGCATCAATTAAGTGGGAAATTAAAAGGTCTTTGGAGTGTAAAGGTCTCTGGAAATTGGCGTATTATTTTTAAGTTTATTGAAGGTAATACGTATGATGTGAATTATGTAGATTATCATTAGGAGAAGAATTATGTTTGTACGAAAGAGAAAACCAACTCATCCGGGTGGGATAATCAAAAGACATTATTTGGAGCCGTTAACTCTTACTATTTAGGAAGTTGCGGAAGACATGGGGATTTCCCGAAAAACGCTGTCAAAAATAATAAATGAGAGAGGTTCAGTTACCCCTGATATGGCACTAAGATTGTCAAAGGCTTTTAATACGACACCTGAATTATGGCTTAACCTACAAATGAATTATGACCTTTGGACTGCTTCAAAGAAATCAGAGGGATTAGAGCAAATTAAATCCTTGTTACCCGCATAAAGATAAAATAATCTCATTTATTCCTCCCGTTGGGGGCAACACGAAAACATCCTCCTAATGGTATCAAACTGGCTGTTGGGACACCTGCAACTTTTAAATTTGTACGAATTCTGAGTTAGGTTCAGGTTGAGTATTAACAATGTAAATGTTGACTAACTAAACTAATATAGACTATATTAGTCATATGAAGAGAGTAAATATCCACGAAGCGAAAACTCATCTGTCGGCTCTTCTCACTCAGGTAGAACAACGGAGTGAGCATATACTTATATGCCGCTACAATATTCCGGTGGCGGAGATTGTACCGGTTGAGAGAAAGACCCGGACAATACCATCAGAAGAACTGAAAAACATAGAATTTACCAGGCCGCCGGAACTTCCCACACTTAAAGAATGGGATGATGTCTGAACTCATCGTATTTCTCGACACCTGTGCTCTTCTCTATCTTGCGGCAGACTCGGGCAGACTTTCTTCCCACGCACGGGAGCTGATTGACAGGGCATATTCGGTCTGTATATCTCCAATATCCGCCTGGGAAATAAGCCTGAAATGCCTCCGAAACCATCTGCGTCTTCCGATACCTGCAGAAGAATGGTTCCCGAAAGCAGTACAACAGCACCATCTCGACATCGTTCCGCTCTCGCCGGAAGTGCTGATGAAAGCGAACAGGCTTCCCTGGCATCACCGGGATCCGGCAGACAGGTTTATTCTTGCGTCTGCATTATCTGTGAATGCCCTCCTGGTAACTACAGACGAAGTGCTAAAAGACTACGATATCGAAATTGTAAACTGATCTATTCTTTCCTTAAGCCGCGGCGCACACAGGCGGTTATGAGGGAATATTTTCCCGGTGACCCGGGTCCCGGTGGAAGCTGACTGTATTTACATCCCGAACAGTACCCGGTAGCTGGACCACCCCACCGCAGCAATCCAGAAGAAGAAAAACGCCCAGGGAGCGAACCGGGAAAAGGCAATACTTTTTACATGGTCTCTGTCTTTCCTGAAATCTCTGTCCGTCCCGGGAATCATGTCCCTGTCCAGGGCAAGGGGTTCCATCTCGGGTGATGTTTGAAAGAGCGCGCGCTGCTTGAGCAGCCATTTGTCGATGGTATGATGGGTCGCCCGGAGGGGTCTCAGCAGGATGAGTACGGTAAATATCCCTAGAAGTGCAATGATCAGGGTCGGTATGTAAACCGTGGTAAACGACGCTGCGGTTTGAAGAATAGCAAAGGGAACCACCAGGAATGACTGGCACGTTACCAGGATGGTCGAACGCATTGCCAGCAGGTTGAACTCGTGTTTTATTTCGTCCCTGTAAAAGCTGAGTATTTCGGATTTTGAGAGAGCTGCCACTTCTTTGCTCCTTAAAAAAGCCGCCCGGGAAACAGGGTGGTTTTTTACATTACAGATTTTTCATTCTGATACAGCGTATCATAGACCCTACCGGGAACGCTCCTACCTCCCGGTGAAATACCCGTTCATTACAGCAAGCAGCCGCTTTATCGCAATCGGTTTGGTAATAACCGCAACAGGTTTTGTCTGCGTCAGCCGCTCGCTATCTTCAAGATAATTATTTCCGGTAAGATATATTACCGGCATTTCTTTGTCCCTCCTGATCATTTCCATGGTAGTAATTCCGTCGATTTCCCCTTTTAACTGAATGTCCATGAGTATGATATCAGGTTTGAACTCTTCAGCAGCTTTTATCGTATCTTTACCGCGCTTGAGGAGTTTTACTACCTCATACCCGTTCCTTTCCAGCATCTCCTTCAATTCGTAAGCAAATATCAGTTCATCTTCCACGATAAAAACCCTGGGTTTATTCATACATCTTCTCCCGGAAAGGTAATTGTAATAGTTGTCCCATCTTTGCGGTTTATCTCAAGTGAACCATCCAGCTGTTCTGTCAGAATAGAAAGAAGGCGTAATCCAAATGATTTTACGGTTTCTATATCTGTTTCGGCAGGCATTCCTATTCCATCATCCTTTACCTGCAGTACGACCTGCTCCGATTTTTTCCGGACAAAAACAGTTACAGCCCCTGTTTCCTTTCCTTCAAACGCATATTTCATGGCGTTTGTCACCAGCTCATTGAGGATGAGGCCGCTTGGAACTGCCTTTGACCGCTTTTCATCCTGATACGGTGCTCAACATGAAAAAGGGGAATCTTTCCTTCCAGGTGCAGGAGGAGAATGTTAAGGACATTATCCCGGTCTTCAGGATGTATTTTCTCCTCCCAGAATGAATAATACGGGTCAATCTCGTCGATAGAGAATCCGAGTATTTCCGCCCACCCGGGGCTGTAATAGACCTCTCCGGTTTCGGGATAATAATCAAAGATGCCGTCTTTCGATGCCTGCATTGCCAATCTGAACCGCTCTTCACCCGGTCACACTCTCATCTTCGGGTATATCATATTTTGGAGACATCCCAAGCTGTGGGAGAAGCATATTTATTTCCCTCTTTAAACCGATCATTCTAAGCTCTCTCCCTATCATCAGCTTATTGAACCGATCCGGTCCAGTTCTTCCATTTTTCCCCTCAGCGCCTGCTCCGCTTTTCTCCGCTCGGTTATATCTTCGCCGGAACTCAATGTGCCAATGATTTCCCCTTTGTTATTTTTTAATACTGTATTATGCCAGGCGATAAATTTCTTTTTCCCTTTTTTTGTAAGTGCATTGTTTTCGACATTTGGAATGCCGATTACATCTTTACCCAGACAGAACCTTTGTCGCAAGACTCCGCCGTACTGTAGATGAACTGCATCCCCCGGAGGCCGTCGTGCACGGTGGGAAAATTATACTCCCCGGTGTTAAGGGGCTCTCCGTCGATATAGGCCCGAACAGCTTCTGTTACTCCATTGTAGATAGTCGCAAATGCCTCCAGGTACCCTTCCGGGTGTCCCTGGGGGATCCTGGTAGCGGCAGCAGCCACATCCGAAAGGTAGCCGCTTGCCCGGGTAATGGTGGTTCTGGGTTCCCCGATTTTGTACACCTCCATGTAGTTCGGGTTTTCATGAGCCCACACAATGGCCCCTTTTGACCCGTAGATCCGGATCTTTAGGCCGTTTTCCTCTCCCGGCGCTACCTGGCTGATGGCCAGGACTCCTTTTCCTCCCCCTTTGAAACGGAGAAGTGCATTCACATCCTCATCCAGCAACCTGTCCGGAAGGAAGGTGCTCTTGTCGGCGCACAATTCGGCTATCGGGTCCTGTGTAATGTATTCCAGGAGGTTCACGCAATGGGTTCCCACATCTCCCATGGTCCCACCGATACCGGACTGGGCCGGATCGGTCCGCCAAATTGCCTGCTTCATCCCCAGTTTTTCATGAGGAACCGCCAGGAACTCCTGTAGGTATTCTACGATCACCTTGCGAACCGTTACAAACTCACCTTCAGCGAACTGTTTTCGGGCATGCCGGACCAGGGGATGCCCGGTATAATTGTGGGTAAGACAGAACACCAGCCCCGTCTTTTCCACAATCTGCACAAGTTCTTTTGCCTCATCCAGGGTGTAGGTCATGGGTTTATCACACACCACGTGAAACCCTCCTTCCAGGAACGTTTTGGCAATAGGGAAATGGGATTTATTCGGCGTTACGACCGAAACAAAATCGATCTTTTCCCCCTCAGGAAGTTTTGCTTCCTTCTCCGCCATTTCTTCGTACGTTCTGTAACACCGGCGGTGATCCAGGTAGAGCTGTTCTCCTGTTATCTTAGTATTCTCATAATCCCGGGAAAAGCAGCCTGCCGTCATTTCGATCTGCTGGTCAAGGGCTGCAGCCATCCGGTGAACCCATCCGATAAAAGCCCCCTGGCCGCCGCCGACCATGCCCATCTTCAGTTTGCGTTTCCAGGAAACCATATCAGCCCCCTAATCCAAGCAACCTGCGGTTCTTGGCAGTATCCGTTTCAGTACCGGCGAAATCATCGAAGGCAACCTCGGTCTGGTCGATAAGAAGATTCTCGATAAACGGAGCCCCCTCTCTGGCACCCTGATCGGAGCTCTTGATACAGCATTCCCATTCCAGGATCGCCCACCCTTCATAACCTGCCTCGATAAGGAGGGTGAACATCCTCTTGAAATCCACCTGGCCGTCACCGAGAGACCGGAACCGTCCTGCTCTTCCGTTCCAGGACTGATATCCGCCGTACACGCCGACCCGGCCGTCCGGCCGGAATTCCGCATCTTTCACGTGGACAGCTTTTATCCGTCCGCCGTAGAGCCGGATAAACTGCAGGTAGTCCAGCTGCTGAAGGAGGAAATGGCTGGGGTCGTAGGTTATGCATGCCGCGGGATGTCCATCCACCTTGTCCAGAAACATCTCGAAGGTCGCCCCATCGTAGAGGTCCGATCCCGGATGGAGCTCATAACCGAAGGTAATGCCGTTATCTTTCGCGACATCGAGAATCGGTTTCCATCTTTTTGCCAGTTCGGTAAATGCCTCGTCTACGAGGCCATCCGGCCTCTGGGGCCAGGGATAGATCATGTGCCACAGGAATCCGCCGGACATAACGGCAATATTCTTAATCCCTAAATTTTTTGCGGCATAGACCGATTTCTTGAGTTGGTCTTCCGCCCAGCGGGTAACCTCGTCCCCCTTCAGATTCGGGGGATGAAATGCGCTGAACCCTTCCGCATAGGCCGGATGGAACGCCAGCACCTGTCCCTGAAGGTACGAACCCAGGTCCACGGCTTCCAGTCCGAACCCTTTCAGCAGACCTAAGTACTCATCGCAGTACGTTTTTGATTCTGCCGCCTTTTCCAGGTCGATACACCTGCTGTCCCAGGATGGAACCTGGATGCCCTTATACCCGAGCCCGGACGCCCACTCTGAAATAGTTTTAATGTCGTTGAAGGGAGGATCGTCCCTCATGAACTGTGCAAGAAAAATTGCAGGTCCTTTGATTTTTTTCATACATCTGCTCCTTGTTTCATGATGTGCCTATATTCTGAATCGTTCGAATGTTACATCGACGATCTCTTCCGGGTTCGAACGTAAGAATTCCTGAATCTCGGTTTCGGCAATGCTCCCGGTTGCTCCTGCCTGTGTTGCCACGAGAGCTCCCAGAGCGTTCCCATGCCGGACCGATTCAGAAAGCTCCTTCCCTTCCAGAAGGGAAAAAATGAACGCAGCGGTGAAAGCATCCCCGGATCCGCAGGGATCCACCAGATTGATACGGTACCCGGGACAGTACACTCCCCTTTCTGTTTTTGACTCGGCAAAAGCGCCCCTTTCCCCCAGGGTGACTATGATGATCTCCAGATCCGTCACACCAAGCAGGAGGTGTGCAGTATCGGGAACTGGACCCGGGGTGATAGAAAAAAGGCGGGCAACTTCCTCTATTTCTGTTTCGTTGATTTTCAGGATGTCCGCATGCCGAATAGACGAGATCACCCTCTCTTCCGTATAACAGTTCTTCCGTAAATTAATATCCAGTACCCGGTATCGGCCGTTGAAATCCGAAAACAGCTTTTCCAGGGTCTCCCTGGACTTCCCCTCACGCTGGATGAGGGTGCCGAAACAGAGACAGTCCGCCCGGGCTGTAACAGTGCTGATTGTATTTGTGTACTCGATATAGTCATAGGCCGCATGGGGAACGATAACATAGTCCGGCTCCCTGTTCTCATCCAGGGTTATTTCTACGGTACCCGTAGGATGTTCATCATCCCATTGAACGGCCTCGACAGTCATACCCAGTTCACCGATCATCCTGAAAGCCTGTTCTCCCTTTTCATCCCTTCCTAAACGGGTGATAATAACACCCTTGTTTCCCAGGGTATTCGTCCGGTAAGCGAGATTGAACGGAGCCCCTCCCAAAACAGGACCCGATGGAAGAAGGTCCCAGAGTGTTTCCCCGTAAGCTACAATTGAAAAACTCAAATCTGTTCCTCCGTGTCTATCGCGCCCGTACTGCGAACCGGTATTTATCTCCTCTATAGATGGACCGCTCCATCTCGAGTACCTTGTTCTTTCCGCAGAAGGTAACGCCGTCTACCAGCATGCCCGGTGTATTGTCCGGTACATCGAGGAATTCCTTCACACCGGCTTCGATGATAATAGCGCTGAGCATCTGGTCTACTTCACTTAAGCTCAGTCCATATTCTTTCTCGTACACACCGTACAGGGAACCTTCCAGGTCCTTATCCATGATATCCGGACAGAAACGGAGAGATATATACCGGACTTCCAGCATCATCGGTGTCCTGTCGGCAAACCGGAGCCGGTGCAGTTTGAAAATCGGCCCGGGAAGGGTGTGGGTCCTTCCGTTGATCATTTCCGAATATCCTTCCTTCACGATTCCTCGAAACAGCACCTTTGTAAAAGGATGGAGTCCCGCCTGCGCCATATTCCTCGTAAAACTTAAGATCCTGGTTGCCGATCGGACCACTTTTTCCCTGTGGACAAAAGTTCCTTTCCCCTTAACCCGGGTAGCCCAGCCGGAGAGTTCCACTTCCTGGAGGACTTTACGGGCGGTGGTATTACTCACACCGAATTGCTCGATGATTTCGTTTTCCGACGGTATCCGCATACCCTCGGAAAGCTCACCCTTCCGGATCTGGGAAATGATTTCCTGGCTTATCTTCAGATATTTTGGAATTTTATGGCCCTGCATCAGTCCATCTCTCATCCTATCTGTTTTCTATTAAATATAAAAAGGAAGAACCCTATTACATTAGCTGCAGGAAATATGAAAAGGGCACCGGGGAAACCGGCATACCGGGAAAGAAATGAGAACAGGAGTGGTGAAATAATTCCCGCAATGGGTATACCAAACTTGATGAAACTCATCGCTGTGCCGGCCATATCAGGATGTTTAAGCCCTGTAAGAGTTATAATAAGGGGAAAAATGACCGACACATTCACCCCGTATATAAAAAGCATTACATACACCGGAGTTTCATTCATGGGGACAAAATAGGTGACGCTCGAAAGGACAACACCCAGGCCGAACAGGAGGGTGATGATCCCAATAAGTTTCTCTTTTTTTGCAACAAACCCCAGGCCGGCCCTGCCAGAAGCTATCCCGGCAAGAAAAACCACAAGCCCGATCTTTGAAGTAACCAGATCGAACCCCCGGAGTTCCAGGAGAAACGAGGGAATGATGCCTAAAGCGAGTATTTCCGTACTTACCGCACATACTGCTGTAAAGAAAAGGATGTACACTACTTTCCCTTTTCTTATGGTCCGGTACCGGTCAAGCCACGTGGATTGCTCTGTCTTGGTAATACTGGATTTTTGCAAGAAAAAAAGCACTGCCAGGACCCCAACGAGGATTGCAGACTGTGTCATCGACCTCCGCCAGTTCATCTGCAGGAAGATGAGGTAAAAAGCGATCATCAAGGCACCCAAGGTAACGAAAAAGTGATTAATCGTTATGAACACACTCTGCTTTCTATCCTGAATCTCCAGAAGGAGGGCGTCTGCAACACCTTCATAGGTACCGATTCCAATCCCGATGACCA
>JAJSAL010000123.1 GCA_024274705.1 Spirochaetota bacterium
CCAAAGACCTTTTGCGCCGCAAGCTCAATGAGTTCTATCTCCTCCTCGAAAAAGGGGGCGATGATGAAGAGTAACTATAAACGACTCGGCGATTATATCCAACTGGTGGATGTGAGAAATAGAGACAATGCCATCGGTGAGGACAGACTTCTCGGTATCAACATTAACAAGCAGTTTATGCCGTCGGTCGCTAATGTGTCTGGGACGGATTTGGGGAAATACAAAGTTATCCGCAAAGATCAATTCGCTTACAGTGCAATGCAGGTTGGCCGCGATGAATGCATTCGCGTTGCGTTGTTTACAGATGATGTCTCGGCGATTATTTCACCAGCTTATCTTGTTTTTAAAGTTAAAGATGAACTGAAAGTATTTCCTGAATATCTGATGATGTGGTTTCAACGACTGGAATCAGATCGTTACGGCTGGTTTATTAGCGATAGCAGTGTGCGGGCAAGTTTGGAATGGGAACGCTTTTGCGATATTGAAATCCCCATCCCCAGCCTTGAGGTGCAGGAAAGCATCGCAGCTATCCATCACACCCTGGAAACCCGAAAACGCCTAAATAACGAGCTTAAAACCAAAATTCAAAACCTCTGCCCCATCCTCATGCGCGGCGTGGTGGATAACCTGTCGGGGAGAGTGGCATGAGAATAAGCAAGGTTAATATCGAAAACTACAAGTGTTTTCAAGGCGAGTTCACGTTAGAGCGTAATCCTCAGGTTAACATTCTGGTCGGCAATAACGAATCCGGGAAATCGACCATTCTCGAAGCGATTAACCTTGCACTTACCGGCATTCTAAATGGGCGATATTTGAAAAATGAGCTAAGCCCGTCCCTATCGGGCACGCCTATTGACGCCACACTCGATGTCTTTGGTGAGGTGATAGACGCCTACACCATGACCGAGTCTGTGAAGGATGAAATCACGGTGCGGATTGTCTATGAGGGACGGGCGGCCAAGGTCTTGCTTGACAACAGCAAACTTCAGGAGATTGAGGAGTATTACGCTCAGTGCGCGGAAGAAGGCGCCAGTGAATACGCCATTGAAGAGAGCAAGAAGGCCAATGCCCGGATGAATTCAATCCTTGGCGATCCGGATCGGCTCAGAGCGGTTGCCGAGGATTTTGTGAAGCATTATGAAAAGCGCGTCAGCGAGGGTGCGACGGTCAAAGGAAAGGCCATGTTTGTTTGCAGCAGTCGTCCAATTGCGTATGAGCTTTATAAGCAGATTATTGCCCTGCGCCCGGAATGGGCGGAAGCTAAAGTCTGCGAAGAGGGCACCGTTTTGTCGGACAAAGACCGATGGGAGATCAAGCCGATGGAGCGCATCAAGATGGTGATGACACGCGGCCAGGATGACCCTGAAGAGCTTTACGATCTACTCGGCAGCAAGGACTACCGCAAGGAATTGGACCGGCAGTTTAAGAACGAGAAGTCCAATTTCAGGATCGCCATTGTGGTGGACATGTGGCTGACAGGCTTCGATGTTCCCTTTCTGGATACGCTTTACATCGACAAACCCGTTCAACGGCACAATCTTATCCAGACCATCTCCCGCGTGAATCGCAAATACGGAAGCAAGGAAAAGGGCCTCATCGTTGACTATATCGGCATCAAGAAACAAATGAACCTTGCGCTGGCTCAGTATTCAAAGGCGGACAGCACGAACATCGAAGAAATTCAGCAGTCAATTGTTGTGGTAAAAGACCATCTCGATCTTCTTGCTCGCTTGTTTCACCGCTTTGATATGCGCCCATATTTTTCCGGCAAGCCGCTGGAACAGCTTCATTGCCTCTATATGGCCGCTGAGTACGTGCAAGTGACAGACAAGATTGAAAAGCGGTTTATGGCGCTTGCCAAACGCCTGAAAGCCGCCTACGACATCTGTTGTGGGAGCGACGCCTTAACGCAAAGCGAGCGAGACCGTATCCACTTCTACATGGCAGTGCGGTCGATCGACTTTAAATTGACCAAGGGCGATGCGCCTGATTTGGTACAGATGAATGTACGGGTTCAGGAGATGATCAAAGAGGCATTGCAGAGCGATGGCATCGAAGAAATCTTCAAGCTCGAAAAAGGAGGCGCCAAAGAAAGCGATCTGTTTGATGAGGAGGATCTGGCGAAACTTGAGAAAATAAAAATGCCGAATACCAAGATCAGACTCCTGCAACAGCTTTTAAAGCGGGCAATCGAGGATTTCAGAAAGATCAACAAGGTCAAGGCTGCAGACTTTTCCAGGATGTTCAAAGCTTTGGTGGAGAAATACAACGAACGGAAAGAGCAAGATGTTCTGGTGAGCAATGTGCTCGAAGATTTCACGATTGAGATCATTGATCTCTACCATGCTCTCAAAAAAGAAAAAGAATCCTTCGCTGATCTTGGAATCGACTTTGAGGAGAAAGCCTTCTATGACATCCTGAAAGCTCTGGCACATAAATATGATTTTGAATACCCGGAGGCAAAGTTGATTCCGCTGTCAAAGAAAGTCAAGGAAGTGGTGGATGATAAGGCTAAATATACCGATTGGAGCCAGCGAAATGATATCAAGGCTGAGCTTATCCGAACGATTCCCGGCGCGGGACTGATCACCTCCGCGACGGTACGAGCGTACACGGATGATATCCGGCGGTTCAGGGGGTACAAGCAGTATAGTGCGTATGCCGAATTGACGCCCTGGGTTCAGAACTCAAACACAACCGAACGGATGGGAAGTATTACGAAGGGGGGACCGGAAGAATTGCGAACCGCATTGATCCAGATTGTGTTAGGGATGGTGAGGAATAAACGGTACACCCTTCAGTTTCGGCTCATGCGGAGGTACGCGGCGATGAAACCCCATAAAGGATCGGGGAAGACCATCATTGCTACCGCGCGTAAGCTGTCGAGGGTAATCTGGTGTATGCTGCAGAAAGACCAGCCCTTCGATCCGGTACGGATGACCGATCCCGAGCTTATGAAGCTTGCTGAAGAGATGAGAACGGCGGCTGTTGCAGTCGCTTAAGCCTGACGTTGTCGGGAATATATACAGAGCCTTAAGCTCTGAGTTGACTTTTTAAAGGAGAATGAATGCGTATCTGGGTTGATGCCGATTCCTGCCCGGTTCGGGTGCGTGAAATAATTGCCAAAGCTTCCTCAAGGGAGTTCATCGACGCGTATTTTGTCGCCAACCGGGCTGTGCCGGTTCCTCCGGGGACAACGGTGCATTCTGTCATTGTACCGGCAGTAGAAGGAAAAGCCGATTCCTTTATAGTGGAGAATGTACATCAGGATGACCTTGTCATTACCCGGGATATCCCCCTGGCTTCCGAACTGGTTGCCCTGGGCATCACTGTACTCAATGACAGGGGAACCGAGTATTCCCAGGAAAACGTTCGGGAACGGCTCTCCATCCGGAATATAATGCAGGTTATGCGTGAGCAGGGTCTTGCTCATGATAGGTTCCGCTCTTTTGGAAAAAAAGAAGTACACCTCTTTTCCAATGCATTTGACCGGATACTACGAAAGCATTTAAAAAGGCAGGATCGGCGTTGAAATTCCCATACAGAAATGTCATGATAGGGGGTGATATGGTAACAAAAATACTTGTTCCTCTCTCTGTACTGATCGTTTTCATGTTCTCTTCGTGTTCCCTGCAAAAACTCGCGATCAATCAAATTTCGGACATCCTCTCCGGGGACGCGGGAGGCGCGGTGTTCACCGGGGATGAAGATCCTGAACTTATCGCCGACGCTCTGCCGTTCGCCCTGAAAATGTACGAGAGTCTTCTCGAACAGAATCCGGAACATACCGGGCTCCTGCTGACTACCGGCATGGGTTTCGTCATGTATGCCAATGCGTTTATCCAGACTCCTGCCCAGATGCTTTCGGGAGATGAATACGAGAAACAGGCGGCTATGATGGACCGGGCAAAGAAAATGTACCTGCGGGGAAAGTTATATCTGTTCCGGGGACTTGAAGTGAATCACCCGGGTTTCATTGCAGCAGTAGAAGGAGACAACCTGGATGAAATTCTCACAGAGATGACTCTGGAGGATGTACCCTTTTTATACTGGGCTGCCGCCGGATGGCTTGCAGCTATCTCGATCAATATTTTTGATGTGGGACTCACTATGGATGTTGATAAGCCGGTTGGGCTTATCAACCGGGCATACGAGCTGGAGCCTGATTTCGGATCCGGCATGATCGATGATTTTTATATTCTGTATTATGCCTCCATGCCGGACGGAATGGGAGGAAGTGAAGAGAAGGCCCGTTATCACTTTCAGAGGGCAGTCGATCTTTCAGAAGGCACTAATCCTTCTCCCTATGTTTCGCTGGCCACTACCCTTTCGATCCGGAAACAGGATGCCGATGAATACAGGATGCTTTTGGAAACGGCCCTTTCCATCGACATAGAGACGCAGCAGGACAGCATACTTGCCAATACTATCGTACAGGAAAAAGCGAAGTGGTATCTGGATCATATAGAAGACTTTTTTCTACTCGACGTCGAAGAACCGGAGGATTTTTCATGAAGAAACTGTTTCCGCTGATTGTGTTCTGCATGCTGTTGGTCACGATGTCTCCCCTTTTGCAGCCCCGGTAATCATAAAGGTGGGAAGTTCAGCCCCGACGGGGTCACCCTGGGATATTACCCTGAAAAAGATCGCTGCCGAATGGAAAGCCGCAACCGGAGGCCAGGTGCAGATGAAAATATATCCCGGCGGTATTGCAGGCAACGAACCGGATATGATCCGGAAGATGCGGTTCAATTCCCTTCAGGGTGCAACGCTTACGAGTATCGGACTCAACCTGATTGCCACGGATGTCATGTCCCTTTCAATCCCCTTTCTTATCCGGAATGACGGGGAATTCAAGTATGTACTTTCTAAAGTGGAACCGTATCTGCTGGAAAAGATGGAAAAAGACGGGTTCCAGCTCATCACCTGGACTATGGCCGGATGGGTCTATTTTTTCTCTAAAGAAGGTGTTACTACCCCAAGGGAACTGAAGAAACTGAAACTGGCTGCAGGGGAATCGAACCCGGCGAACGAACAGGCGTGGAAAGCTCTCGGGTTTGACGTTATCCAGGTGCCTCTTCATGAGGTTCTTCCAGCCCTTAACAGCGGCATGATCGAAGCGTGCTACATCGTGCCCCTTGCTGCAGCGGCTTACCAGTGGTTCGGGATAGCCGACAATATGATGGATCTGCCTATCAGTCCCGTTCTGGGCAGTATTGTTGTTTCTCAGCGGGTATGGAACAGGGTGCCCGACCGGTACAAAGGGGAGCTTCTCCGTATTGCCGACGATGCCGCAGAGGAACTGTACATTAAGACACAGAAGCTTGAACAGGAAGCGATAGCAGTTATGCTGGATAACGGACTTACCATCAACCCTGTTTCCGATGCGGAAAAACAGATGTGGTGGGACGAATTCCAGAAAGGATTCGGACTTGTAGTGGGTAAAAGCTTTTCCAAGGAGATATACGACGCCATCCTGAAGTATCTAGAGGAGTACCGGAATACATATGGCGAATGATGCTTCCGGTGTAAAAGTCCGGTCCATAGACGCTGTTCTTGCCTCCCTGGTACTCCTTCTCCTGGCGTTTATCCCCTTTCTGGAAGTACTTGTACGGAAGATTTTTCGAACGGGTATTCCGGGATCCACAGAGTCCGTGTTCCATCTCGTTCTCTGGATAGCCTTCCTGGGGGGTATTATCACTTCCCGGGAAAAAAGACACCTGGCCCTTACTGCGGGCATCGATCTTCTGAAAGAACCCTATTCTACGTGGATACGGGTCTTCAATGCCTTTATCTCTGTTTCGTTTACCTTTGCCTTTGCAGTGAGTGCCCTTTCCTTCGTCATTATCGGGTTCGATCCCACGGTAAAAGTGGGATTCCTGCCCATACAGGCCGTTGTGCTCATCATGCCCGTCGGGTTCTCGGTGATGAGTATCCTTTTTATCCGGGGCATGCCGAAAGGGAAGTTGCGATTCATCGCCGCTTTGGGTATCCCCTTCGGGGTCCTCCTCTCTCTAAGTCCGATTATCAACATACTCTACACCTATATTTTCAACCTGCCTCCGTTTTTCGATACCGTAAATGATGTCTTTTACCAGACGGCGGGGGTAATATCGATACCATTGGTGATAATTCTCATCGTATCCGCCCTGACAGGAACACCGATTTTCGTGGCCCTTGGGGGGATCGGGTATATCCTTTTTGCCAGGAGCTGGGCGCCGCTGGAGATCATTCCCAATGAAGGGTATACCATGCTTACCAGCAATACTCTTCCGGCACTACCGATGTTTGCCCTTGCGGGATTTCTTCTTTCCGAGAGTAAGGCAGGGGAACGGTTGGTACGGCTGTTCCGCGCCTTTCTGGGGTGGCTCCCCGGCGGTATGGCCGTAATGGCTGTAGTGGTGTGTGCATTCTTCACCACCTTTACCGGAGCCTCGGGCGTTACCATTCTTGCATTAGGCGCACTGTTATCGTTAGTACTGATACAGAGCGGCGGGTATACTAAGTCGTTCAGTAATGGATTGCTGACTGCCTCCGGCAGTATAGGACTCATCTTTCCTCCCAGCCTGCCTATTATTCTCTATGCGGTTATTGCCCAGATCAGTGTGAAAGAGATGTTCATCGGCGGTATTATGCCGGGTGTCGTCATGGTAATTGCCCTTTCGGTGGTTGGTGTAATAGTGGCTCTGAGGAACAAAGTACAGCGGGTGCCATTCGATTTAAAGGAAGCCGTACTGGCCTTTCGGGAAGCGATCTGGGAAATTCTTCTTCCTCTTATTATCCTGGTCATGTATTTCGGCGGGTTCGTCACCATTGTGGAAACAGGGGCTATTGCTGTTGTGTATACACTTATTATCCAGGTAGTTGTTTACCGGGATATCAAGTTCAAACACATACCCAGGGTGGTTCTGAAAAGCGTGCCCATCATCGGGGGCATCCTTATTATCCTGGCAGTTGCAAAGGGACTGTCCTACTTCCTGGTAGACGCGGAAATTCCGATGCGCCTTACGGCCTGGGTGGAGGCGAACGTCCATTCCAAGTATGTGTTCCTGATCTTCCTCAACCTCGCTCTTCTCGTAACCGGGTGTCTGATGGATATTTTTTCCGCTATAATGGTGGTGGTTCCGCTGATTATCCCCCTGTCCAACCTCTTCGGTATCCATCCCGTTCACCTGGGTGTTATTTTTCTGGCGAACCTGGAACTGGGGTACCTGACTCCGCCTGTCGGTCTCAATCTATTCCTCGCTTCCTACCGTTTCGAGGAACCCTTGGGGAAGACTTATCGGAATGTACTTCCCTTCTTCCTCATTCTTCTGGTGATGGTACTGGTGATAACCTATGTTCCCTTTATTTCAACGGCATTCCTGAAATAACGTTCGTTACTCTTGATTCTCCTATGCACTTTTATACTTTTCCTGCGGCTGTTTTCCGCTTCCACCCCGCCGTTTAAGAGAGGGTCTTGATGTTGTCCGGTATGTCAAATAGATACTATTGAGATATATGAGATC
>JAJSAL010000124.1 GCA_024274705.1 Spirochaetota bacterium
CGATCCTGGATAACAACAGCCGTCCGACGGCAGTTGTTGCCTATAATGATATTATTGCAATAGGTGCAATGGAGGCCATTAAACAGAGAGGATTGTCGGTTCCGAAAGACATCAGCATCATTGGCTTTGACGACATTGGACTTGCTTCAGAAGTGCTGCCGCCTCTGACCACGATGCATGTCCCGAAACGAACGCTGGGTACCGTAGCCGTGCGCAAACTGTTCAATTTGATTAAAGATAAGGACAACCCGGTAACAAAGGTTCTGCTGCCTGCACGGCTGGTCATCCGGAAGTCGACGGCGAAAAGGTAGTGGAACCCCGTTTTTACTCTTGAAAAAGCCGCCCCATCGACGAGGCGGCTCGATTAATCTTCCGAATCGGTGAAAAAGATCCGCTTAATCCCAGCCGTGCCGGTCCCGTACTTTGATCATTTCACCAAGGATTGCATCCCAGGTACCCTGGCTGGTCATAACACTGTTGGGAAACATGCATCCGTCCCAGCAGATGTGTGTAAGTTTTTTCGTAAGGTTGCCGTTCTCATCCCTCAGCCAGAAACCTGCATGGTAAGGGATGTCGAGTTTTCCCTTCGCATCGTCAACCTGGCAGTGGCGGCCGGTTTTATCATGGGCACCGGAGCCGAATACCGTTGCATCATTCTGGGCGACATGGAGATCGAGAAGCCAGGGGCGGAGTACATCAGTTAACTTTTTATATCCTTTATCGAATTGGTCCTTCTCCCAATTAAAGTCGGGACCAACGAGTGCGTCTTCTTCTGCGTTGTACCCCAGCATATACAAAAGGGTGTGGGCCATATCCGCCTGAAAGCCCAGAGTCTCAGGTTTGCCGACGCCATCAAGCAGTTCTATCATTCGTCTCCAGCTGTGCATTCCTCCCCAGCAAATTTCTCCTTCAGCTACCAGTTTCTCACCGAGATCTTCGGCTATCCTGGCTGCCTCTTTAAAGGTTTCTATGTTTTTCTTCTGGTTCCCTTCCGGGTCCTTCAGCCAGTCCTCGACGCTTCCAGCAGTATCTATTCGAATACTGCCGTAGGAGCGTACGCCTGTTTTGTTGAGAGTTTGTCCGATTTCGCACCCTTTTCTGACCATGGAAAGGAATTTGCTTCGATCTTCTTCGCTGCCAAAAGCAGAGCCTCCTGTTGGAGGCCAGATTGGCGCTACCATGGAACCAATTTTCAGTCCTTTCGTGCTGAATTTATCTGCGAGCTTTTTAAGATCATCTGTACTGGAATCGATATCCACGTGGGGTGCAGTGAGGAAAATATCCATACCGTCGAATTTTACACCATTCACTTCCGCTTTCGCAGTCATCTCGATCATCTGGTCCAATTCTATAATCGGTTCGGAACCTTCTCCTTTCCCAACAACCCCGGACCATCCGCCATTGTGCAGTTTTGGATACGTGTGAGCCATAGAGGCGTCCTCCTTATTATTGTGTGCTGTTTATGATGTACCATTATAATGGAAAGATCCGGATAAGGAAAGTTATAAAGGTACCTGGGGTGGGATTTAATGAAACGGTTTTTATAAATGTGGTTTAACCGAACAACGCGTGATGGAATCCCACCCGGTTCCCGAAGATCTTGAAAATTCACTACTGGAAATGATAGAATCGTGGCCTGCAGAGATAATTGTCATGAACTGAACTTCGCCTGCATTGTAAATTTTCTTTCCCTGTTTTACACTTGCCCGGGAGTGATGATGAAAAATGATGGAAATAAGCTGAAAAAATCCCTCGGTGCTCTGGACATGTTTTCCATATCCGCCGGGGCAATGATCAGTTCCGGGCTTTTTATTCTCCCGGCTGTTGTGTACCCCCGGGTCGGACCTGCTGTTATTGTTGCCTATTTACTGGCGTCCCTTTTCGTTATCCCATCATTACTGGGAAAAGCGGAGCTTGCATCTGCCATGCCGAAATCCGGCGGTGTATACTTTTATATCACCCGCAGTTTTGGCCCCCTTATGGGAATCTTCAGCGGCCTGGCGGCCTGGTTTTCCCTTTCCCTTAAGAGCGCATTCGCCCTGATAGGTGTCGGCATATTCCTTCAACCTCTCCTGGCGGATTACTCTCCGAACATGATAAAGATCGTAGCAGTTGCCTGTACTATCGTGTTTACCATCCTCAACATAGTGAGTGTTAAAGAGACCGGCCGCATGCAGATAATCATGGTATTCATCCTTCTAAGCCTGATATTATTCTATGTTCTTACCGGTTTTTCCCACATCCAGGTCCGGAGATACATACCCTTCAATCCGGCCGGATGGCAGGAGGTCCTGGCCGTTACAGGGGTGATCTTCGTGTCTTTTACAGGGCTTACGAAGGTTGCCTCTGTTGCGGGAGAAGCCAAATCCCCGGGGAAAACCATTCCCCGGGGAATGTTCTCCGCCTACGCTATCGTCACGGTGCTCTACGTTCTGGTAGTCCTTATTACGGTAGGTGTACTGGATAAGGGGGATTTTTCAAACACGTTGACACCGGTATCCCTGGGTGCATCGAGGGTATGGGGAAGCGCGGGATTTATCCTTCTCGCTTCGGCAGCTATGCTTGCGTTTATTACAACGGCAAACGCAGGATTGCTCACTGCGTCCAGGACACCCATGGCGATGTCAAGGGACCAACTCCTTCCGTCATGTTTCGGCAGGATAAACCGGAAGTTCGGCACACCCGTGCTTGCTATACTTATTACTGCCGGTTTTATGATCATCTGTATCGTGTTCCTCGAACTGGAAGAGCTGGTCAAGGTGGCGTCCACCATGCAGCTGCTTTTATTTGCATTTGAACTTTTTTCTGTCATCGTCATGCGGGCAAGCAAGCTGGTTTCGTATAAACCTTCATTTAAGTCTCCTCTGTTTCCCGTACTGCCTATAATCGGAATTCTTATTTACATCTTTCTCATTGTAGAAATGGGGAAGGTCCCCCTTTTTATTACCGCCGGTTTTTTTATTATTGCCGTGCTCTGGTACGTTGCATATGCCAGGCATTATGTACGGACAAAATCGGCTTTCCTCCACATGGTCGGCAATCTTACCAACCGCGAGTTGGTCGCGGACGGGGCCAATCTCGAGGATGAACTCCTGGAAATCTTAAGAGATCGGGACTGAATCGAAGAGGACCGCTTCGATTCCCTTGTACGGGACGCGGTAGTTATAGATATGAAGCGGACAGTAACCAGGAAAGAGTTTTTTCAGGAACTCTCCCAGGTGATAAGCGGCAGGTGGGGTGCAACACCGGATCAGGTGGAGCGTAAACTCACAGAGCGGGAAAACCAGACTTCCACCCTTATTTATCCGGGAGTAGCGGTTCCACATGCGATCCCCCACATCATCATCGAAGGGAAACGAAATTTCGATATCGTCCTGGTAAGAAACAAGTTCGGCATCATCTGGAATGAAGAAAACGAGGTTGTATACACGGCTTTCTGTCTTGTTGGAGCGAAGAGTGAGCGGAATCTTCACCTGAAAGTTCTCATGTCCATCGCCCAGATCCTGCAGGACCCGGAATTCCATAAAGCCTGGATGAACGCCAGGTCCGAGGAAGAACTTCGGTATGTTATCCTTGTAACGAAGCGGCGGCGGAAGTAGTTTATCTCCTCATATAGGACATCAGCTTACCCGGTACAACTTTGAGGGCAAGTTGAACGTAATTCCTGGAGGGTTTCCTGTATCCCGGGTTCTCCCGCATGGTTATGGCTCCGAAAGAACAGGCAAGGACGCACAATCCACAGCCAACGCACCTGGTTGGTTTTACTGCATGCATTCCCTCCGAAATGGAATGGGCGAAAAGATTGCACGAAGAGATACATTTTCCGCAATGGACGCATTTTTCTTCATCTACGACCGCAATGAACTCCGGAGGTGTTACGATCGACCTGGGGTCATGATTGATGATCTGACCCAGCATGTGGCAGCAGCAGTCGCAGCAGGTACAGATGAGATTTGGATTGGAATGAGTTACATTACCGGTGAAAAACGTAAGGTTTTTTCCCCATCTGTCCTGCACAATTGAACTCATGGATTGCCTGGAAACCTTTTGTGCAGATCCTCTATCGATGAATATTTTTGCAAACCTGCCGAATACCAGGCATCCGTCGGTACGTTCCGCCTTTCTGCATTCTTCACCCTTTAAGTGGGCGGCCTGGCGGCACTGGCAATTGTGGAGAACGGCCATAAGTTTATGGGATGTGATGATCCTGTCCATGTGGTCCAGATTGACCTGCATGTTGGTGTAGTGCAGTGTTTTATTCACCGGAATTGTACGGGTTACCGGAGCAGGTGAGTCCAGGTATCTACGGATATATCCGGTTTCGAACAGTTCGGAACTCAAACGTACGAACTCCCGGTGCCAGGGAGACTCATCACCGCTGAGGAGTACATTTTCGAAAATACCCGGAAAAAGGGGCAGCAGTGCGTATCCTCCACGTTTCCCCCGGATAACTCCTTTTCGGATCATCGAATCCAGGAATGGTTTGAGCACCTCTTCCTTCATGGACAGGGTTTTCGTTATCCGGGTAAGGGAGGCGGGGAGATAGAAAAGGGGCAGTTCTGCAGCAATTGCTACCTCTTCCGGGGTAAAACAGTGGTGTAGAAGGGAAAGAAGCCGTTTCTCATTCGCCGGCGGTCCGATCATGCGAAGGGTGCTCAGTTTCCGGACAAGCCGGGTATAGCATCGTTGTTGGGCCACAGGAGTGCTTACACTATGGTTTGACGGTTGCTGTTGTTTCTTCAAGGGCTTTCTTTCTCTCCATGGCGAGTTTGACCACATTGTAAGCGCCATCGTATATTCCAGATTTCTTATTCTTTACGATATTATCACAGTAAAAGGGTATAAGATCGTTTTCATTGATCATGAGTTTCAGCGTCTGGAATACGTGAGGGAGAGACTTGGTCTCCAGAGTACTGTCCCCGATTTCGGCTCCCCTGATCGCCCCCCAGGCTTCATGTCTCCCAACCCGCTGAATAAACAGTTTCGGCACCGGGTAGAATGACAGTTCACTCGGCTTGGTAACCAGGATATCGACGCTGCGCATGAGCAGGTTGGTAGTGTACACAGCCGGGAATACCTGGTCGTGGAGAAATACGTGCACGCCGAAGAGGTCCTTCTTGTGACTCATCCTGGCGAATTCGCAGGTCTTTTCCCAATTCGAATGGAGTTCGTATTCCATACCGTTTTTATCGAACACTTTTTTGAGTTCCGTCCACCGTTTGCTGTGATCCCCCATATTGATATAGAGGATAATCTTTTTCTCCTTTGCCAGGGGATAAAGGAATTGGGAAATTTTTTCGTATTTCTGTAACTCAGCCGCCGCGCCTCCCATGGTGAGGAGAATCCTTTTTGCGCTGCCCCTCCTGACCCGGTGTAACCGCTTTTCACAGTCCTTTTCAATATTCTTGACAATCTCGTGATCCACATAATGTCCGGTATACCATATCTGTTCATCCGGGATGGGGTTGAGGATATCATCTTCCTTCATTCCCATGTTGCGGAGGGTCCTGTATCCCAGATATGCTGACGGGGTCTGAACGGTATGAACCGATCCTTCTGCAAGGTGAAATGCCATTGGCCAGTTGTCGGGTATCATGGTAATAACGTTTTTGATATCCGAATGGAGGGCAGCTTGTGCAGCCCAGGGGTGACTGGAAACAAATGGTATATGTTTCGGCAGAGACTGACAGATGGTGGCAAAGAGCTCTGTCAATTTTAAGTCCCGGACATAATAGGAAAGTTTTCTCGCCATCTCCGAAGTAGCTTTTTCCCAGAACAGTTTATTGAAAAGGGTGAACTGCTGGGACACCCTGGATGCCATGGAGTAGAGCCAATCCAGGTCGCGTATTATCCTTGCGGCGGCTGTCCCTTCGAAGGAGAGAAGATCGAGCCAGTACGGTGTATATCCCAGTGCATGTGCCGCGGAAGCGAGTGCCATGGACATGCGGTAATGGCCGAATCCCATCCGGATCGTTCCAACCACGATCCCTTTATTCGCATCGATTTCTTCTCCTTCCGGGGAGTTCACAATGTTTCTCACCCCGAGGTAAGGACCGATATAGGTATTGAACCGGGAGCTTAAGACAAAATTTCCCTCCAGCTCGGTTTTATACATCCTGAGGAACCGGTTCCGGAATTTTTCCGCCTTTTTTATAAACTTCTTGCTGATTTTGTTGTTGAATACTTTGAACTCTGCACTTGCCATATCAGAACTCCCGGATTTCCATCTAGAAAAGCCAATTATATCGGAAAAGCCGGGAAAGGTCAAAATGGGGCATACCGCCGCTATTTACAAAAACAAATTGTATAGCTATAATGAATAAAAATACAATAGTGAGCAAATGCTCGATATTGATGCTGAGATGGAATTAGGAATTGGGATGTGGATGTTGTTGCTGAACAAAGGCTGATGGTTAAAACTGCCCGGCTTTATTATGAAAAAGGACTGAACCAGTCTCAGATAGGCTCCAAGCTTGGCCTTTCGAGGCAGCGGGTACAACGTCTTCTGTCAAAAGCACGCAAAGAAGGGATCGTCCATATTCTTATTAATCCGGTTTCTGATACCTGTGACGAGGTTGAAGAAAAACTGGAAAACGTGTTCGGTCTGCGTCAAGCTGTTATTGTGGAAACATCGGATTACGAAGATCAGGCGATGGTGACACGGGAACTCGGGGCAGCTGCAGCTTCTTACCTCCTCTCAATGATACAATCCGGACAAAGTATCACAATCAGCTGGGGGGAAACCATCAGGGAAATGGTAAACGCATGTTTTCATATAACAAAATCTAAATTCGAAGATATTGAAGTTTTTCAGGGATTAGGTGGACTGGGTGACCCAAATAACGAAGTACACGCTACAGAACTTACAAGAAGACTATCTTCGTTTTTTTCCGGGCGGGGACACATTCTCTCAGCTCCGGGTCTCGCGGGAACGCAGGAAGCATGGAGGGCTTTTATGAGTGATCCTTTCGTTGTAAGTACCCTGGGAAAAGCTGCACAAGCAGATATCGCCCTTATGAGTATAGGCGCCCCAAGGAAGAACTCAGTACTTATCAGTGAAGGTTCTATTGTTGACTGGAGAGAGCTTGCAAATCTGAAGAAACTGGGTGCAGTGGGAGATGTAAACCTCCGATATTTCGATCGGGATGGGAATCCCGTTCAGTCAGAATTAAACAGCCGTGTGATCGGTCTGGATTTCCAGGATATTCGAAGTATAAAAACAGTGATCGGAGTTGCAGGAGGGCACCAGAAAGTGAAAGCTGTGTGCGGTGCTGTAAGAGGAAATTTCATGGATGTATTGATCACCGATGATGTTACAGCCGGGATTTTACTATCGGAGGTTTAAAAATGTGCGGGAAAAGTATTTTGATTCTTGCTACGTTGGACACCAAGGGTACAGAGGCGGCGTTTCTCAAGGAGCAGATAGAGCTGCGGGAGCATAAGGTTCTTGTGGTAGACGCCGGAGTCATGGGGGTGCCCGCCATGAAAGCGGATGTCACCCGGGAGCAGGTTGCCGGTGCGGGGGGAACCATGCTCCAGGAACTCCTTAAGAATCCCTCCCGTGAAACCGCTGCTCCGGTGATGGCTGAAGGGGCAACCAGGATCATCACCGAACTTGCGGAAAAGAAAAAAATCCAGGGAATCATCGCAATGGGAGGGACCCAGGGTACTACTTTGTGTTCCCATGTGATGCGTGCTCTACCCTATGGCTTTCCCAAGGTGATGGTATCCACCATGGCGTCCGGGAATTGTGCTCCCTGGGTAGATATCAAAGACGTAACCATGATGTTTTCCGTCGCGGATATCATGGGTCTGAACCCGGTTACCCGGAAAATTCTTGCCAACGCCGCAGGGGCGGTGTGCGGAATGGCGGAGAGTTCTGTGGAGATAGAAAAAACCGAGCATCCCCTGGTTGCCGTCACCACTGTGGGTATAACAACCAGAGGAGCCATGAAGGCTAAAGCCCTTCTTGAAGAAGCGGGATACGAGACCATCGCGTTTCATGCAATCGGTCCCGGAGGCAGGGCGATGGAACAGATGATGAAAGAGGGGATCATCGGGGCAGTTCTGGATTACGCCACCATCGAAGTATCCAATTACATGTTCGACGCCCTTTTGAATGGTGGGAAAGAGAGGCTCACCGTTGCCGGGTCCCTTGGAATTCCCCAAGTGTTAGCCCCGGGCGCAATAGAAGTTCTCGTGTTCGGAGAACCCGAAACCGTACCGGATCAGTATAAAACCAGAAAACTGGTTCGTCACAGCCCCCAGATTACCGATCTGCGTCTCGATACAGATGAAATGATCCAGGTAGCGAAAGAACTTGCATCCCGCCTGGGTAACACAAAGGATAAAGCATACTTTATGGTTCCAAAAGGAGGATTCGACAGCTACGCAGTGGAAGGAGGTCCTTTCTGGGCTCCCGAAGCAGACCAGGCTTTCATCGATACGCTCCGGCGGTTTCTGCCGGACAACATTGAAGTAAAGGAGCTGGAAAATGATATCGAGGACCCCGTGTTCGCGGAAGAATCGGTGAAAAGACTGATCGAGCTTATCCGGGAAGGGCATACCATTTAGGAGCAGAACATGGCATTACGATATACACGAAAAGATTTTCTAAGAAGGCTGCGTAACGAAATAACATCGGGGCACCCCCTGGTAATGACCGGTGCCGGAAACGGTATATGCGCAAAGTTCATCGAGCAGGGGGGTGCAGACATCCTTGGGGTGTACAATACAGGATACTTCCGTATGCAGGGATATGGTTCCCTGGCAGGAATGCTTCCCATGGCAGATGCGAACGAAATGATCTATCAGATGGGCAAGAAGGAGATCCTTCCCCAGGTAAAGGAAGTTCCGGTCATCGCGGGCGTAAACGGTGTAGATGTCTTGAGGGATATGAAACTGTTCCTGGAAGATCTGAAACGGATCGGATTCTCGGGGGTGCACAATTTTCCTACCGTTGCCTGGTTTGATGGAGAATTCCGGAACACCCTGGAAAAAACTGGTCTGGGCTACTCCATGGAAATCGAAATGCTCAACCAGGCGAAGGAACTGGATCTTCTCACCATCGGGTATGCCTTTAATGAAGAAGACGCGGTGAAACTGATGACAGAAGCGGAACCGGATATCTTCATTTTTCATGCAGGTATCACACAGGGAGGCTCTACTGGTTACAATGAGGGAAGGTCAATTGAAGAGACCGCGGAGCGTTCCCGGAACCATTACGATATTGTCAGAAAGATCAGGAAGGATGTGATCCTCCTCGCCCACGGTGCTGCAATAAGCAACCCTGAGGATGCCCGGTACATGCTGAACCATACCGACTGTGACGGTGTTCAGTTGGGGTCCGGTATCGAACGGATAGCTATTGAGCAGCCTCTGGCGAAACGGACACGGGCATTCAAAGACATTTCGTTTCCGTCATAGGTGGACACTCAGAAAAACGGATGGATTCCCACGATAACAGGCGGCGATAGAGCCGGCCCGGCCCGTTTTACGTATGCCAAGGGAGATGGGATAGTGGAAAAGGAGACGGGCATGGGAGTAATGCCTTTCAGCGAATTGATGGATGATGCGGAAAAGAGAGGATATGCCGTCGGGTATTTCGAGGCATGGAACATGGAATCCCTCTTCGCAGTAGCCGATGCAGCGGAGTGTACCGGTTCACCGGTGATCCTGGGATTCAGCGGAATATATCTTCCCCACAGGGAAAGGATCCGCACAGATGATCTCCGGCACTATGCATCCCTGGTGCTCAGCGTGTGCAGAGGTCTGTCTGTTCCGTGCTGTTCGATATTCAATGAATCATCAAATTTCGAATGGGTCATGGAAAGTATCGATGCAGGGTTCCATCTGGTGATGTTTACCGATGAACATCTGGACTATCAGGAACAGACGGCGAAGGTTAGCGCTATAGTCAGGAAAGCCCATAGCTGCAGTAGTGCGGTGGAAGGGGAAAGTTCCCCTCTGCCGGGTGCCGGAGGCGGAGCAGCGAGGGAAACGGCAGGGGAAGGGAGTCCCCGCCGCGGCGAGGATATTGACAGGGCTCTGGAGTTCGTTACCCATACCGGTATCGATGCGTTTGCCGTGGACATCGGACAGGTCCATGTTCACGGCCGGAGAAGGGTAGACCTGGATTTTAACACCCTTACAGAAATGAAAAAACGGATACCCGTTCCCCTGGTACTCCACGGAGCCAGTTCCCTTGGACCGGATACGATCCGGACAGCCATTGACCTGGGTATTCGGAAGATTAATGTTGCCAGCAGTATGAAAAGGGTATATTTCGATGCCCTCAGAACCGGATGCAGGGAAGCCGGGGACGAGTATAATCCTTATGAAATCATCGGGTCAGGACTGGAAAAGGATGTCCTGATGAAAGGAAGACTGGCGATTCAAAACCATGTGGAAGATTTGATTAAGCTTTTTGGGAGTGCTGGAAAATCAGGAGGCTGAAGCACTAAAGAGTGGACAGAACTGTTCCAGAAGAAATGTTTTCACATCCTCCAGGGTTCCCTGTCGGGTAAAGCCGGCTGCTCTGGGGTGCCCGCCTCCGCCGCAAGCCGAAGCAACGGTACTCACATCTGTTGCAGAAGACCTCAGTCCGGCAGAAATCAATCCGGGTTCTTCTTCCCGGAGAAATATTACCACATCCACCCCTTTTATTCCCTGGAGCAGGCTGTACAGCGTATCTGAATCCCTGGAATCGGCACCCATTTCCTCCTTATCAAGCAAGGTTTCATAAGTATACAGCACTTTCCCCTTGAAATGGTGTTCTATCCTGCTCAAGGTTCGACCCAGCAGCATCCTTGCGGAGGGTGTGCGGTTGCCATACATAGCCTGATAAACAGTCTTGGGAGAAGCCCCTGCCGCGATCAGCCGGGCGGTACTTTCGAATACTCCGGCGCTTCCGGATTCGAGATGACGGAAAAACCCGGTATCCGTACAAAGCCCCAGGAAGATGTATTCTGCCTCCTGGCGGGTCACCCCCGGAGAGAGGGTTTCTATGATGTGCTGGATGAGGAAGGTGACTGACGGAGCTTCCGGGACGATGAAGCGGACCGAACCAAATGGTCTTCCCCCTGCGTGATGATCGATAACAGCTGTTTCGAATCCATCCAGGGCATCGGAAAACGGTCCTATACGATCAAGGGTGGAACAATCCAGTATGATACACCCTATACGTTCTCTGTTCTTCCGGGACCACCGTTCTGTAGAAAAGGACCCTTCGTAGTCTTTTATTTCCGGGCGGCTGAAGGGGCTTGGTGAAAAGAGGTAGGGCTCTTTACCTTCCCTCCTTAAGAATGATGCCAGTGCAAGGCAGGAGGTTACAGAGTCCGCATCGGGATCTTCGTGACAAACGAGATAATATACCGGGTAGGCGTTTAAAAACCTGAGCAACCGGGCCGGTATAGATATATTCAAAATCGTTTCCGGTGACACCATGTGGAAGTGTGAACTGCAGCCTTAGGGATAACGGAGATATCTTGTGATAGAGGACTTCTCATGTGGAAATGAAAAAAAAGCCATCCGGTAAGATATTCCTGCCGGACGGCATCGTATTTCTGATGGTATGAAACCACTAAAACTCCAGATCCAGGGTTTCTATATTAAACCGCTCTTCGATTCCCGGTCTGTGCCTTAAAGTCCCCCATGTCCGATCATTAAGGTTTCTTTTGAGATAGAGCCTGATATGAGAAAATTCTCCATTTTTGTAGAAAATGGAGAAAAAAGGAAACTCCGGGCCTATTCCCCATATAAGTTCTCCCTTTGAACCTGCTTCGGTAAACCATTTGATAGGTACATAGAATTCTCCCAAGTTCAGATCGCTTTTCAGGTAAAGAATCCGGTACCCCAGGTTGTGAGAATAAACTTTGGATATGGGAACTGTTTTTACGAAATATTCCGATTCTTCTCCGAAAAGTGCTCCGGAACAGATAATCAGAAAAACAACCGCTACTAAGAAAAAAGGAACTTTTTTCACCGTCCTACCTCCAACTATACACAAATTATAAAGCTTTACGGCAATGCAAATCAAGTAGATTTTTAAAGAGTGGCAACCATAAGGGCTTTAATCGTATGTTTCCGGTTCTCCGCTTCGTCGAACACCCGGGACGATGGTCCCTCTATTACGTCAAAGGTGACCTCATTACCTTTGACTGCAGGCAGACAGTGAAGAAAAATCGATTCTTCCTTGTGAGTTCTTTCCATCAGTTCCTGTGTCACCCTGAAAGGTGTCAGCAGGTCCATCCTCTCCTTGAGCTTGTCCTCCTCTCCCATAGACACCCAGACATCGGTATAAACTGCGTCTACTCCGTCCATGGCCTTATCAATGTCGGAGGAAACGCTGATATCCGCGCCTGAACGTTCCGCAAAGACTCTGCTCTGATCCACAAGACCCTGTTCCGGATAGAGTGCTGCCGGTGCCAGGACGGTAAAGTGTACACCCATTTTTGCACATCCGATCATCAGTGAATTGGCGACATTGTTCCTTCCGTCACCGACAAAACAGATTTTTCTCCCTTTTAGGGAACCGAATTCTTCCTCAACTGTCAAAAGGTCTGCGAGAATCTGCGTCGGATGGTAAACATCGGTAAGCCCGTTGTACACGGGAACCCCGGAGTATTCAGCTAAAACTTCGACTGTTTTCTGACTGAACCCGCGGAACTGAATCGCGTCGAACATCCTTCCCAGAACCCGGGCTGTATCTTCGACACTCTCCTTCTTGCCCAGTTGTATATCATCTATCGAAAGGAATACCGGGCAGCCTCCTTCTTCTCCGAAGGCGGTTTCAAAGGCACATCTCGTACGGGTGGACCGTTTTTCAAAGATAAGTGCAATTGTTTTACCCAGGAATCTCTGATGAAATGTTCCTTCTTTACGTTCCTTCTTTACCTGGTGCGAAAGATTCAGAAGATATCGAATCTCTTCGGGAGAATAATCCATCAGTGTGAGAAAAGATCTGCCCTTTAATGAAATATCCATGCGGCGCTCCTCGGAATAAATATACAGTATTTATGCATATTTATAGAAAAAGAACAAGATCTCAGGCGGAATATTCGTAGCCCCGGCGTTTAAAAGACTGGGAGAACAGGTTCTCAAGGGCGATTTCCACATCGTCTACAAAGACGAATTCTATGGAGGAGAGCACCTCTTTAGGAAGTTCGTCGATATCCTTCTTATTTGCCTCAGGCATGAGAACGTGGGTCATCTTGTTACGGTACGCGGCAAGTACTTTTTCCTTCACCCCGCCTATGGCAAGAATTCTTCCGATCAAGGTGATTTCCCCGGTCATAACATAACCCTGTTTAACCGGTGTACCTGTAAGAGCCGAGAGAATGGAGGCTATAATTGTTACCCCGGCCGAGGGCCCGTCTTTAGGAATGGCCCCTTCGGGTACATGGACATGAATGGTATTGATCTTCTGAAAATCAGACTGGAGGTTGTAACGGTTATAGTGCGCCCGGAGAAAGGAAAGGGCGGTCTGGGCACTTTCTTTCATCACATCACCTAAGTTTCCTGTAAGGATGAGTTCTCCCGGTCCTTCGTAGAGGGCAGCTTCAATGGGAAGAAGGGTGCCCCCCAGCTCTGTCCAGGCCAGACCATAGGCAAGTCCCGATCGGTTGTCCTTGAAAAGAAGATCGTCCTGAAACTTCTCTTTCCCCAGATATGTGGATACGGTTTTTTCTGTAACAATTGATGAGAACCGGGTGTCTCCTTCCTGTTTTTCTTTGTCTGAATATCCTTTTTTTATCGCTTTTCTGGCTATCTTCCGGATAATGCCGGCAATTTCCCTTTCAAGATTCCGGACTCCGGACTCCATGGTATAGTGCCGGATGATTTTCAGGAGTGCATTGTCCCGAAATTGTACCTTTGCCCAGGACAACCCGTTCTCTTCGAGTTGTTTGGGAATGATGAAATTGTGAGCGATTTTCAGTTTTTCAAAATCAGTGTAACCCGGAATTTCAATAATCTCCATCCGGTCCCTTAAGGGGTAGGGAATGGTATGTATGGAGTTTGCCGTTGTGAGAAACATGACATTTGAAAGGTTGTAGGTCAATTCCAGGTAGTGGTCCAGGAATGCGCTGTTTTGCTCAGGGTCGAGAACTTCAAGGAGCGCCGAAGCAGGATCACCCCGAAAGTCGCTGGAGAGTTTATCTATTTCATCCAGGAGAAAGACAGGATTTATGGTTCCCGCTTTTTTCATGGATTGGATAATTTTACCAGGCAGGGCGCCGACATAGGTTTTCCTGTGTCCCCGTATCTCTGCCTCGTCCTTTACACCGCCTAACGAGATCCGGATAAATTCTCTTCCTAAAGCCCGCGCAACAGATCTCCCCAGGGAAGTTTTGCCTGTCCCGGGGGGGCCGGCGAAACAGAGGATAGGGCCTTTCATTTTTTCTTTGAGCTGACGTACCGCCAGGAAATCGAGGATACGCTCCTTTGCCCTCTTTAAATTATAATGGTCTTCGTTGAGGATACGCTCCGCTTTTCCGATATCCTTATTGTCTTCACTCTTCTCGCTCCAGGGAAGATCCATGATCCATTCCAGGTAGGTACGGAGAACGCCTGCTTCAGGTGACATTGGAGCGAGCCGTCCGAGACGCTTGAGTTCTTTCTCAGCCTTTGCCCGTACTTCTTCCGGCATTTCTTTGTTTCGAAGAGTTTCTTCGATTTCTTTTATGCCGGTAGGATCGGTATCGTCCTTGCCTAGTTCCTTGTTGATCTCCTTCAGTTGCTCATTCAGGTAATACTCCCGCTGTCCCTTTTCCAGCCGTTTACGCACCTTTGTGTTTATCTTGTTCTGAAGGGCGGATATTTCATTTTCTGATTCGAGCATGATAGTAAGGTGTTCCATCCGCTCCTGTACATCCTGAATGGAGAGGAGTTCGATTTTCTGTTCAATCTTGAAGGGGATATTCGATGCTATCAGGTCAGTAAGTTTTGCAGGGAATTCCGCTTTTTCGATTGATGTGATCACTTCCGAAGGAATTTTCTTATGGAATTTCGCATACCTGGTAAATGCTTCCTGGACAGACTGCATCAGGTTGGTGTGTTCAATCTCTACCTCGGTCTGATCCCGTGTATGGTAGACCTGTGCCCACATGGCTGGTTTTTTCCGGGTTATCCGGGCAATAGTTCCCCGCTCTTTCCCTTCTACCAGGAGCCGGTACGTACCGTCCGGGAGTTTGAGCATCTGTAATATGTGTACTACAGTACCGATGGGGTAAACATCATTTTCACCTGGATCTTCGGTAGTGGTTTTCTGGCACACCACAAAGGCCCTTCGGTCATTTGCCATAGCCTCTTCAACAGCTTTCAGAGACTTCGGTCTCCCTACAAAAAATGGTGTTGCAGTGTGAGGAAAAATAACAAGCTCCCTAAGCGGTATGACAGGGAGCTCGCTCTTGGAAGGTTTATCCTTTTTGGGCATGATTTTCATGCAGATTTCTTTATGATCTGTATTTCCGGTTTCTCCGATTTTTCGATAACATCTTTGGACACGATAACCCTTTTCTGACCTTTCATAGAGGGAATTTCATACATAATTTCCACCATTATTCCCTCTACGATCGCCCTTAATCCACGGGCACCGGTCTTCATTTCAAGAGCTTTCTGCGCAATAGCTTCAATTGCAGATTCTTCGAAAATCAGATCTACACGGTCCAGCTTCAGAGAAGTCTGATACTGCCGGATAATCGAGTTTCTCGGCTCGGTGATGATCCGGGTAAGATCTTCCTTTTCCAGATTAGCCAGGGTAACCGGGATCGGCATCCGTCCGATGAACTCCGGTATAAGCCCGAACTTGATCAGATCATCCGGATGGAGATGGGAATAGAGGGTTACCAGGTCCTTTTCATCCGGAGACCTCACATCCGCCCCGAATCCCATTGGATGCTGAGCGACCCGTGCTTCGATGATATTGTCCAGCCCAACAAACGCCCCTCCGCAGATAAACAGAATGTTGTTCGTATCGATCTTGAGCATTTCCTGGTTTGGATGTTTCCGCCCTCCCTGTGGAGGAACAGAGGCAATTGTACCTTCTATGATCTTTAACAGGGCCTGCTGTACTCCTTCTCCGGATACATCCCGGGTAATAGATACGTTTTCCCCTTTTCTGGAAATTTTATCTATCTCATCGATGTAGATGATGCCCCGCTCCGCCGCGCCTACATTATTTCCGGCATTCTGGATTAGTTTGAGAAGGATATTTTCAACATCTTCCCCGACATATCCTGCTTCGGTTAAGGTGGTTGCATCGGCAATGGCAAAAGGAACTTTCAGCTTTTTGGCAAGGGTCCTGGCAAGCAGGGTTTTTCCTGTACCTGTCGGCCCTATGATGAGAACATTGGCTTTTTCGATCTCAATATCATCCTCCAGCTTTCCCTTCTGGGAGATCCGCTTGTAGTGATTGTATACTGCAACTGAGAGAATTTTTTTAGCGTTGTCCTGGCCTATGATGTACTGGTCCAGGTATTCCTTTATCTCTCTCGGTGTCGGGACATCTTCCATGAACCCGGATGTGATGACATCGTCTTCTTCGTCGAGGATCTTTTTGCATACCAGAACACATTCGTCACAGATGAATACACCGGGGCCAGCTATGAGCTTTCGGGCCATGTCGGCGCTCTTTCCACAGAAAGAACAAACCTTCAGCCCGTCATTTTTGTTTCTCGCCATTGTTCCCCTTTCTTAACACTTCATCAACTATACCATAATCTACGGCCTCTTCGGCAGACATATAATAATCCCGTTCCAGGTCATGGGCAACGGTATCTTCGTCTTTTTGCGTGTGAAAAGCGAAATGCCGGATAATAAGTTTTTTCAGTCTTAAAATTTCCCGGGCCTGGATACCTATATCCCGGGCCTGTCCCTGAACCCCACCCCAGGGTTGATGTATCAGTATACGGGAGGAGGGAAGAGTATACCGCTTACCGATAGTCCCTGCTGTAAGAAGGAGTGCGCCCATGGAGGAAGCCTGACCCATACAGATCGTCTGAACTTCCGGCCGGATATACTGGATCGTGTCGTAAATAGCTAATCCAGCAGTAACAGTGCCTCCCGGGGAATTTATATATAGGCTGATATCCCTTTCCGGGTCCTGAGATTCGAGAAAAAGAAGCTGGGCAACCACGAGATCTGCCGTTATATCTACGATTTCTCCGTCGATAAAGACAATCCGGTCTTTTAAGAGACGGGAATAAATATCATAGGATCGTTCTCCTATACCGGTATGCTCTATTACTATGGGAACTAAAGTGTTGTTCTGCTCTTTCATATGAATAACCTACTGCAATTTACTGATTATCCTGCATCAAGTCCAGGAATTTTACCTTCTTTCCCTTCTTGATATTCGCCTGCTCAATGAGAAAGTCAAACAGTTTTTTATCTTCCAGGCCGCTTTTCAGGGATTCCCGCATATGTTTATTCTCGAATCGTTTCTTAGCATCATCAAGGGGAACATTATTCACCTCCGCCTGGCGTTCGATCTCTTTTTCTATCTCATTATCGGTTATTTCGGGCTTTTCGGTGTCAATAATTTTATCCATCAGGAGCCGGGTTTTAATTTTTCTCTCAGCCCCGGGTTTCCACTCTTCCATCACCTGTTCTTTGGATCGACCTTGCTCCTCCAGCAGCCTGATTACGTTTTGCTCTTCTGTTCTGAACTGAGCAACGAAATTCTTCCATGAACCGGCCAGTTCTGCTTCCACCATGGATACCGGGAGATCGATTGGCGAGTTTTCGATGATCTGGTCCATTATTTTCTCGATAGTTTTTTCCCGGATCTTCTGTTCAACAGCTTCTTTCATCTTGGCCCTGAGATCTTTCTTCAGGTCTTCCAGGGTGTTATACTTTTCACTCACATCCTGGGCAAGTTCATCATCCAGGTCCGGAAGCTGTTTCTGTTTCAAGGCGGTCATCTTCACCTTGAGTTTTACTTTTCGCCCTTTGAGTTCCGGGACTTCGTAGTCTTCGGGGTATTCTTTTTCGATTTCCCTCTCTTCATCTTTCTTCATGCCCAGGACATCGTCATCGATCTTGTACAGATTGTTGCCGGTACCAATGGTAAACACGAACTCTTCCCTCCGGGTTCCGGGTACAACCTTTCCGTCGTCACCTATTTCCTCATAGTTGACGGTTACAATGTCGTTCTGCTCAGCAGAACCGTTCTTTTTTTCCACGATAACGGCATTCTGGTTCTGAAGCGTTTTAAGCTCCCTTTCCTCGTCTTCCTTTGTTATCGAGGCAGAAGGCTGTTCAATCTCAAGTTCCTTGTATGCTCCCAGTTTGATGGCCGGAAAAACATCGTATACCACGGTAAAGGTAAGATCTTTATCGAAATCAAAATCGAGTTCCTCCTGCAGTTCCGGAGTGTTATAAGGGAGTGGTTTTTCCTCTATTTCTTCGAACACCTTCTTAAGACCGTCCTCTATCGCATTCATCGACGCCTCGGCTTTGAGGCTTTCTCCGAACTTTCTTTCCAGGACCGATATAGGGACTTTTCCCTTTCTAAATCCCTTGATATGGGCGGTTTTTAAGTATTTCTGTATGAGTTCATCGTACTTCTGCTTTACCGCTTTTTTATCCAGAGTAACGGTAAGTTTTACGGAAGATTGTTCCCGGGTTTCTACATCTTTGTTTTTTATCACAGCTTTCCAACCTCTTGCGTAATTTAATGGAAAAAAAAAGCGATCCGGTAACACTCCAGATCGCCAAAATTTCAGATAAGCGGGAGACGGGATTTGAACCCGCGACGTCCACCTTGGCAAGGTGGAGCTCTACCACTGAGCTACTCCCGCGTTGCGGCATTGTGGTGCCCTCTATCGGCAATTCATATGAACAGAATTGCGAGAGAAGGGATTTGAACCCTTACGCCAAAGGCACCAGATCCTAAGTCTGGCGTGTCTGCCAATTTCACCACTCTCGCAGTGACTATAATATACCCCTGACAAGTGTGTCAAGCAAATCCGGTTTTACCTGGCAGCTACTCCTCACCAAATCGTATCCTTGGTGAGAGATGGCCCCGATAAAAAAACGCTGTATGAGCCGTGAAGGGATCGAACCTTCGACCCGCAGATTAAGAGTCTGCTGCTCTACCATCTGAGCTAACGGCCCTTGTTTGTGTCAGCACGCCCGGCAGGATTCGCCCTGTGGTCGCCGACGTCGTGTCGGCTCCCGTCGGACCGCCTCGTTTGCTGGCGCCGAACGTCCTGTTCGGCTTCCGCCGCTAACCGCGGCGCGCAAACTCGTTTCGAATCCTGCTCGAGTTCGACTCCGTGCATTTCGTCGTTAAACACGCCCGGCAGGATTCGAACCTGCGACCTACGGATTCGAAGTCCGGCGCTCTATCCAGCTGAGCTACGGACGCACGTGTTATTAAACTCTTCGTCTCTGCTGAAAAACAATAGCGGGTGGCTAACGGGACTTGAACCCGCAACTTCTGGAACCACAATCCAGTGCTCTACCGATTGAACTATAGCCACCGTGTTTTGAGTGAGGAAGGATGTACGATTTTAGGATTTTTGTCAAGATTACTAAGCAGCGGGAACCGTGGGGGCAGCTTGACGTAATCCTGCCTCCACAGAATGTATGGGTAAAGGGGCCGGTCAAGATTACTAAGCAGCGGGAACCGTGGGGGCAGCTTGACGTAATCCTGCCTCCACAAGCAGGGGGGGCAAAAAGGCCGGTCAAGATTACTAAGCAGCGGGAACCGTGGGGGCAGCTTGACGTAATCCTGCCTCCACAGAATGTATGGGTAAAGGGGCCGGTCAAGATTACTAAGCAGCGGGAACCGTGGGGGCAGCTTGA
>JAJSAL010000125.1 GCA_024274705.1 Spirochaetota bacterium
AATAGCTTTTTCATGGTTCCAGGACTATACCGGAAACAGCATAAGATATCAAGATTACTAAGCAGCAGGAACCGTGAGGGCAGCTTGACGTAATCTTGCCTCCACAGAATGTACGGGCAAAAAGGCCGGTCAAGATTACTAAGCAGCAGGAACCGTGAGGGCAGCTTGACGTAATCTTGCCTCCACAGAATATATAGGTAAATGGACCGGTCAAATTTCCCGTTTTCTTACCTGCCTCCACTCTCGAGTATCGGTTCTCCTCCTCCGCTGAAACCCCAATCCATCCGGGAATACAGTTTCAAAATATATCGTACCTGTGCCATCTTCCATGCGAGTTCCCCCCTTTTCCTGGAGAATTCTGCAAAAAAATCATCCGTAGTAAAACCCGGCCAGATCACACCCTTATCGAGAGTAAGGCGGCTGTAAAGGGTAAGCAGATCGACAATCCTGAAATAGGTATGTTCAAAAAAAGCGAGGGAACTCTTCATTTTAAACACCGCCGGACTTACGGAAATCTTGTCCCTGACTGCGACACTCTGGACGGCAGACGATCCGGTACCTCTCGGCTGTTCCCACCGTTTGAATACATCTCTGAATTTCATCAGCTCCACGTAGGCGCTGTTGAATTTATCCAGGTTTTCGATGTATGCGACAGCATGGGACTTGAGTATTTTTAGGGCCCCCGGTGCAAAGAGAGTGACCTTTTGCCGAATCCATTCGGTTTTGAAATCCTCAACATTGGAGATCTGTATCGGAATACTCCGAAGCTGATGATTCACAGACTGCTCTACAGCAACATCGGGTTCGGCTGTAAGAAAATCACCCCGTTTCGTACGGCACAATACTGTACCGTCTTTTACCAGAACGAGAAGTGATCCGTCCGGGCTTAATACAATGGAGGAATTCATACTATTGATCTGCAGCGAAGCAAATTCGGTAGCAACGACTATCTCCCCTGCACCTGTAACAGCCTGGATTACGATGTCAAAAGACCCCTCCAAAAGGTTGATGATCATCTTCTGCCTTCGGCCCTTTTCTGACATTTCGAAATACATGGCGGTGTTTTCATATAAAATAATTGCAGTGCCGATACTAATCGGCGAAAAAACCTCGAGCAGGGCCTTTCCTTTGTTCCCGGTTACCAGGAGATCGAAAACACCGAGATCCATTCCAGGTTCGAGATCGACGAGATCCATAACCTGGCCGTTTCTAAACAGGGTTACTTTTCCTTCGAAAGATGTGAGTCTTAAGAGTATCCGTTCAGGCTTAGCAGAGACACTTCCCACTGAAAACAGGAGTATTGAAACGAGAAATACTATTTTTTTATATGCTTTTGCGGACATCAGTTAGAAAACTATCTACCGCTCTGCGTACCACAATCGAATCAGGTTGATAATCGTCCGTACTGCGTTGATCATTACCGGAAGGACGATCCATTCCTTCTTACTGTGGAAATTAGCGCCTCCTGTAAAAACATTAGGAGTCGGGATTCCCATTTCGCTCAGCCTGGCGCCGTCAGTCCCTCCCCGTATATATTTTTTTTTAGGCGTAAGACCTTCCATTTCTATTGCTTTCTCTAAAAAACGGATAACCCTGGTGTCTTTGTCCAGGTAAAGCCGCATATTGGAATACTGTTTTCTGATTTCCACGTGAACCTTGCTTCCAGGATATGTGCTCTCGATTGTCTTGCCGATTCTACGAAGGGTCTCACTTCTCCGTTTTATCTGTTCCAGGTCGAAATCCCGGATAATGATCTCGATAACGGATTGCTCGATATTTCCCCGGACATCGAGAGGGCAGTAATAACCGAACCTCCCGTCTGTCGCTTCCGGACTTTCATTTCTGGGGAGCATGCTGAGAAGCTCTCCTGCCATGGTAACGGCATTCATAAGCCGCCCCCGGGCATCACCGGGATGAATGACGATTCCGTTAAACGTAATTTCTGCTGTGTGACCATGGAAGCATTCGTCTTCGAAAGTCCCTTCCTCATCACCATCCATGGTATAACAACAGATGGAATCCAGCTTTTTCAGAGGGAATAAATTGAGCCCTTTCCCGGTTTCTTCGTCAGGGGTAAATATGAGTTCCACAGCACCATGCTTTACTTCCGGATGTTCCTGCATCCATGCCGCGGCTGTCAGGATCTCCGCGATACCTGCTTTATCATCGGCGCCCAGCAGGGTAGTTCCATCAGAGGTGATAATCGTCTTACCGGCATACTTTGATAGCAATGGATTTTCCGCAGTTTTCAGGGTTACGCCGTCTTTCAGCTCTATTGCCGCGCCATCGTAGTGTTCATGAACAATGGGGCAGACATTTTTTCCGGAGACATCCTCACTTGTGTCTACATGTGCCATAAACCCGACAACCGGCGGTTGGGTCACTTCGTCGATATTTGACTCCAGCCGGGCAATCAGGTATCCGTGTTCATCGAGGTTACGGTTTTGGATTCCTATTTCTTCGAGCTCTCTGTCCAGGAGGTGCAGCAGGTCCCATTGGCATGGTGTGGAAGGTATTTCCTGCTTATGGCGGTCTGAAGTTGTATCAATCTTTACATACTTTATGAATCGTTCTACAATCTGCCGGGTGAACCATTGATCGTCTGATTTCATAAATCAATCATATAGGTATTTCAAGGGCCAAGTCAAATAGTATTTTCCCTACAGAAATGTATTATTCAACAGTTAAGCTTACAAAAATGTACGCTTAGTGTAATAAAAACCAGGAGGATTCATTTTTAATTCTCAACCGGATAGTGAATTACGTATTTTTGCTCTTATTGGCATGGTATTTGCTTATATTATATAAAGACCAACACAGGAGAATAGTTTGAAAGGAGAATCCACATGAACACCCCTCAATCACCAAAAGATGTTCTCAGTATAATCGAACGCGAAAAAGTAGAAATCATAGACTTGCGTTTCATGGACTTTCCCGGTCTCTGGCAACACTTCTCAGTTCCTGCCGGGGAAATAGATGAAAATTCTTTTGAAGAAGGTTTGGGTTTTGACGGATCAAGTATCCGTGGATGGCGGGCAATAAACGAATCGGACATGCTGGTAAAGCCGGTACCTGAAACAGCCTTCATTGATCCGTTTCTACAGCATAAAACCCTGGTAATGATATGCAATATCTGCGATCCCATAACGGGAGAAGAGTATACCAAGGATCCCCGGAACATAGCCCGAAAAACCGTAGCTTACTTTAAAAGTTCCGGACTCGCTGACATTGCCTACTTCGGTCCGGAAGCGGAGTTTTTCATTTTCGATGACATCCGGTTCGACCAGAACGAACATTCCGGCTACTACTTTGTCGATTCTGTTGAAGGACGGTGGAATACAGGAAGGGACGAAGGACCTAACCTCGGGTACAAGCCCAGATACAAAGAAGGCTATTTCCCAGTACCTCCAACGGACAGTCAGCAGGATATCCGCAGCGAAATGCTGTTAACCATGGAAAAGATCGGCATGGCGGTTGAATGCCAGCATCATGAGGTGGCAACCGGTGGTCAGGCTGAAATCGACATGCGGTTTGCTCCCCTCGTCGAAATGGCTGACAACCTCCTTAAATATAAATACATTATCAAGAATACCGCAAAGAAGTACGGTAAAACCGTAACATTTATGCCAAAACCGCTGTTCAACGATAACGGAAGCGGTATGCACGTTCACATGTCCCTATGGAAAGACAACAAGAACCTCTTTGCAGGAGACGGTTATGCCGGTCTTTCCGAAGTGGGCCTCTATGCCATTGGCGGTATCCTGAAACACGCACCTGCCCTTCTGGCCTTCACCAACCCTACGACAAACAGCTACAAACGGCTGGTCCCGGGGTTTGAGGCGCCGGTCAACCTGGCATACTCCAGCAGGAACCGTAGTGCGGCTGTAAGGATCCCTATGTATTCTTCCTCAGAAAAAGCTAAACGGTTCGAATTCCGATGTCCCGACCCAAGCTGTAATCCCTACCTGGCGTTCTCCGCCATAAGTATGGCCGTAGTGGATGGAATTATCAATAAGATTCACCCGGGAGAACCCCTGGATAAGGATATCTACGATCTTCCGCCGGAAGAACTATCAAAGGTGGATCAGACACCGGGATCCCTCCGTGCCGCCTTAGAAGCGCTGGAGAAAGACCACGATTTCCTTTTGAAAGGCGATGTGTTTACCTCAGATGTTATAGAAACATGGATCGACTATAAGATGACCAACGAGGTACAGGCCCTGGATCTCCGTCCTCATCCCTGGGAATTCGCTCTGTATTACGACATTTAAAACTTTCCGGAGCCGCCGGGTCCCTGTCATGTATTGTGTTTGGTCTTTTTATCCACTTTACCAGCCCGGCGGTTCCTTTTATTACCCTCTTCTGCACGAAACTGTATATGCGGTCCTGATATTTACCTTCCCGATACGTACAAGTATACCCGGAAAGTTTTCGAGCACTCCATGTTTTATCGAACCACCCAAACCGAATGTATTGTAATAACCGACGCCCGGAAGAAAGAAAGAATTAGATGGAGGACTTTTTTAAATCTACTTTTTCTCCCTCTCGTAGTATTGTAGCACAGCTGTACCAAAAGACAACGCTGAATAGTTACGGATGTTTTACGGATAGAATTTAAGTATTCGTGATGTTATTGTCCCCTTAACCGGCCCCTTTGCTCATACATTCTGTGGAGGCTACCAGGCGTTAAGCTGCCCTCACGGTTCCCGCTGCTTAGCCTGGTTGACCGGCCCCTTTGCTCATACATTCTGTGGAGGCTACCAGG
>JAJSAL010000126.1 GCA_024274705.1 Spirochaetota bacterium
TGTCCACCGGGTATGTGGATGTCAAAGAAAATATACTGTACAACATCGGGATGGCAGGTCTTCTCTATTATGCCCTTCCGATAGTGATCGTGTTTTTTGTACTGCAAAAACGCTTCATGGCTGGTTTATTGGCAGGAGGGTTGAAAGGATAGATCGTGGTCTTCGACCCCAGCCGGCTGTTTGTACCCTGAGATATATCTCAAGTTTCTGTATAAAGGAGTTTTGAATGCAGCCCATTCTAAATTTTTTGTCTGAAAGAGAATTAGATGAAATTCATACTGCTTCTCTGAGCATTCTTGAGAAAACGGGAATAAATGTTTATCACGAAGAAGCAAGAGACTTACTTAATTCTGCCGGGGCAAAGCTTGAAGATAATCTCAGAGTAAAAATACCATATGGCCTCGTTGAAAGAACTATTGAGGATGCACCTGGAAGAACAGTGATATATAACCGGCGGGGCGAGGAAAAATTGTTTTTAGAAGGAAGTAACGTATATTTCGGAACCGGTTCGGATCTTAAATTCACTATCGACATAGATACTTCTCAGAGGAGATTATCGGTGATTGAAGATGTAGAGAAGGCGGCTCTTGTTTGTGATGAATTGGACAACATAGATTTTGTAATGTCTTATGGCATGCCTTCCAATGTCAACAAGGAAAGCATGGAATTATATCAACTCAAGGCCATACTACAAAACACAAGTAAGCCTGTCATATTAACACTCTTTTCTAGTAAAGTATTTACTAAAATGCTTGAAATAATACATCGAGTGGCCGGTAACGCGAAAAGTTTTAAGGAAAAGCCGTTTCTGATGGTTTACGGACAGTTTGTTTCGCCTTTTCAGCATAATCGTGAGGGATTGGATAGACTTCTTTTCTGTGCCGAGAACCTGATTCCGATAATATATGTGCCCACTATAATGGCCGGGGCCAGTGGTCCGGTAACAATGGCCGGATCTTTGGCCGAAGGCAACGCCGAGGTACTGGCCGGATTGGTGATACATCAGTTAAAGCGAAAAGGCGCCCCTTTCATTTATGGCGGCTGTATAGGCCCTTTTGATATGCGGGATTCAGTCTTCCCTTATGGAGCACCGGAATGGCATATGTCGAGTGCAATCCTGGCCCAGCTTTCCAGGAGGTATCGACTCCCTGTTTTTGGTACGGGTGGTTGTTGTGATTCCAAGGTGGTAGATGAGCAGGCAGCTATAGAAGGCGCCTATTCTTTGTTGCTTGAGGCCTTAGCCGGCGTCAACATCATTCATGACGTGGGTTATATGGAAGGAGGCTTGACAGGGGCGCTGGATTACCTGGTGATGATGGATGAGACTGTAGGTCTTGTCAGGAGAATACTACGGAATTTTGATATAACAATAGAAAAAATGGCACTGGAAGTAATAAACAGGGTCGGTCCCGGAGGTAACTTTCTTGGTGAAGAACATACTCTGAAACATTTTAGAGAAGAAGCCTGGTATCCTGATCTTTTTAACCGGCAGACTCAAAAGATATGGGAGGATGGAGGTTCGACCACCTTGAAGCAGAGAAGCAGATATAGGGCAAAAGAGATCCTCATGAAACACCGCCCGGCATCCCTGCCAGGGGAAGTGCAAAAAGAAATTGATAGGATCATAGCTTAGCCTGAATGGTTTTGCCCAAATGACACCGCGCCACTCTTATTGTGGAAGGTTCCTTTACACGATCGGAGGAACTACTCGATGATACTTTTTATTCTTCACAGTCGGATGAGAATGGTTCTGTTCAGAGTACCGGGTTCTGCTTATGAGTGAATTTATAAAGTCCAGGGGATTATTATGACAGACAGGGAGCTGTTATTACGTGTTTTTCACCAGCAACCGGTAGAGCGAATACCGGTCTCTCCTTTCATTTACATCAATTATGTGAAAGAGTTTTTTGGCAGCCACGATGTGGACTGCGTGGAGAAGACTCCGGATGTGTACAGGCATTTCGGTTTTGACCTGATCCACCGCAACTGCTCGGTTGACTACGACGCTTACGGCCCCACGGGAACCGACTGGAACATCGAAACCAGTACAAAATCCGAGGGCAGAGACGAGACAACGGTTACCAGGATTATCACGCCTGGAGGTGAGATCGTTATGAAAGATGCTCTTCGCTGGATTTACGAATACGAGGCGGAAGTCTCACTGATGGATTTTCCGGTTAAGAGTGAGGCGGACTTTGAGCTGTTCAGCCGCTACCAACCGTCGTCTCCGGATACAGCCGACGTTTCCGACATTCGGAAAGCGGGAAAGGCGGTAGGAAACCGGGGGATAACCGCACCGTGGATCCAGAGCGCGTTCAACCTGGTTGCCTACTACTACCGCAGAGTTGACGATCTCCTGATGGATGCTATTCTCAATCCTGTTTTTTACAACCGCATGATGAACTTTTTTCTCAGCCGTTACCTGGTCTTCATCCAGCAATTGATCGATGCAGGGGTGGATGTGCTTAGCTGCGGGGGAAATATAGCCAACGGAAAGCTTGTCAGCCCTGACTTCTTTCGAAGGTTTATCTGGCCCTTTGAAAAGCGACTTATCGACTTCATTCAGCATCAGGGGGTTCCTGTCCTCTTTCACAACTGCGGCTATGCAGCAAACCTGCTCCCCTTGTATACTGATCTGGGTATGAAAGCTTATGAATCTCTAACACCTGCACCATACGGTGATACCGACCTCTCAACGGCGGTAAAGGTATTCGGCAGGCGGGTGACTTTAGCCGGTGGAATCGATCAGATCGACCTGTTGCGAAAAGGAACTCCGGAGGAAATCGAATCTATCGTAAAACGGGTCCTGGACACGGTGCGCGGCCGTAGTCATTTTATCCTTGGTACAACGGATTATTTTAACGAGGAAACTCCGGAAGACAATATTTTTGCCTTCGTAGAGTCAGGGAAACGGTATGGGAAGCTCTAATCCGGACATGGATTCCATCTGTTCCGCCCCGGCCTATACCCACTTGAAGAATGATTTTCTTGGGAAGGAAGCCACTGCCTTTACCGGAGCTTCAAGATGCCTCGAAAACAGAGCGGATGAGAATTCTGGGTTGACCGGCGTGTTGCCTGAGATTTATTCTCTGGGAATCTCCATCTGGGATCCTGTGTACGCGGAAAGCGAGCACGTGGGCGATTGCTGGGAACTCGTACACATTGTCCGGGGTAAAGTCACCTTGCACGTAGCAGGTACACGGTTTCGGGGTAACTCCTGTGACACGCTGCTCGTCCCCCCGACTATTTCCCACCGCGACGAATTCCCAGTGGGCACGCGGTTTGAAGTGCTGCACATCATGTTTAAATGGAATGACGGGGCTGCCGTCCTTCCACTCGAAATTAACCGCGATTTAGTGCGATTACCCGTCACGGATAAGCAAGTTGTACGAGAGTTGGCGTTCGGTGTGTACCAGGATCTCCGTCACCAGCGCCCGTTGTGGCAGCAGACCGCAGTCGCGGACCTCTACCGGCTGTTACTGTTTTTGATCTCCGCGACCAAAGAACTCCGCGTGCCCAAATTACGAAATGAGACAGCGGCCCAGAAAGAACGCCGGCGTCAAATGATCCGAGAAGCCAAAGAATTCATTTTAGCGAACCTCGACAAACCCATCGCCCTTTCCGACATCGCTTTTAACTTGAGAATCAGCACCTATCATCTTTCCCACCTTTTCAGCCGGGAAAGCGGCTTTACGCTGTCATCCTACCTTACTCACGCCCGTATGCAAAAAGCCGCCGAACTCCTGACGGATCCACGAATGCGCATCGCGGAAGTCGCCTATTCCGTCGGCTTCGAGGATTCGAACTACTTCAGCAAAGTCTTCCGTAAACACTTTCAATGTTCGCCGGGACGCTACCGAGCGCGGCTCTCCAGGCAAAGCCGCAACGAAGCACCCTAAATCGCAAATCATTCCCCTTACCGCGGTCTCAAAAGGGAGGTATAATTTGATGAAGGCCGCTGGAGAATGTAAGATCGCGACAAATGGGTGGACGTACCGCGGTTCAACTGATGATCGAGTGAAGGAGGGTTGCAGGGGATGGGATTTCTCGTCGTTGCTGCCGAAGTCGATATCACGCCACTTGTTGGGACCGAACTTGTAAAGATTCATCAGAGCACCGGCACGAAACCTTACGAACAAGAGGAGGGACAACATGACCGGACGTCAACGTCTACAGGCAGTCATCCGCCGCGAATCAATTGACCGGCTTTCGTGGACCACATTAGTGGATGAGAACACGCTCCGGCACTTACCGGAGGATTTCCAGACAAACGGAGGACTCGATTTCTACAGACATTTTGGGTGTGATATTTTCCTGCTTAATGGATGGAGCACACAATACCACTTCCAGAATCCCACGCTGAAATGGCCGGATGGTGTAGATCAGGTCCGGTGGCAGGAAGATGACCGTGCCGTTTGGGAGATACGGACACCGCAGGGAAGCATCCGGGCCGAACTCTGCAACGACCATCCGATCAAGCAGCCGGTAACCAATTCCGAGGAGCTTCGCATCTACTACCGGCTCTGGGACGGTGCACACTACGAGTGGCGTAACGACAGCCGCACCCATGCGGCTCTCATGGATGCGATCGGCGAGGATGGTATCGCTGTCGCGGCATGGGGACCATCCACGATCCCGCGACTGCTGCAGTATGACATGGGCACCGAAGCCTTCTACTATCTTATGCAGGATGGGCCAACGCAGATGGAGGAACTCATCAGGCGCATGCACCAATGCGAGCTGAAAGCTTTCGAGTACCTGGCTGCAGGTCCGTTCGACACGATAGTACTGATGGAGAACACAAGCACCTATTACATTAGTCCCGATATTTACCGTCGATTCAATGGACCTCACGTACGCGATTTCGTTGACGTTGTGCACGGAGCCGGGAAGACGGCGATCATCCACATGTGTGGTCACGTCCGCAATCTACTCGATGATATCCGGAAAACGGGCCTGGATGGAATACATGCCCTTACCCCCCCGCCAACCGGTGACACACACTGGGAATTAGCCTTCGACGAACTGGGAGAACAACAGGTGATCTTCGGCGTTCTGGACCCCAGCATTTTTATCTCCGGCCCCATTGAGGAAATTGGTCCATGCTTGGATGCACTGTATACCCCACGGTTAAGACGGGCGCATTTTGTGCTCACTCTCCAGGCGGACGGGATATATGTCCCACTAGAGCGATTCAAGGCGGTAGCTCGATGGATGGAGAAGAACGCGGATTTGTGACCCTGGTGGGACGTCCTTCTTCCCTCTACCCTTTGTCTGACCCACGCAGGAATAGTGGCACAGACTACTCACTACGCGTATCCTTCCGGCCGCGGTCTGCGTTTCCACAAATTGTTATTTTAAACAATTAAATCACAATAAAGTTAGAAGAATTTAAACAATAGAAAGAACCGCCTAATGAATCACAAACTATTTTTTAAAGGAAACAGATGTCTGACTCTGAAATAAATTAAAAAAATAGAGAATCTGCCAA
>JAJSAL010000127.1 GCA_024274705.1 Spirochaetota bacterium
ACGGTAGTCAGCCAGATTGCAGGTGTCCTTGACAAAGCAGTGATGGAAGATGTCTTTTACTTCAGGGTTCGTCCTCACCGGGAGGCGGAAGTCCTGGTAGAACCATCCCCGGATAATATGAGCGCCTACCTGACGATCTACCCTGCGGAAGGAACCGGGAAAACCTTAAAAGTTGACGATGTTCTTTCTCTGTTAAAAGAAAGGAATATTACCGGCGGCATCAGGGAAGATGAGATCCGGTCTGCAGTGGAGGCTGCTGGGAACGGAGAAGCATGTGAGCAGGTTGTTATTGCCCAGGGTCAGTACCCGAAAGACGGAGCTTCGAATAAGCTGGAATTGCTGGTCGATCTCGCTTCAGGCAAAAAAGTATCAATCCTGCAGAATGGCCGAGCGGATTTTAAAAACCAGGATCTCATGACTATCGTTGAGAAGGGGCAGGTTATCGCAAAAATGCTTCCGCCGGATGAAGTACCGGAAGACGGCTGGGACATCTCCGGGAAAGAGATAAAAGCGAAAGAGATAACCTCCATCGCTCTGGAAATCGGTAAAAACATCCTTCAGGAGGCTGATGAAGACGGCTCTACCAAGCTGATTGCCGCTACCAGCGGGGAGCTTTTCTATGACAGGAAGTTCATCGATGTGAACAATGTTCATATGGTGGAGGGAAACGTAAACCTTAAATCAGGTAATATCAGGTTCTCCGGAAGTGTAGACATTAAGGGGACCGTTGAAGGCGGTTTTCAGGTGTTCTCCGGCGGGGATATACAGATCGGGGAGGCCGTCGAAGGATCTCTCATTTCCGCAGATGGAAACATTGTTGTCGGTCATGGAATTAAAGGGGGCGGCAAGGCCGTCCTCAGGGCGAAAGAAAACATCCAGACTACATTTGTAGAACACGCCAGGATTCTTGCCGTCAAAGATATCAATGTAAAAAGCTACTGTCTCCGGTCTATGATAAAATGCAATGGGAAGATCACCTTAGGAAGGGAAAAGGGAAATCTCATCGGAGGAGAAGTAAAGGCGAGGAAAGGAATCGAAGTGGTGAACCTCGGCTCTCCCCAGGGAGCGAAGACCCTGGTTTCGTTTGGACAGGATTACCTGGTTGAAGACCGGATAGAACTGGAAGAACGAGAAATACTGAAGATTAAGAACAAGCTGGTTAAATTCGATGTCTATATGAACGAGCTGGAAAAAAAAGGAGACCAGGAAAAACTGGAACGGGTCCGGAAGGAGAAACTGAAAATTTTGAAAATCCTGGAAAATCGGTCTTTGAGGCTTTTCAATCTGCGGGAAAAATTTGAGGAACATGTACCGTCAGAGATTATCGTACACGGAACAGCCTATCCGGGTGTGCTCATCGAAAGTCACGGCAGAACCTACGAGGTGATGAAACAGGTCTCAGGGGTGACTTTTTTCTTTGATCAGGAGAGTGGTCATATCAGAGATAAAGTGTTGGAAACGAAGTAAATGGAGGAAAAAGTGATAGGATTTGTTCAATTTCCGGAGTGGATAAAGCCGGAGATATTTCCCGGGCTGCCCCTTAGATGGTACGGCCTGATGTATCTCGTGGCTTTTACGATCACGTTTTTATTAGTCCGGTATCAGGCAAGAGAGCAGAAACTCGATGTAAAAGATGATGAGATATTGAATCTGTTTTTCTGGGCGATCATAGGCCTTATTGTCGGGGCCCGGGTATTTGCCACGACAATTTACGACCCTACCGGTACCTATTTACGGAAACCCTGGCTCATTTTCTGGCCGTTTGATGAACAATTCAGGTTTACCGGTCTTCAGGGTATGAGTTATCACGGCGGTGTGGTTGGCGTTGTGGTTGCTGAAATTATCTATCTCCGCGTAAAAAAATGGCGTTTTTTCGAATGGGCGGATATGATGGTAGCAGGAATTCCCTTGGGATACACTTTCGGCCGACTCGGAAATTTTATCAATGGTGAACTCTTCGGCAGGGTCACTTCTGTATCCTGGGGAATGATATTCCCGTATGCCCAGAGATTTCCTTCCGATCAACCATGGGTGCAGGAGGCGGCACGGAAAGCCGGTATGGAAACGGAAAATCTCGGGAAATTTGTGAATCTTCCGCGCCATCCGTCACAGCTTTATGAAGCTTTTTTCGAGGGAATCTTTCTCTGGCTGATTCTCTGGTTTGTATTCAGAAAACGGAAGCCCTTTCACGGCTTCATATTCAGTGTCTACCTGATAGGGTACGGTGTTATCCGTTTCATCATCGAGTACTTTCGGGAACCTGATATCGGAATTGGGTTCCCCATCAAGTTCGGTCCGGCGGATAATCCGACCTATCTCCTCCTGTCACCCTGGAACTTTACCACCGGTCAGATCCTGAATTTTTTCATGATTGTCGCCGGCCTGGTGTTGATCCCGGTTCTCAGGAAACTCGATGCCCGGGCGGCAGCTGAAAAGGAACAAAAAGGGACGAAAAAACAGAGCATGAGGAAACTGAGAAAAAAAATCCGTTGATATATCCCGGCTATTCGGCAGCGTACGTACTGTACACTGCCTGGACAGTATCCATACGATTGAGGAAACAATCCACCATGGAGGGATCGAAATGCGCGCCCCTCTCTTCTTTCATGAGTGAAATCACCATTTTAAGGGGCCAGGGTTCCTTGTAGGGCCGTTTGGTCAATAGGGCGTCGAAAACATCTGCTATTGCGACGATCCTCCCGAAGAGGGGAATCTCTTTTCCGGAAGTACCATGAGGATATCCACATCCGTTGAACTTTTCATGATGACTCAAGGCGATCTTCGCCCCGGCCTGGAGAAAGGTACTCTTCGATTTATCTATCATGTGATATCCGTTCAGGGTATGGGTTTTCATCAATTCGTATTCATCCGGATCCAGCTTACCCGGTTTGAGCAGTATGGAGTCCGGAATTCCTATTTTTCCCACATCGTGAAGAGGTGATGCATGATAGACCAGTTCCTGAACTTCATCATTTTCTCCAAGACCTTCGGCAATGATTTTTGAGTAGTGAGCAACCCGGATGATGTGATTTGCCGTTTCCTGATCCCGGGTTTCAGCTGCCTTTCCCAGAACGTGTAGGGTTTCATATTCCCGGAGCCGGATATCTTCAGTAGCTTTCCGCACTTCTTTTTCCAGGAGCTCGGCCCAATTCTTATAGAAAAGTTGAGCTTTCCGGAGGGAAGAGAAGTTAGCTATCCGGGCGGAAAACTCCGCTATATCCAGAGGTTTATTCAGGAAATCGGTAGCTCCGGATTTAAGCGCTACCAGCTTCAAATTACTATCCGATGTTACCGCCGTTATCATGACAATCGGTATATCAGGATGAAACAATCTCGCTTGTTTAATGAATGTTATTCCATCCATTTCAGGCATGAGATAGTCGACAAAAATGAGATCGACTTCGGCCTCCTGAATGTGGGTCAGACCCTCCTTAGGACTGGTAAAGCTGGAGATTTCCAGGTTCAGTTCGTTGGACATCTGTTCGATGAGAAGGAGATTGATCCGTTCATCGTCAATGGAGACGACTTTCATAGGTGATTCCATGTTCTTAAGTATAAGGAATACTCAGCCTCTTTTTCAATGAGTTTCACCGGCAATCGGGTTACATTAAGTTAAAAATCATCAGAAAACTTTGGTTTTTTTCAACATCATGAATTAGACTGTAATAGCCGTTGGCCTACACCAAAAGGAGTTGTCTTCATGAAAAAAGCAAAAAAATATATTGAAAAAGATCCCCTGGCGATATATCTGTCTCAGATCGCCGGATATCCGTTACTGACAAAGGAGGAAGAACAGGACCTGGGAAAAACGATCACCCGGTATACCGCTGCCCTTGATGCCCTGGAAGAGGAATACCGGCAAAGCCGGGTTTCCCGGAACGATTATCTTTTCCGGAAAGAAGTCCTCCAGGAAAAGATCAAATCCGGGAAACACGGGATGATAACTTCCAACCTGCGCCTGGTGGTATCCATAGCGAAAAAATTTCAACACCAGGGACTGGGCCTTCTCGATTTGATCGACGAAGGTAACATCGGTCTTATGGAGGCTGTGGAACGGTACGACCATTCCAGGGGGTGCAGATTTTCTACCTACGGTACATGGTGGATTCAGCAGGCAGTTATCAAGGCCCTGGCGGACAAGGGAAGGCCGATACGTATACCGATTCATGCTCTCAATCTCGTAAAGAGATACTATTCTGTGAGAAAACTCCTCACCCAGGATCTCGGAAGAACTCCGACAGTGTCCGAAGTAGCAGCGTATATGCGTATTCCGGAAGAAAAGGTGGATCACCTGGCTCATATTTCTCAGGATACCAGTTCCCTCGACTCCACAATAGACGGGGCAAGCATGACGAGTTTGATAGAACTGATCTGCAAAGAAGATTATGAAACCCCATTCGAGTCTGCATTTCTCATAAATTTACAAAAGCTGGTCTTCGAGCATATCGAAAATCTTAAAAAGAGAGAAAAGGAAATCCTTGAACTACGGTTCGGCCTGAATGGTGAAGGCCCTCTTACCCTGGAGGGGATCGGAACAAGATTCGGCATAACCCGGGAGCGGGTGCGGCAGATCCAGAATAACGCCATGGGAAAGCTTCGGGGCATCGAGGCCATTCAGGAGCTCAAAGAGTACATATAACTTCAGGAATTTCTGCTGCCTCCTTATTAAATCGATCAACTTATCAGGTGATAATTTCGAGAATAAGAGAAGGGAAGAAGTAATTCATATGAAGATAGCTGTTGCAGCATTGGCAGATACTCCAGGCACCCGGGTAAGCTCGAACCCGGCAAGAGCACCCTATTTCCTCCTTTTTGATGAACAGGGCGGTTTCATCGAGGTTGTAAAGAATCCCTTTCGGTGGGGAGGGGGAACCAAAGGGTATGGTATTGGATCGATTCTCCGGGATAATATGGTTGATACCCTGATTGCCGGTAAGTTCAGGAAGGAACTGCAGGAAACACTCCGAAATTATGGACTGACCCTTATGGAAGGAAAGGGTACGATCATGAAAAGTGTCGAAGATCTGATGTCCATGGCCGATGTGGATGCTGAACTTGACACAATAAAATCATAGCTATATATTCAATCCGGTTGGGGGGTGTAGCTCAGTTGGCTAGAGTGCGTGAATGGCATTCACGAGGTCACGGGTTCGACTCCCGTCACCTCCATACACAATAAAAAAAATGGGAAGTGCAGAATCGGAAAAACAAGGCGTATCCTCTGGCAGCATTGACCCGGAAATTGCTGATCTCATGGGTATAGGTGTAGAAGGTGACCAGGAGGAAGCACCTGATTTTGCCGACCTGATGGGAGAGAAGAAAGCCGGCGCGTTGGAGCCTGAACAGGTCAATCTATCCAGGAAAACCTTCGCTGAGATTGACAAGTTCGAAGAAGATCCGAAACCTTATTTCAAAGATAAAGATTACTATAAAATCGCCGTTTCCGGGCAGGGGGACCGGTCAAAAAAGGTCCACGACCTCCTTTCCCGGTTCCTTAAAGCGGAAGATCCTCAGGACCGGTCCATGTTTCGTAGCAAACTCGTACCGGCGTACTGGGATTTAGCCGGGGGTATTGCAACCGCTGTCTGTTCAAACCTTCCCCAGCCGAAGATCCTCCTCTTACGATTCGGTATTCTTACGCCCACCCTTATTACTGCAGAACAGAGGAATGTTATTGCCCGTATTATCTTCGATAATACAACGGGAGAACTGGTCTATTATGTGGATGAATGGCTCAGGAAAATTGCATCCGGTGCAATTCCGGTTTCCTCAACCGATGAGACAAAGGTGGTAAAGCGGAATGAGAACCAGGCGGTGGCTATCAAGCTCAATAAAGCCCGGGGGCAGTACGATACTCATTACGGTTTGATAACCGGCAAAGGTGCCGATATCGTATCCATGGAGCACCGCCTCAAAGAACTTGTTGTACAGGTGATAACTCATCAAGACCATCCCGTATACAAGGGCTTGAAGATGCCCTACGGTCCGGACCAGAAAGCCGCCCTGAATGAGATGTCCGACCTTATCAGGAAGCTGGGTCAGGCGGATAAAGAGATGCAGGGTATGTTCAGAGGGCTGGATAATGCTGCAGAACAGGTGGAAGAGATGCAGGAGAAAGCCAGGGAGGTGGGAGCTTCTGTCGATGTAGATGATGAGGCCATTACAAAAGAATTCAACACGATCCGGCAAATGACCAAGATGTGCATCGGCAGGCAGGGAAATCATTTTCCCATACTCATGAAGCAGTATTTCCGGGCGAATATCAGGGATATTGCGACACGGGAGAATGTGATCCGGGAAATGGCACGGGTGGAAGTCCTGGATCCGGGACTCTTCGAACGGACATTCAAACGTCAGACCAGCCGGATTGTACCATATGTTATTCTCCTGCCCTGTTATGGAGACAGGGGTATCTGCTGGGAGCCTTTTGACAGGTTCAACAAGGCAACGAGCCGGGGTCGTGTGGCTATCCCCATGTTTCCGAAAGATCTCCGTACAGCCGTCCTTTACACCCTGGGGGACTTAAGATGGCAGGTGGCCAAAGAAAAGGCTCAGCACTACTGGATGGAAGAGGGACTTACCGGAAAATACTATATGAACTTTACCGACAGGAAACTGAAAGGGGATGTAAAGGAATTCTTCATCCAGGATTATATTCTGTGGATCTCCAAAGAGAGCGAAGGCACCCAGAAACTCGACCGGGAAGTCCGGGGAGTCTTCTGGAGGAATATGCCCTTTCCTCAGCATATCAAAGACAACCTGAAAAACCGCGGGTTCGTATACAACGAACTCTACAAAAAAGACTCGAATATAGCCCGGTCCGACGGGTATTAATCGATAGTTGAAAAAGGGGAAAGCAATGATCCAGTGGTTTCTCAATCTTACGCCGGTTATTCAGGCGCTTCTTGCAACCTGTTTCACCTGGCTGGTTACAGCTCTTGGTGCCGGGCTGGTGTTCTTTTTTAAAACGATAAACCGGAAAGTACTGGATGGCATGCTCGGATTTGCCGCAGGTGTCATGATTGCTGCGAGTTTTTGGTCCCTTCTGGCTCCGGCAATTGAAATGGCGGAGGCCGGGCCGGTCCCTGCCTTTGTCCCCGCGTTTACCGGTTTCCTCTTAGGCGGAGCATTTCTCTGGGGCGTTGATAAAGTGATGCCCCATCTTCATCTCGGATTTCCCCGAAGCGAAGCGGAAGGTATTCCGACGAGTTGGAACAGGAGCGTCCTCCTGGTGCTGGCTATTACCCTTCACAATATTCCCGAAGGGCTGGCTGTGGGAGTTGCCTTCGGTGCCGTTGCTGCGGGACTTCCTTCCGCCACCATTGTAGGTGCCATTGCCCTGGCCCTGGGTATAGGGATTCAGAACTTTCCCGAGGGAACGGCTGTTTCTGTACCATTAAGAAGGGAGGGTATGTCCAGGTCCAAAGCCTTCTGGTATGGACAACTCTCCGGTGTTGTAGAGCCTGTTGCAGGTGTGCTGGGTGCGGCCGCTGTGCTGATCTTCCGGCCTATCCTCCCCTATGCACTCGCGTTTGCGGCAGGTGCGATGATATATGTTGTCGTGGAAGAACTCATCCCGGAATCTCAGCTGGAAAAGAATACGGATATAGCAACCATTGGGGCGATGATGGGTTTTGCCCTGATGATGGCCCTGGATGTAGCCCTGGGCTGATTACGGTTTTTTCTTTCGCGATTTGAAAATAGGATGAAAGTACTTTTCCATATCGATCTTTTTTGAAAGGAATCCTATCAATTTGTGATAGATGAAAAAGGATCCGAAGATCGATCCGAGGAAAATGAGCATAAACGAGATAAGAAGCAGGTTCGGGGATATGTCCTGGGGCAGAACACGGGATACGATGATAAATCCCAGGATAAAGAGCAAGCCCATGATAACAATATTCACCACCGTAGCACCGATGATAAACAGCATTGTATTGACTTTTTTATTCATCTTTTTGCTTTCCTTCCTGAACAAAAAATGAAATAACCAGGATCAATCCGCACACAACTACGCTGGAGTCGGCAATGTTAAAAGTAGGCCATCGATCCAGTCCGAACAGGCCGAAAAATTTAAAATCGAGAAAATCAACAACCCCTTCAGGCCGGAAAAAACGGTCCAGGATGTTTCCTGTACCGCCGCCGAGAATGCCTGCCAGTGCCCATCGCTGCAAGTTTGTCAGATCGTCCATTTTAAAATAGTAGAACACGATGACTGCCATTACCATGACCGGCAAAATGCTGAAGATAATATACCGTATGTTTCCCGGCAGAGACCGGCCGATACTGAAGGCGATTCCCAGGTTCCGGGTGTGGATGATCCTGAAAAAGTCGCCCAGAACCGGGTATCCGGGGAAACCTGGATACGGGTCCACCAGGCGGAGGATCAGCAGTTTTATAATCTGGTCGCCGGCTATGACGATTCCTGTCAACAGAAATGGAAGGAACAGCTGTATCCGTGATGAGGTCAATTCAGTTTTCTTCAAGGTAACTCCTACAATCCTGTGGGGATATCGATGAACCGTGTTTCCATGTCTGTTCCTTCCTGTATTTTTTCCGCCAGTTTCTTAACTCCCCAGATTTCGGTTTGGTAATGCCCTCCGGCTATCATGTTGATCTTTCCTTCCAGGCACTGATGGTACACCTGGTGGGATATCTCGCCGGTCACATAGAGGTCGAGCCCTTCTTCCAGCGCCTGGTCGACTTCCCGGGCCGCACCCCCGGATATGACTCCAACAGAGACAATGTCAGCAGGACCGAATGGAAGGATTCCCAGGCAGTCTTTCCTGAGGAGACCCAGTTTCGCCAGTACTGAATCGATTTCTTCCGGGCTCGTGAATGTTCCTTTGAACCCGATCTTCTGTCCCTTGTACGAGCCGAAGGGTTCAATATTCTGAAGTCCCAGAATAGTGACGATACCTGCATTATTACCGTACACCCGGTGGGCGTCCAGGGGAAGATGGACTGCATACAGGGCGAGATCGTTTTCCATGAGAAAACGAATCCTTTGGTAATGCACTCCGGTGACAGGAAGAACCAAACCCCAGAAGAGTCCATGATGAACAAAAAGCAGGTCAGCACCCCAGTCTGCAGCCCTTGTAAAGCTTTCCATGCATGCATCCACGGCGAATGCAGTCTTTCTGATCTCATCCCGGGATGTTCCTACCTGAATTCCGTTAAGCGAGGAGTCCGTTTGTTCCATTTCCTCCATAGGCAGGAGTTCCCTGACAAGTCTATCCAGTTCAGCTAACTGCATGGGTCTGTATACCCTTTTCCTGCTGAAAAGTCAATTTCATGCCCCTGTACACGGAGATTTATCCAGGCAACCGGTTTTTATGATATAGTATTGACTCATACGGTTATAGAGTATAGATATTGATTTCCTGTTTTCCAGTGCCAGGGGAGTAAATGGATAAAAAAACGTATGAACTATCACCGGAAGAAGTATCCGTTGTCATTTCCGAAGATGAATTTGCGCTGTACAGTGATGAAGGATGCCGGGAACCCTTTATAGGCCAGGAAAGGGCCCGGGAAGCGTTGAAGCTGGGGCTGGAGATCCGTTCGAAAGGGTACAATATCTTTGTCATCGGGCCTGCGGGTTCGGGTAAGAGAACTGCCTTAAGACAGACGATACATTCCATCAACACAGATATGGAGAGACTCAAGGATATCGTATTTGTCTATAATTTTGCGGAGCCGGACTGTCCCCGGGTGCTCTACTTCCCCCCTGGAGGAGGGGGTGCGTTCAAGGGGGATATCCATTCCCTGGTGGAACGTATGAAATCAATTGTACAGGGAAAACTGGAGGGTCCGGATTTTGACCGGAAAAAAGAAGAAATCGTTGCAGGATTCCGTCAGAAGGAACGGTTGTTGGTGGATGCCCCGGAAACGGAAAACGGGGCAGAACTCAAAGAACTCTACACCTCCTTAAAGCATGCCAGGGAAGACATGGAAAAGCAGCTTACCGAAACAGCCATGGAATTTGTCCTTCCGGAACTGGATGCTGAATTCGCCTTTCTCCATGAAGCATATGATGATGTGAAAACAAGGACTCACCTTGCGGAGATGAAACAGGACATACTGAATCGACTCTATCTGTTTATTTCTCCAAAGGATGACGATGGGAGACACCGGCTTATCCGGTATGGAGTGAATATCATTGTCGATGCCTCCCAGTTTGCGACCCTTCCCGTCCTCTACGAAAAAAACCCGGCCCATCATGTACTCAACGGCAGGGTAGAGCACAATAGAGAACAGGAAGAGGACCAGGGCCTCGGTTTTATGAATATTCGGGCCGGATCACTGGTAAAAGCATCCGGCGGCATACTGATCCTCGAAGCAGAGGATGTCCTGAAGGACCAGAGGAGCTGGCAGAACCTGAAAAGGGTGATCCAGGAAGAGGCTGTAGAAATAGAACCGGTATCTCATCCTTCGGACATGGGACCCCTGTTGAAGCCGGAGCCGGTGGAGGTGGACCTGAAGATCGTACTCATCGGGGAAGAACAGCTGTACCATTCTCTTTTTACGAAAGATCCGGAATTGACCCTTCATTTTAAAATACTGGCGGAGTTCGAGCGGGATATGAGGAAGACCCGGGATTCCCTTAACGGGATTGTCAGGTTTATTCATGCCGCCTGTTCCAGGAAAAAATTGAAACCCGTTGAGGGCGACGGCCTGTCCGCCCTGTTGGAGTACTGCTGCAGGCTTGCGGGACATAAAAACAGGTTGAGTTCACGGTTTCTTCTACTGGAAGAAGCCCTGGTCGAGGCAGACTACTGGGCGGGAAGAATGGATAAATCCGGTATAGACCGGGAAGCTGTAAAAACAGGACTGCAGAAACGGTATTACCGGCTCAACATGGTGGAAGAGAGGATAGATGAAGCGATTGCCCAGGGAGAAATCCAGGTAAAACTCGAGGGAACGGCAGTGGGACGGATAAACGGATTGACGGTAATCGACCGCGGCTACTACCTGTTCGGCAAACCTGCCGTCATATCCTCCCGCACCGCCCCTGGAAGAGAGGGAGTCGTGAATATCGAAAGGGAGGCCGGTCTTTCCGGTGGACACCATGATAAGGGAGTACTCATCCTTGAGGGGTTTATCAAGAGCCGGTATACCCGGACATTTCCCCTCTCAGTGTACGCAACACTCTGTTTTGAACAGTCCTATGGTGACCTGGATGGAGATTCAGCGTCAACGGCTGAATTACTGGCGATGCTTTCCGCGCTTGCGGATATTCCCCTACGCCAGGATATCGCTGTTACAGGGAGTGTGGATTCGCTGGGAGATATCCACCCGGTAGGGTGTATAACGGAAAAAGTAGAAGGGTTCTTCCGTATCTGTAAGCGGACCGGCCTTACCGGTACCCAGGGGGTGATCATCCCGGCCCTCAATACGGTTCATCTGTCTGCGGACTCCCGGGTGGCAGACGCTGTTCGGGAGGGTACTTTTCATGTGTATCCCGTTCGAAGGGTAGATGAGGCCCTGGAACTTCTTTCCGGCATGGAATCAGGAATCCGGGACACCGATGGAGCGTTTCGGGAGGGTACTGTTAATTATATCATTGAACAGAAACTCCGCATTATGGCGGATGTGATGAAAAAGTATAAGTGTTGACGCAGAAGAATTTGGACACTATAGTAATGATAGGATTATTATTAATGAGACAAAATGTGTATAGGTGGTTAACAATATGCCTCAACAGGTTGATGTTTCCAAAGTAAAACTGGCAGCTCATAATTCTACTCCTCTGGCTATCAAGACCTACACTTTGCCCCATGAAACAGAAGTATATCTCGAAGAGGTTTTAAGCGTTTTTCTGGAGGAATTCGGACAAGCAGCCATCAAGGATAACATTGCCTACTGTCTCCGGGAACTTGCAGTAAACGCAAAAAAGGCAAACACCAAACGGGCTTATTTTCAGGAAAAAGAGCTGAATATAAACGCGAAGGAAGACTATGAGAAAGGCATGCGGGATTTCAAGCAGGAAACTCTGAACAACATCGACTACTATCTGCAGAAGCAGAAAGAGATGAACCTCTATGTGAAAATCGTATTCCATGCCAAGGGGAAGACCCTGACCGTATCGGTACACAACAATGTGGAGATATCAAGAAAAGAACAGATGCGGGTATACGACCGGATTGCCCGGTCCAGGGCCTTCGATTCCATGGAAGAGGCGTTTTCCTCGGTCCTGGATGATTCTGAGGGTGCAGGACTGGGGATCGTTATCCTGGTACTCATGCTCAAGAAACTCGGTCTTGATGAGGATGCCTTAGATATAGATACCCGGGATGGAGAAACCATTGCCCAGATTATCATTCCTTTCAGTAATGTACACCTGGAGAACCTGGATGCGCTGAGCAAGGAAATCGTTGATGAGATAAACGAACTGCCCCAGTTTCCTGAAAATATTGTCTTTCTGCAGAAACTGATTACCGATCCTGATTCGGAAATCACCGATATTGCCAGGCAGATCAGCATGGATCCTTCTCTTACCGGGGACCTTCTCAAAGTGGTCAATTCCGCCCAATTCATGCTTCCTAAACGGGTGGATAATATCGTGGAAGCGGTTAAACTTGTCGGTCTCCGGGGGATCAGGAATCTCCTTTATTCATACGGGACCCAGAAACTGCTCCAGGGACAGCAGTCCTGGAGGGACCATTCGTACAAGACGGCTTTCAACGCGTATAACCTGGCCAAAAGTCTTCGAAAAAAGGATATCCTGGATGATGCGTATGTTGGAGGAATCCTTCACGATATGGGAAAAATCGTATTCTCAAATGTTCATCCGGACCTGCTTACGAAAATCAACAATTTCTGTAAGGTCCGGGAGATACAAAGGAACCTCTTTGAGGATCTTTCAGCCGGCTTGAACCACGCAGAGATAGGCGCCAGGATAGCCATGAAGTGGAATTTCCCGGATGTACTCGTGGAAGCGATCAAGTACCATCACGAACCGACCGAATGTACCCAGGACTGCAGGGGCGTCGTGTACACCGTGTACCTGGCGAATGCCCTGGCCAACCTGGAAAAGGAAAACCTTTCCTACGACATTCTCAACAAAGAAGTACTCCAGTTCTTCGGTATCAATTCGAAGGCCCAGTTCGACGTTATCTGGAAAAAGCTGGAAGATGCCTTCGACAAGGAACAGGAACGGGACGCTGAATCCCGCTGATCTTTTCCGGGAAATCTTGACATAGCGCACATTATATATTATTTTCTATATATAGATTATTATGAAATAGAGGAGAATAATATGTCTGTTATCGTATATTCAACTCCCACATGTTCCTACTGCAGTCTTGCTAAGGATTATCTCCGTGAGAAAGGTATTTCCTTTACCGATTATAATGTTGCCCAGGATATGAAAAAAGCGGACGAGATGGTAAAGAAGTCCGGGCAGATGGGCGTTCCTGTTCTCGATGTAAACGGCCGGGTTATAGTGGGATTCAACAAGGTTGAGATCGATCAAGCCCTTCACCGGTAACAGAGCGGATCCATCGGCTTAAGGCAATGCCTGCAGCAACCCCTACATTGAGAGAAGCCTTGGAACCGCAGCAGTGGATAGACACTATTCCTGCGTTGTTTTCGGCGAGAGAGAGAGCCTCCGGGCTTACTCCAAGTTCCTCGGAACCTACGATCATGATGCCGGGGCAAGGAAACGTAAACTGTTCGATACTTGTGTGTCCGGTTTCCAAGGCGAACACCGGGATGTTTCCAGGAAGTTCATCGAGCCCTGTATAACGCCAGGAAACCGTATGGGTGCATCCCATGGAAGAGCGCACGGAACGGGGATGTTCCGGGTCTGCACAATCTTTTGACAACAAAATTTCCGATATTCCAAAAGAGTCTGCGGTCCTGAAAAGAGAACCCACATTGAAGGGTGAACGTATGTCCTCGAGATAGAGGCCCAGGGGGAACACTGTCCGTTTTTCCGGGTCCAGCTTTCCGGAGGATAACCGCAGGTCCCATTCCGCCGGTTCCATGTGGAGATACGTAAGAAGCGAGTGCTTCAGGCTGTTGAGTTATCTTCTCATTCTTTTCCGCGGATGCGGTGAAATGCCGACGGATTCGCCTGTCATTCTGATGAGCTCTTCCGTGTGGATACGTACCCGCCTATCTTCCAGTTCTTCACCCTGGAGAAGCCGGAGTACTTCTTTAAGATACAGGGTGTTTATGGATTCGGGTACACATAAGGCTCCTTCCAGACTATCGAGGATATGTACGATTTTTCGGAGCCGGGTTTCTCTCTTCATGGAGAGAAGTTTCCCGATTGTGATCATCAGTAGACCTGTTGTATGATCCGGTAGATATCCTCTGTAGTAACCGGCGCAGGCATGTGTTTCACGCCGGGAAAGCACTTTGCTGTTTCTGCCACGGAATAGACATCCTCCAGTTTAAGCCCCAGATCGGCCAGTCTTAAAGGCAACCGCAGGGAAGCCACCAGGCGGCGTATTCCTTCAACGGCAAGGCCGGCTTTCCCCACGATATCATCAGGATTCGCAGGCAGTCCGTATGAAGTGGAATGCTGGTCCAGCACGTCGTATACTCTGGCTATTTTCTCGGGACATGCAGAAAGGTTCCATTCCAGCATTCTCGGCAGGAGAATTGATGCAACCCATGATTGAGGAATCTGAAAACGGCCGCTTATGGCGTGGGAGAGAGCGCTTCCGATACCGGATCTGCTTATGGTAAGTCCCACCCCGGCGAGCAGGCCAGCCTGGGAGGCCTGTTCCCGATACTTAAGATTATCCGGCTCCCCAGTGGATTGGTTGATGCTGGAAATGATGCATCGAAGAGAGCGGAGAAACAGGGAGTCCGAAAGAAAGGAACTCTTTTTTGAAACCAGACCTTCCATGGAATGTAAGAACGTGTCCAGCATAGTCATGGCGGTATATTTTGCGGAGATCGTCAGGGTCAGTTCAGGATCGATGAGTACCAGGTCCGGGGGGTTCCCGGGAGCCAGAACAGCTGCCAACCGGGTCCGGGCGTCTATTATCATCGCCTCCCCGGTGAGAGAATAGGGGTTGCGGCAGGTTGTGGGAACCTCGATATAGGGGACCCCGCCCTCTGAAAATTCGAGACCTTCCAGGTGATCATCTATCGAAGAAGGTGAAGCGCCGAGTTTCGCGACACATTTCGCTATGGAAAGGGCCCGCACGCCCCCAATACCCATTACAGCCTGCACCTTTCCCTTTTGTACAAGGTTCACCCCGTGGTCTACCTGTTTACTGGTGGAATGGGTCTCCAGGTCATCATGAATCATGCAGTCGCAGTCTGCCTCTTTCAGAATTTCCTGCACTTTTTCCGGTATTTTCCATTCGTTCAGAACGGATTCGGTAATCATGAGGATTCGTCTTCCGAAAAGGGAGGCTTCGTTTCCGGCTTTACGGATGCAACCGGGACCGAAGAGTACTCTGCTGGGTATCTGGAATACAAAATCAGCCATACAGGCTCCTGTGTATATAAAAAAAAGGCAGAGTAAGTCTCCTTACCTCCGCCTTTTATCTGCTATATCAGATTCAAGATCCTCTAGATCTTGAATAAATCCATTACGCTGTCAGCAACCGATTCGAGGACCTTGTCGTTGATATATGAAGGATCTTTAAGTTTTTCCTTCACCTCGTTTATCCTGTCCTGTCGAACGTCCGGAGCCTGTTTGACACTTTCGGTGGCTTTATAGAGTTCCCCCATCGATTTAGCTTCATCCGAAACGTTGATAGAATCGGATTTGCTCTTTTTTTCCGGGCGAGTTGTTTTTTCGCTTTTATTGAACTTTGCAACCGGGTCTACCGGTCCAAGTCTTTCAATAGTCATCTTAAGGAACCCCACCTTTCATTTTGAAATATCGACACTTCCATTATAGATATTAACGTTTTTTCTTTCCAGAGACAAGGAAAGAAAATTCTCCCTGAATCTTCGTTTTTTTCTCTAAATGGTCGAAAATTTCCTGCGCCGAACCTTCCAGGTATTCTTCGTGTTTTTTTGTCATCTCTCTACCCATTAATACATGAATTTCAGGGTTTATGGAAGTAATATCGGCCAGAAGTTTTAACACTCTAAAGGGCGATTCGAATAGAAAAATCGCGTCTTCTTCACGGATCAGTTCCTCCAGCCGTTTTTTTCGTTTGCCTCCCTTCCGGGGAAGGAACCCCTCGAAAAATACGTTTTTGTGGGCATGGCCGAATACGCTTACCAGGGCTGAAAGTGCTGACGGACCCGGAATGGGCACCACCGGAAACCCTTGTTCCCGGACCCTGGAAACAACGATACTCCCGGGGTCGCTCAAGCCCGGGGTGCCTGCATCGGTAACATAGGCGACGTCTTTTCCCTGAAGGAGATGAGGGATGACGGTAATATCTCCCTTCCGTTCTTTGTGGGCATTACAGCTTACCAGGGGTTTTCTGATCTCGTAGGCATTGAGCAGTTTAAGGGTGTGCCTGGTATCTTCGCACGCAATGATATCAACGGATTTCAGAACCTCCAGTGCCCGGAGGGTGATGTCCATGAGGTTCCCGATGGGAGTTGCAACGATATAAAGGGTAGGCATATGACCATGGTATATCGATCACACGAATATGCCAACCGTATGATATCGGTTATACTGACCGGTATTCAGGATCGGAGGAATGCTTATCGATACCTTTGTACTGGTCCTCTCAGGTGTTATCATTGCTGTTCTTCTCCTGGTCCTTTTCCGTTTCAGGAGGGATGCCGGAGACCCCGGGTCCGCCAGGCGGCGGACTGAACCCGGGACTTCTCATGAATCCCGGACAAAACCCTGCCCCCTGTGCAGCACCATGCTGAAGCCTGCCTGGAGGGTGCACTCCGTCGTATATCCGGGGAAACCGGACAAACTGATGCATATATTCGGGTGCCCTGTATGCAGAAACGGGGAAAAGAAAAGGATGTGCCCTGTGTGCGGGCAGGAAGTACCGAAGGACGGGTATGTTATCGCCAGGGTGTTCGAGAAACCCGGCAGGACCCATGTGCATGTCTTAGGCTGTACCCGGTGCAGGATGGGATGATGGAGAACTCAGTAAAGTAATTCCAGAATCGTTTTCAGTTCATAAGTGAGTTCGGAAAGCCTGGCCAGGTTATGGGGAAATGCGTAAACGGCGAACCTCCGGATGATGTAGAGGTCTTTATCCCCCACCAGGCGGTCAGGTTTGAGAAAGGACACCCGTAAGTATTCTTTCATATTCGGCAGGAAGTACTTGTTCATGTCCTGGATAAACTGTTCCAGCTCCTGAACCCCTGTTGCGACTACTGTGATGGTTTCCCTGTCGATTCGTAATACAGAGGTCATGCTCCTGATATCCCGGAGGGTTTTAAAATCCACAGGCAGTTCTTCGAGTACTACTGTTGCACCCGAGTTATCTATGCATGTGGTAATGATCTGCCGGATTTCGTGGATCACCTGGAGCAGGGTGATCTCTTTCCAGTTATCCGATACATATTCCCGTACACGTTCTGATGACGACCCTACATTCATACACGTATCCCTTTCTCTTTTTATTTGTCGGCGAAAATGCCGGGTTCTCCAGGGGCTTTTTTTCCAGTACCATACCTTGACCCATGAAGCGATTACCTGAAAAGGAGCTTATTTACCTGCCATTGTCGCCTGCCGACGTTCCTGTTGCGAAGATCCTATTGAAACTTCTTCCACGGAAGTGATAGAGTCCTTCCCATGGAACGGATGAAAAGAACGGTAACCTGTGGAGAACTGGGCATTGCTTCGATTGGATCGAAAGTTATTCTCAACGGCTGGGTACACCGGAGCCGGGATCACGGGGGAATCCAGTTTATCAATTTGCGGGACCGCTACGGTATTACCCAGGTTGTAGTCGATGAGCATGCATCAGACCAGCTTAAAGCCAAGGCAGAATTGCTCAGGTTCGAATACTGTATTGCCGTGGAAGGAACCGTCCGGGCACGACCGGATTCCATGATCAATACGGATATGCCCACCGGTAAGATCGAAGTTTCGGCGGAACGGATCGAAATACTCTCCACCTGTGAAGTGCTTCCCTTCATGATCGATGAAGCCTCGGATGCCCGGGAAGATATACGCCTTAAGTACCGTTTTCTCGACCTGCGGACTCCCTGGATGCAGAAAAAAGTGGCTCTCCGCCATAATGTAACCCGGGCTGTCCGGGAATTTTTCAGTGACCAGGATTTTTACGAGATAGAAACGCCTACCCTCATCCGTTCGACTCCGGAAGGCGCCAGGGATATGCTGGTACCTGCGCGGATCAACCCGGGGAAATTCTACGCTCTTCCCCAATCTCCGCAGCTGTTTAAACAGATCCTTATGGTATCCGGCCTGGACAAGTATTTCCAGATTGCCCGGTGTTACCGTGACGAAGATGCCCGGGGGGACCGGCAGCTGGAGTTTACCCAGATCGACCTGGAGATGAGCTTTATTTCCAGGGATGATATCCTCGATGTGATCGAAGGAATGACCTGCCAGGTGTTTGAAAAAACCATGGGCTGTGTCCTCCCCAGACCGTTTAAGCGGTTCTCCTACAGGGAAGCGATGGAAACCTACGGTACGGACAAGCCGGATGTGCGGTTCGAACTCCGGCTTTCTGATCTTACGGAGACGGCTGGAAAGAGCGGATTTCGGGCTTTTTCCTCGGTGGTGGAAGCCGGAGGTTCGGTTAAAGCCTTGAGAGTGCCGAAATGCGCCCATTATTCCCGGAAAATGGTAGAAGATTTAGAAGGTGCCGCGAAGATCTATGGGGCGAAAGGGCTGGCCTGGATGAAAGTCACCGGAGAGGGGCTGGACGGGGGGGTCGCCAAGTTTTTCACCGATCTGAAAGATGAAATCATCAGTACCCTTGAAGCAGGACCGGAAGACCTCATCCTGATGGTAGCTGACGAGTGGACCACTGCCTGCACTGCCCTGGGGGCGGTCCGGAACAAGCTGGGAACCGACCTGGGACTTATCGATGATAAAGAGTTCACCTTCTGCTGGGTGATCGATTTTCCCCTGTTCGAATGGAACAAGGAAGAGGAAAAGTGGGACCCCATGCACCACATGTTTTCCATGCCCCAGGAGCGGTTTATCGAAACCATGGAAGAAAATCCGGGAGAAGTGATAGGGGACCTCTACGATTTCGTGTGCAACGGGTACGAACTGGGCTCAGGTTCCATCAGGATCCACATTCCGGATATTCAGAAAAAGATATTCCGCATCATAGGTTTCTCCGAAGAGGAGGCGATGAGGAGGTTTGGATTCCTTCTGAACTCCTTCAAGTACGGTGCGCCTCCCCACGGTGGTATTGCCTTAGGGCTGGACCGGCTTGTCATGATCATGGCCGGGGAAAAAACGATCCGGGAGGTGATCCCCTTTCCGAAGAACACCGCCGGTGTCTCTCCCATGGAAGATTCACCTTCTACTGTAGAGGACGAGCAACTCAGAGAACTCCATCTCAAACTCGACCTGCCTGAAGAGGGCTAACCGTTTCCGGTACAGGGGCACAGAAGGCTGCGGCCCGGCTCGTTCGGGGAGGTATTCGGGGTATCGTCAATTATTCACCCGCAATTCTGGATGTTCTTTCATCAGTATCAGTCCGGAACGTATACCTTTTCGAGGAATTCAGGATACTTTCAGCCCATTTCAAGCTGAATAAATAACAGAGCTACCCTAAAAAAAGGAGCAGTGAAATGTTTAAAGTACAGACATTGAATAAAATATCACCCCGGGGGTTGGACCTCTTTCCCAGGGACGCCTACGAGGTTGCATCGGAAATCGGTCATCCCGATGCTGTTCTTGTGCGCAGTTTGAAAATGCACGACATGGACCTTCCGCAGACCCTCAAAGCTATCGCCCGGGCAGGAGCAGGAGTGAACAACATCCCTGTGGAATCGTGCAGTGAAAAGGGGATTGTCGTGTTCAATACCCCCGGGGCGAATGCCAACAGCGTGAAGGAACTCGTTCTGGCAGCCCTCTTTCTCTCATCCAGGAACATCTTCCAGGCGGTTTCCTGGGCCCGGAGCTTAAAGGGGAAGGGAGACGAAGTGCCGAAAATCGTGGAACAAGGGAAATCGAACTATACAGGTCCGGAAATCCGGGGTAAGAAGCTGGGTGTAATCGGACTTGGAGCTATCGGTGTGATGGTGGCGAATGATGCGGAAAGTCTCGGTATGTCGGTGTCCGGGTTCGATCCGTTTATCTCTGTAGAAGCAGCATGGGGCCTTTCCCGGTCGGTGAAGCGGGCCATCAGCCTGGACAGCCTCATCGCCGATTCCGACTACATATCCCTCCACGTACCTCTCAATGACAAGACGAAAGGGATCCTGAACGGGGAAAAATTCTCTCTTATGAAGGAGGGGGTCCGGATCCTTAACTTTGCCAGGGGGGGACTGGTGGATAATGCAGCCCTTAAAAACGCAGTTGCAAAAGGTACCGTTGCCTCCTATGTCACCGATTTACCGGACGAAGGCATCCTGTCCGTGGACAAGGTGATACCCATACCCCATCTCGGTGCTTCCACGCCGGAAGCAGAGGAAAACTGTGCCGTTATGGCGGTCAATCAGCTGATTGGGTTCCTGGAAGAGGGAAATATCGTCAATTCCGTCAATTTCCCGGCATGCAAAATGGACATGGTAGCTTCCACCAGGCTGATCATTGCGAACCGGAATATCCCAAATATGGTCGGCCAGATTACCGCCGTACTCGCAGAAGAAAAGATTAATATTTCAGATATGCTCAACCGGCACAAAGGAGATTATGCGTATAATATCATCGATGTGGAATCATCGATCTCTGAAGATGCAGAGAACAGGATAAAAGCTATTGACGGTATCATCATGGTAAGGGTAATAAATAGGTAAGGGTATCTCTTCAATCGGAAGACGCCTTTGCAATACAAGGAGACATGGATGAAACGTTCAGCACTACTCTTTCTGTGCCTGGCCATTCCCGTTGCAGCTTTATCCGGTTACGATATAAACCAGCTGAGCGACGGAGTATACGCAGATATCAGAACAAACCGGGGAACCATACTGGTTCAACTGGAATACGAAAAAACACCCCTGACGGCAGCGAATTTCGTCGGGCTCGCAGAAGGGACTATCGAGTTCGAAAACCGTGAGAAGGGGAAACCGTACTACGACGGCCTCACCTTTCACAGGGTGATCAGCGGTTTTATGATCCAGGGAGGCGACCCTTTCGGTAACGGCAGAGGCGGTCCCGGGTACCGTTTTCCCGACGAGTTACGCCAGGACCTGAAACACTCGGGCCCGGGTATCCTCTCCATGGCAAATTCAGGTCCCGGCACGAACGGCAGTCAGTTTTTCATTACCCACGTGGCGACGCCCCACCTGGATGGAAAGCATACCGTTTTCGGCCATGTTGTGGAGGGCCAGGACGTGGTAAACGCGATTCGCCAGGGAGACCTGATCGAGAAAGTGACGATCATACGAAAAGGAAGAAAGGCGAAAGCCTTCAGGATCGATCAGGAGAAGTTCGAATCGTTATACCGGCAGGCCCGGGAGCGGGCACGGAAACTGGCTGAAGAGAAGAAAAAAAGCTCACTGGAGCTTATCCGGCAGAAGTGGCCGGATGCCCGTAAGGACGATTCCGGAATTTTTTCTATTATCAATAAAAACGGGAGAGGGAGAACACCTTCCCGGGGTTCCAGGGTATGGGTGCATTACACCGGGATGTTCCTGGACGGTAGTACCTTTGACAGTTCCAGGAGCAGAGGCGAAGCGTTCGAATTCGAAGTGGGGGCGGGACAGGTTATACCAGGCTGGGACCAGGTCCTTTTACAGATGAAAAAAGGAGAAAAACGCACGGTGATTCTACCGCCGGAGCTTGCCTACGGATCCCGCGGGGCCGGAGGGGTAATTCCTCCGGATACGTTTTTGGTGTTCGAAATCGAGCTTCTGGATATACGGTAGCGCCGGATTCATGTATCTTCGTCGAGTTCCTGGTAGCTCTGTTTCAGGTCTTCCAGGTAGGTAGACAGTTCCCGGGATTTCTCCTGCAGCATCCGTATGGAAGCCCGTTCATTCGAAGTGGACATCGTTTTCATGCGGGCAAGGTCGAGCTGCATCTGTTTGAGGGAATTCACCGCGGAGGAAAGTCTGAGTTTTATCACTTCCCTCTGGTTTTTGAGTTCATTGAAGGAGCTCACCTGTCTTTCTATCTCTGCAATGGATTTTGTATATTCTTTTCGGAGATACTCGGAATTGGAACTTTCCAGTTTTCCCTGAAGAACGGTTCTGTCTTTTTCCAGGTCTCCGATGGGCATGGAAACCAGGACCCGGTTGAGTTCCTGGTTTTTTTGATGCAGTTCCCGGATCTGTTCGATGTAGTTGTCCAGTATGGGAAGCATATCCTCCCCGACGGGAGAACTCCCTTGTTCCAGCCCGTTAAGCTGTTGGATGATTCCTTCCCGTAGACAGATCGCATGGTCGACGATATCCGGGGATACGTTCCGCTTACACGCCGGTTTCGTCGTGGTTTTTATGTCCCCGGCCTGTCCGAAGATAAAATCCGCCCCGGGATCGCCGAATACCCGGTCCTTAAACTCCTTTTTCAGAACTCTGGTCTCTGTAGTGTACCGTACCATGTGGGAGATCAGTCCGATGGACATTGCTCCAATAGGAATGATGGCCCAGAAAACACCGGGACTCACCATACAATTGATCACCGACAGGAGGATTGTCACTCCGATAGTGGATGCTACATGGGAGACGATTTTTCCCCTAAGAGCGTGGATCTTCCTGAGAAGGCGGTACTCCCTGGTTTTAAGTTCCGGAAGGCGCTGAACATCGTTCTGCTGTTTGTTCTTTACACCGACCTGCGACAGGTGACTGAGGATCCCTATTCCCCAGCCGCACAGGGGAAAAGCGGCCCAGAAGAATCCCGGTGAGAAACGGAGATTGAGAAAGATAAGGAATCCGTTGACGGCAATATACGGGACCAGGTGTCCGACAATACCGATCTTCTGCATGGCCGCCTGCCGGATGACCCGGTGCCGGTAATTCCGGTAAGCCTGATAAGGATCATCAGATGAAACGGTATCTTCATATTCCTGTTGTTCTGTAATGCCGAAACTGTCCTCGCCGTTCCCGTTTTTTCTGGATTTTCCCCTTCCCGGAGGAGGCGGATGAGGCACGTGGTGCCGGTGCCGTTCTTCCCGGATTCTTCGTCCCGCATGTTTGATCTGGTCTATTACCAGGTCCTTCAACTCCTGGAAATCTACAGGTTCTCCTTCGCCGGGTCCGGCTGGTTCATAACGGTCTTCCCGGGTCCGGTCGTCCCCGGCAGTTACCAGTTCATATGCGTCGATTTCCCGGGATACGTCTTTCAGTGTTACTTTGCCGAGAGATTCTGCGGCAAGTCTGATTTTACCGGAAACCTGGTTGTACACTTCTCCGGACATACAGATCCGTCCGGATCTGCAGATTGACTGAAGCCGGGATGCAATGGTGATACCTTCCCCCAGTGCATCGTTTTTAAAGAAATAGATGTCTCCTAAGTGGATACCGATCCGAAGCTCTACAGGGGTCCCCTGAATCGCGAAGTTCGGAGCAAGTTCGGTTTGTATCTTTATGCCGTATGTAACTGCGTCCAGGGTAGTCTTGAAATCGATAAGAAAAGCATCTCCCATACTTTTTATCACCTTCCCTTTGAAGTCCGGGGCCAGGGTTTCCAGGGTGCCGGTGAGATCACTCAGGAATTGAAGAGTTTCCTCTTCGTGCTTTTCGATAAGGCTGCTGAATCCGCATACATCCACAAACATAATGACTGCGAGTCGATGCTCTTTCTGTTCCATTGCTTTTCCACAATAGAGTGCAATCTGTTGAAAGTCAAGAATCGGTCCTTTCTCTGCCGGGACCGGACTTATTAATACTCCGGTATAATTGTTCCCCCGGGTGGCAGCCCGTAGAATCAGAACCGATGAGACAAACATCCCCTTTAGTGGATCCCGGCTGCTCAAGCCACGCGCCGTCTCTGAAAATCCCGTCCCTGGCGGTTTCTTCGTTTTTCAGTATCTGCCGGATCATCGAAGATGCTCTCTCCCGGAACACGTCATATTACTGTTCAGGCCCTTCCGGATGCGGAAAAACGCATGCTTTGTATCATTACTACAGTCATCCGAAGGTGTGCTTTGCGAATGCAACACTTCAGAACCGGGAACAGTTAGTCAGGAAGCTGGCAGCTTTTACCGGGGAAGTGGAGATGTACAACGTGTTTACCTGGTTTTTACGGAATAATGCCGTTATTGTCATTGATGATGCGGCCAGCATGGATAGAGAAATCATTCCGGTGCTCTGTTCCCTCATGGATGAAGGGGTAAGCGTCGTTTTGGTGGATGAGGATTTCATCAAGGATCTTGTGGGGTCGGAAAAAGAGCTGTCATCCAGGGTCGGGTACCGGTGGATAGCGGGCATCAATATTCAAGATGTGTATAAAACAGTAAAAAGTGTATATAAAAAAGTTGATACTATTCTGGTGGAGTCGATTGCATCGTTTTCAATTCCCTCCATGAGACGTCTTGTCATCCTGCTGCAGTGTATGCAGGAAATCTGCTGTGAAGATCATCAATCTGAACTCTCCTTCGAGGTGCTGGACAGGGCCCGGACAAGACTGATCGAATACGATATTACGGTATAACGTTCGGTACACTTCGAATACGGCATGAAACCGGAGATAGATCCGAAAACCAGGGCATATATCCTCTTTGGCAAATACCTGACCGGCGTTGTTCACAGCATTCGATCAAAACTTATGGCGGTGTACGGGGTAACCGAGTTGATCCTGAGAGACGGTGACAGGACCAGCAGGGAGCATGCCCAGCTGCAGCAGATAGCACTATCGCAGATACTGGAGATGCTCGACAGGTATATGTTTTTTGTGAGAACCGAAGCATTCCCTCTGGATGATACCATCGATATCAGCGCTGCCGCGACAAGCAGTATTGAGATTTTCCGGTGGGGAGTAGCTGCCAGGATCGGGATACAGATCAGGTTCGAACCATCGGGACAGGTGTTCATCAAAGGTTCACCGGATGATGTATTCCTGATATTCGAACATGTACTCCAGAATGCCATAGAAGCGGTATCCAAAAGGGAGGAAAGGGTCATCCAGGTTCGTATAATTGTAGAATCTCCCTTTGCCCGTGTAGATGTAGTCGATTCGGGTGCCGGACTGCCAGGCTGTATCTCCTGCAGGGATTCAATGTGCCTCGAGTGTTCCCGGTTTGCCGTCGGCAAATCTTCCAAGAAAAACGGTAATGGGCTGGGTATGGTGTGGGTTCAGGAAGGGTTGCTTAGAATGAAAGGGAACCTCTCTATTCAGAGCCTCCCGGGTACAGGAACAACTGTTTCACTCTTTTTCCCCGTCATTTCCCGGACCGAATAGATTTCTTTCCGGGATTCTAGTATCATGTAATCAATCATGGAAAAATTACTAAAGCAGAACGACAATTTTGAAGATTTCATCGATCTCTCTTTTCTTGTTGATGTGGGTAAAGCGATTGTTTCAGCCAGAAGTATGAAAGAGATTCTGAACCGGGTAATGGAAAAGGTCGGATCCATCTTTGCGCCGCTGAACTGGTCGCTGATCCTTCTGGACCCCCAGGCCAACGAGCTTGTGTTCAAACTGGTGGTGGGTGAAGCAGCGGATAAACTGAGGGGGAAGAGGATCCCCGCGGATGAAGGGATATCCGGCTGGATAGCAGAGACGGGCCAGTCGGTAATTGTAACAGACGTGCTGAAAGACAAACGGTTCAGCAAACGTATCGACAAGATGACAGGGTTCAGTACTCAATCCATCATCGGTGTTCCGTTGAAAACGGAAAACCGTGTGCTGGGCATGATAGAGCTGGTGAATAAGTTGAACGGACAGCCTTTTACAGCACTGGAATTGAAAGCGCTGACAATCATTGCCGATTTTGCAGCCATCGCCCTGGAAAAAGCCTTCTATATACGGGCGATGCGCAGAATATCCATGACGGATCACCTGACAGGAGTATTGAACAGGAGGAGCCTGGACCGTTTGCTTTCCCTGGAAGTGGAGAAGTGTAAACGGTATTCGAATACCTTGTCTGCACTCATGATCGATATCAATGATTTTAAACAGATCAATGACAGTTACGGACATCCTGTAGGTGATGAGGTTCTGAAAGACTGCGCGGAAGTGATTGCTGAAAATATACGTAAAGTGGACCAGGTCGCCCGCTATGGCGGCGATGAATTCGTGGTCATCATGCCCAGTACGGATAAACAGAGTGCGGAAAGGGTAAAAGACCGTATCCTTGAGGACATACGGAAGCGAACAAACGGGGACCTGCCTCCCTACAGTGTAAGTATCGGGGTGCATTCCTGCGATGGGACCGGTGAGTGCGATCTCCTGGAGCAGTCGGACAAAGCCCTGTATGAACAGAAAATAAAAAAGGAAAACATCTCCATGGGGGACCAGTTCTTTTCATACCTGGATGACGAAGAAAGAGAAGAGAGTGGGAGCAGCTGACATCTCCATCCTTGCAGCTGCCGACCTCCACCTTGGTATGAAATTCGCCGGTTATCCCGAAGTTCAGGAAGAGTTGAGCGGCGCCCGGTTCGAAGCCCTCGACACAATCGTTGCCCTGGCCAATAATCGTTCCGCAGATCTTCTGATCATGGCAGGAGACCTCTTCGACCGGTTGAAAATGACGAAAAAAGATATTCTCAGGGCAGCGGCGGGGTTGAACCGGTTTGAGGGAAAGGTGTGTGCCCTTCTGCCGGGAAACCACGATTTCATGTCCGGAAGGGATTCACTGCTCTGGTCCGTGTTTATGCAGGAGGCAGGAGACAGGGTCCTGGTGCTGAAAGAGCGGAAGACATATCCCCTGGGGCACTACGATATACCGGCTGTTCTGTTCCCCGGACCCTGCGATGCCGCTCATTCCCCCCACCACCGGGTGTCATGGATTTCAAACGAAAGGGAAGATGATCCGGAAAACCTGCATATCGGTATCGTCCACGGAAGTATCCGGGGGATCTCCCCCGATGTTGATGACCGCTATTTTCCCATGGAACTCGCAGAACTGCAACGTTTCCCTGTCGATCTGTGGATCGCAGGTCACACCCACATCCCCCAGGACCACAGGCTTCAGAAAAGTCACCTTTTTATCCCCGGAACTCCCGAACCGGACGGTTTCGATTGTGAAACGCCGGGGCAGGTGTGGATGATTCGGTGTACAGGTAAAAAGGTTACTGGATTCGAAATGCTGGAAACAGGGGCGTACAGGTTTGCCCACAGGGAACTCGAAGTATCAACCCCGGGGGACCTGGAGACCCTTGAAGCGGATAGGTCCCGGGACGATCCAGCGCGAACGCTGTTAAAACTTTCTCTTCGAGGGGTCCTTCCAGGAGAAGATCTGGCGGCGGTGAAGCGCGGCACAGAAACTCTCCGGAAACGGTTTTTTTATGCAGAAATCGATGATACAGCCTTGAGACAGAAGATTACTGCGGAAACGATTGACCGGGAATTTCCCGCCGGTTCGTTTCCTCACCGCCTCCTCACGGAACTGACCAGGCGTAAGCAGGAGAAGGCGCTGCAGACGGCGTATGACATCCTCCGGGAGGTCCGGCAGTGATCCTGGAACGGTTGACCATCCACTCTTTTGCAGGGTTATCGGAAACAGCTGTCACCCTGGCTCCTGGACTGAACCTGATATCAGGACCGAACGAAGCGGGAAAATCCACCCTGTACTATGCGCTGCAGCACGTGCTGTTCACACCGGCGGACCTAAGCAGACCTGCGTTCAGAAAGTCCATGGAGCGCTTCCTCCCCTTGGGAGGGGGAGATACCATAAGTGTCGACCTGGACTTTACCTCTGAAGGGAAAGGGTACACCATCAGCAAGAGCTGGGGGGAATCAAAATCCGGGGTACTCACCCTGCCGGATGGTTCCCGCCTGACCGGTGAGAAAGCCGTCGGGGAGGCACTTCATGCGCTCCTTCCCGCTCCGGAAGGCACCGTGGAAAAGGTGTTTCTCACGTACCAGAGCGGCCTGGCTGACACCTTAGAGGAACTTAAAAACAACCCGGCGGTCTTGTTTTCTTTTTCCGATCTCCTTAAGACTGCGGTCCTTGAATCCGGAGGAGTGTCCCTCTCCCGGTTCCGGAATACCCTGGAGGCCAGGCTCCGGGAGTCCTTTAACCGGTGGGACCGGGATCATGGCTGTCCGGAAGGCAACAGGGGTGTGAACAATCCTTATAAGAAAGATGTGGGCAGAGTATGTGCTGCGTATTACGAAAAAGAGGGGCTTGCCGTACTTCTCGACAGGATCTCGGAAAAGGAAGAGGCATACAGGGAGATTTCCGGAGAGAACGATTCCCTGGCCTCGGCCCTGGAAGAAATTCAACAGTTTCTTTCCGGGAACGAAGGCCGGTACAGGTCCGCACGGGAAGAGATTGGACTCCAGGCGGAACTGGAAACGTGGAAACTGAAAGAGAAAGAGCTGAAAACGGCCTCGGAGCGGTGGCCTGCAGCGGAGGAAGGGCTCCGCCGGTGCCGCCGGGACCTGGAAGAGAAGAGGAGAAGAGCGGCACAACTCAAAGGGGAGGAAGAAGAGGCAAGAAAACTGGAAACCCGGAAAAAGCTGAAGGAACAGGTCCGGCGTGTCCGGGAGAGGGTGCAGGAACGGGACCAGGTAGTACGGATGATGGAATCCGGGGTTAACCTGGGGAAAAGTGCAGTGCACGAGGCGGCTACCCTGGAACAGAGTATCAAACTGATGGAGCATACCCTTAAGACAGGTTCCGTAAGGATGAAAGTCGAAGCAAAGAAGGCTGTTTCGTTCTTCAGCGTCACTGAAAACACCCGGGACGAGATTTCCCTGGAACGGGGAGAGGTCCATACCATCCGGGGAAAGGGTTTCATACAGCTCGAATCCGATGAGGTCTTCGTTTTTGCCTCCAGTGGTGAAACGGACATGGAAGGTACAAAGGAAAAGCTGGAAAGGGATAAAAACTCTTTGAGAAAAGTATATGAAACATACGGTGTTAAGGATCTGGACGAGCTGGAAAGACACCGGGAGAGCTTTGAAGAGCTGAAGCGGAGAGTAAGGTCCGCTGAAGAGAACCTGGTAAAGGAACTTCAGGGAGAAACACCGGAATCCCTGGAAGAAAAGGTAAGGGAATCCGGAGCAGACAGGGAGGTGCGTCCCCTTGCGGACATTGTAGATGAAAAGGCGAGAACCGAAGAAGGGGTCAAGTACCTTGAACAGGAGGAATGGGAACTCAAGAGGGAACTGGAAGCCTTCGAAAAGGAGTATGGGCAGAAAGATCTTCTGTTTGAAAAAGCTGTGCAGGTTGTAGGAAAAAAGAAAGAGCTGGAAGAGAAGCTATCCGAACTGGAAGAGCTGCCCCTGGAATTCACGGATGCCGGGAATTTCATCGAATACTACGAAAACAAAATGAAGGAAAAGACGGCCATTGCAGAAACTCTCTTAGAAGTTAAACTCCGAAAGGCAGCGGTCGAAGACGGTATGATCGAGGAGTCGTCGGAAGAGGTAGCGCGGCAGCTGGAGTATGCAGAGATACGGTTCCGGGAACACCTTGAAACAGCGGAAGCTTTGGAAACAATCCGGCTCATCACCAGGGAAATAATCGATACTTCCGAACAGGAAGCGCTGCGTCCCTTTGAGAAGGAACTCGCCGTTAACCTTAAGCGGCTGACTCTGAAAAGGTATCATGGATCAATTCTGGAACAGGAGCTTCCGGCAGCGGTACAACGTTCAGACGGCATTGAAGTCCCGTACCGGTTCCTCTCCGCCGGCACAAAAGATGTTTTATCTATTGCCCTCCGTCTCGTTATGGCCGGTTTTTACCTCGGGACCCGGGAAGGGTTCCTCGTTATGGATGATCCCCTGGTGGATATGGATCCGGAACGTCAGAAAGCTGCGGCTTCTCTTCTGACTGATTTCGCAGAAAAAACACAGGTCATCATTTTTACCTGTCATCCTTCCCATACCGCCCTGTTCGGGAATGCGAAAACAATTGAACTTTCACGATAAATACGGTCATAATAGAAGTTTAAAAGCATAATGTAATAACAGGAGGACCCCATGTATATCATACCTGCCATCGATATCCTCGGAGGTGAATGTGTGCGGCTGTATAAGGGTGATTATGATGAAGCCACCTTTTATGGAAAGGACCCGGTAGCAACAGCCCGGGAATTTCAGCAGGCTGGAGCGAAGCGAATCCACATAGTGGATCTGGATGCAGTCCGGGGAGATACTCAGCGGAACAGGAAAAAGATCAGGAAGATACGCAGGGCAGTGGACTGTATGCTTGAACTAGGAGGAGGCATCCGGAACGAAGAGGATGTGGAAGAACTGCTGGACAGCGGTATCGACCGCCTGGTAATCGGGACGGTCCTGGCGACGAATCTGAATAAAGTAGCCGGGTGGGTACAGCACTTCGGATCTGTGTTCATCGCCGGTATCGACGCCCTGGACGGTACTGTACGGATCTACGGATGGGAGGAAGCATCGGACTTCAAGGATGTGGACCTGGCAAAAAGGGCAGGAGAGATAGGGATGTGCAGCGTTATCTATACCAATATATCGAAAGACGGCACCATGGAGGGACCGGATATCCAGCGGACGAAGGTGTTGGCGGAAGAATCGGGACTCCCGGTGATCCTTTCAGGGGGCGTCAGCTCCAACGCAGATATCGAGCTGGTTTCCAGGGAGGGCGGGAACAACATCCGGGGGGTAATAACCGGTAAAGCGGTGTACGAGGGAAAGATCGATCTGAAAGCCGTGTTCGAATCTTATCAGTCTGAAGAAGAGGGAGAGATTTCCTGGTAACCCCTGACCATCCGTGAACCTGTGGGTATCAGCTGCCACATGTCCGTTGTCTATGTCTACATTCTGCTGGCAATCCTTTTTCTCAGTGTGTCCAATAGTACTGCGATGATAATTATCGTCCCGGTAGCGAAATCCTGCCAGAAAATGTTGATTTGAGACAGGTTAAGGGCGTTTCTGATTAATCCAATGATGAATACGCCGATAATTGTCTGGAGAATATTACCTTCCCCGCCGGAAAGACTGGTTCCGCCGATAACAACGGCAGCTATGACATCGAATTCCAGCCCCCGGGCGGTATACGGTTGTATTGCACCCATCCTGGAGAGGAGGAGGATGCCGCTGAGAGCGGAAAGGAAGGATATGATGATAAAGGCCTGTATTTTGGTTTTATCCGGATTGATACCGGACAGCATGGCGGCCTGCCGGTTGGCTCCTACTGCGTAGATTTTTTTTCCGAAGGGGGTCTGGGTTAATAGAATATAACACACTGCGTATACCCCGATAACGAAAAACATCGTAAGAGGGAAACCGTTGATATCTCCCTGTCCCATAATCTTAAACGACGGAGGTATGTCGGCAATTACCTTTCCATCGCTTATGACGAAGGCAAGACTTCTTGCGATGAGAGATGTTCCCAGGGTCGTAATAAACGATGGAATCTTCCCTTTCGTAACAACGACTCCGTTCAGGGCGCCAAAGCCGATGCCGACGAGGAGACCCACGAGAACAGCCGGAATAATTCCCCACAAATGGATGAGCTTAGCCACGATAACTGCAATAAGGCATACCAGGGAACCAACGGATATGTCGAATTCACCGGTAAGGATGATACAGGTCATGCCGGCGGCGACAATCAGGTTCATAGTAAGCTGTCTGAGGATGTTCATCATATTGATGACGGTAAGAAACCGGGGAAGAAATATGGACATGAACAGGATCATCAGGATGAACACGCCTAATGTCTGTATAAGTCCATAAGAGCCTTTAAGAACATCTTTCCATGCTGTATCGGTCATTTTGGACTGTTTTTTTGCTGACATTATCTTTCTCCTCCGGTGGAAGCCCGTATAATCGCTTCTTTTGTGATTTCATCCCCTTTAAGTTCCCGGATGATCTCTCCCCGAAAGAGCACTATGACCCTGTGGCATAATTTTTCAAGCTCTTCCAGTTCAGTGGTGATGAGGAGAACGCCTACACCCCCATCCGCGATGTTCCGGATGATTTTTCGTATTTCGTATTTCGTTCCTACATCGATTCCTATTGTCGGTTCGTCGAGAATGAGAACTTTCGGTTCGGTTTCCAGCCACTTTGCGAGCAGCACCTTTTGCTGATTTCCCCCGCTTAAGTTTTCCACACACGTAAGTGATGAAGGTGTTTTTATATGAAGAGAATCGATCCATGTATTTGCATGAGATTTCATCGCTTTTTTATCCAGGCGGGACAACCTGTCACGAAAAGAGTCGAGTGAAGGGAGGCAGATGTTATCCTCTACGGAGAACCCTAGGATGAGACCTTCGTTTTTTCGGTCATTCGGCAGGAATGCTATGCCGTTTTTCACCGATTCTTCGGTTGATTTAAAGGGGATTTCCTTTCCTTGAAGCAGGATGTTCCCGCTTGCCAGTTTCACATCTTCACTTCGAAACAGAACTTTTGCCAGTTCTGAAGAACCGGATCCGATAATCCCGGTCAGGCCCAGGATTTCTCCTTCTTTCAACGTCAAAGAAACATCGTTGAGGGCATTCCTGACGTTCAATTTTTCCGCGGTGAGAACCACCGGTTTTTTCTCTATGTTTGTTAATTCCCGTACTTCCGGTTTCAGGTTGCGTCCGATCATGTATGTTACGATGTTATCTATACTCGTTTCGTTTTTTTGTACGGTGGTAATTACTTTTCCTTCTCTTAAGACAGTTATTGTATCGCTGACCTGCAAAACCTCGGAAAGATAGTGAGAAATGAATACGATACCGACACCCTGTGAAGCTAACGTACGTACGAAATCAAGGAGGATTTCAACTTCCGTCTTTGTGAGGGATGAAGTCGGTTCATCCATAAGGAGAATCGTTGCCTCCTTTGATATTCCTTTGATGATCTGGACCATTTTCTGAATATCGTTGGGCACATCCCGAAGTATTGATTTCGGATCCACAGAAAGGTTGAATGATTCCAGCAATTCTCTCGTCTGCTGCTCTACGGAACGTTTTCGTATAAGATTGAAAATTCCCCGGACAGGCTCATTATTCAGAAAAATATTCTCTTCCACTGACAACGTCGGGATCAAGTCGCTGTCCTGGTAGATGGTGATGATATTGTTCCTGATTGCTTCCTGAGGAGATCGAAGTTCGATCGACCTGTCCCGGTAGGTAAGAGTGCCGGCATTGGGAGTATAAACACCGGAAATGATCTTCATCAGGGTGCTTTTTCCTGCTCCATTCTCTCCAACCAGGCCATGTATTTTTCCCGGATGGATATCGAAATCAACTGAAGAAAGAGCCTCAACACCTTTAAAATGTTTCGAAATGTTCCTGCAGCTCAGCAATGTTTTACCTGTCATATGAACCTTTCTTAAAATAATCGGGAAGGAGAGCCTTGTACAGACTATCCTTCCCTGATTTTCTATTGGAAGTTTATTGTTTTACCTGAGGATTGTCATCAAAAGTCGATGCATTATCTTTTACCGCCAGCGCCGGTGGAATATCTACGTTGTCGGAAGTTGTTCCCCCGGTGAGATACGTAAGCATCTGGTTCATGCCCTCATATCCGATATTGTAGGGTTCCTGCACGGCAAGCCCGAGAATTTTTCCGTCTTTTACCATCTGGAGAGTATTGGCATCTATATCAAATGATACTACTTTGGTAGTAGTGTTCCCGGCAGCTTCCAGTGCAGCGACGCTTCCCTGGGCTGACAATTGGCTGAGATGAAATATTGCAGCAATATCCGGAATAGCCGTAAGGGTATCCTCGGTAAGCCTTCTGCCGTCCTCCAGCGTCAAAGGTAACGTTTTTTCCGGAAGTACAGTCAGTCCCAGTTTCTTTGCGGTTTCTTCGAAACCATTCTGCCGGGCGATACAGTTTTCCGCAGCGGGATTACAGTCGAAGGTAATGACCTTTGCCCCTTTAGGGACGTTCTCTGCAACAAGTTCCGCCAGCATAACGCCGCCGAGATAATTATCGGTAATGATAAAACTGGCCCAGTCGGCATCTGTTAATCCGATATCCGTCACAACAACGGGAATATCGTTTTTATTATAAAGGTTTCTAATCGGATCCGACATGAGCTGACTTCCTGCAGCGGGAAAAATGAGGAGGCCATCGACACCCATTGCGTAAATGTCTTCTACATCGGAAACCTGTTTTGAGAGATCGGTGTCCCCTGCATCGGTTATGATGAGTTCGACTTCAACTCCCTTAGCTTTCCATTCTTCCATGGATTTTTTGGCCCCGTTCGTCATTGCGACGAGAAAGGGGTTCGTACCGAACACCTGAGAGTATCCGATTCTGAATTTTTGTACTCCCTCTTCTGTTGCAGTCTCTTTCTGTCCGCCGGCAAAAAGCGTAACTACGGAAATACACAGGATGATAAGGACAAGTACTATCCTTCGTTTCAGAAATTTGTTCATTCTTCACTCCTTTGGTTTATTGTGTTGAAAGCTATGTGCAGGATTTGTGCCAAGAACTATATTTTGGAACCGGAGAAATTAATTCATTATTAAGCAAGGAAATATACAAAGATCGTTCTGCTGGAGCAACTTTTTTCCCGTATTGTATTACACGTTTGGGAAAGGAATACTACCCGGAAGGGAATCGTTACGGTTCCGGCCGGTTTTTTTGAACCCCCGGGGGTATTCTGATAAAGGCCCGCTGCGCATCGAGGAGCGCAAACACGATAATGATTATCCCCGTCGCCAGATTCTGCCAGAATGTATTTATCTGGGAAAGATTGAGGGCGTTTCGTAAAAAGCCGACGATAAAAACACCTATCAGGGTATTAAGAACATTCCCCCGTCCGCCGGAAAGACTGGTTCCCCCGATGGCAACAGCCGCAATACATTCGAACTCCAGGCCTTCTGCTACGTACGGCTGGATACCGCCGAGACGGGAAAGGAGAAGAATACTGCTTACTGCAACGAGAAAACCCGAAATCATAAAAACGATTATTTTTACCCTGTCTACGTTGACTCCCGAGTACGCCGCTGCAGCCGGGTTTTCTCCGATTGCAAACACTTTCTTTCCAAAAGGTGTGTACCGGAGAACAATGAACAGAACGGCATACACCGCAATTACGAGAAAGAGGGGTAAGGGTACGGTAAGGATGGTGAGCTGGTTCAGTTTAAGAAACTGTTCGGGGAAATCGGAGATCACCTGGCCCCGGGTAATAACAAACGCCAGGCTCCTGGTCATCATCCTGGTACCGAGGGTAACGATGAACGAAGCGATTCCGATTTTCGTGACCAGGATCCCGTGAAACAATCCGAATCCGAGACCGGTGATAAGTACCGCTGCTATTGCCGCCGGTATGCCCCAGGAATGAATCAGCCGGGCCAGTGTGCATGCCATAAACGCCAACCCCGCTCCGACGGAGATATCGAACTCCCCTACGAGAAAGACCACTGTAATACCTGCAGAGATGATGAGGATGACCGTAAGCTGCCGGAGCACGGTAGCCAGGTTGATAAGGGTGCCGAAATTGGGAACCAGTACAGCGAAAAGGACGAACAGTATGGAAAAAATCAGGACTGTCTGAATCAGACTACCATATTTCTGCATGGATCTGTATATACGGTTCATCCGATTCTCTTCATCCGCCTGGTTCTCAGGGCATCCATAGCTGCAGCCAGGATGATGACGGCACCGGTAAAAAAATCCTGCCAGAAAGTGTCTATATGGAGAAGGTTCATGGCATTTCGTATGAGACCGATGATGAACACTCCGATAACCGTCCGTATAACGCTCCCTTCTCCGCCGGCCAGGCTCGTACCGCCGATAACTACTGCCGCTATACTTTCCAGTTCCAGACCTTTCCCGGTGTATGCCTGAATCGCACCGATACGGGCCAGAATGACAATTCCGCTTAAAGAAGCGAAAAAACCGCAGATGACAAAGGAGGTTGTTTTTGTGTTTCCCACTTGAATCCCGACGAGCCTGGATATTCTGGTGTCAGAGCCGATGGAATATATCTTTTTTCCATAGGGGGAATTCCGGAGTACCAGGTGACATAACAGGTAGATAACGGCAACCAGGATGGTAACTATGGGAAGCCCTAACCAGGTGTCATGGTCGATCCTGGTCAGTTCTTTGGGGATATTGTGGAGTACTTTTCCGTCGGTAATGAGAAAAGCAAGGCTTCGCCCTATCATCAGCGTTCCCAGGGTCACGATAAAGGAAGAAACTCTTCCCCGGCTAATCACGATCCCGTGAAAATAACCGAACAGGGGTCCTATGAGCAGCCCCAGCAGGACCGATGGAAATACAGGCATGAATACCAGCAGTTTCGCAACCACTGTGGAAGTGAGGATCAGGAGAGAACCCACGGAGAGGTCTATTTCTCCGCTTATGATGACAAAGGTCATCCCGGCAGAGATGATAAGGTTGATGGATACCTGCCGGATGAGGTTGATAATGTTCGGGTATGAAAAAAAACGTGTAGACAGGATGGAAGTGATGAGAACCAGGACCGCCAGGAGAGATATGCTTTGAATAAATCCGGACACCCGGCTTATATCGAAGGAAATTGATTTATGTATCCCGATGTCGTTTCTGCTGCCAGGATTTCTCATGATCATAATTCCGTTTCTTACTGAGAAACCTGCGGGTCGCCGGCGAAATCATCTGCATTCTCCTTTGTACATAGCCGGGGAGGTATGTTGATGAATCTCTCCGTCGGTTCACCCGTCAGATGACGCAGCATCTGGTTCATACCTTCGTAACCCATGAGAAAGGGGTCCTGAACGATCAGCCCGAGTATTCTGCCTTCCTTTACCATTTCCAGGGAGCTGGAGTCGATATCAAAAGCCACATGGAGAGGTGATGTGCCCGGTTGGGAACCGTTATTCGCAATACTGCCCTGTGCCGTAAGCTGGTTGATGTGAAAAATCGCATCCAGTCCCGGGTACGCTATGAGGACATCCTCCATAACACGCCTTCCGTCTTCCAGGTTTTTGTTCAGGACTTTCTCCGGCAACACCTGGAATCCCAGTGCTCTTGAAGTCTCTTCGAAAGCCTGCTGCCTGAGTATACAGTTTTCTGTAGACGGGGAACTGTCGAATGTGATAACTGAAGAGTTTTCAGGCAGATACTCCGCCAGCAGGTTTGCAAGCATGGTACCGCCTTTTGCATTATCTGTTGTGATAAAACTGACCCACTCCGCGTCTGAAAGTCCGATATCCGTGACCACAACAGGAATGTTGTTGGCATTGAATAGTTTTTTAACCGGTCCACTCATTATTTTACTGCCCGCCCCGGGAAAAATAAGCAAACCCTGAATGTTCCGGGTATAGAGGTCCTCACAGTCGGTAATCTGGCGGGTAGGATCCGTATCACTCCCTTTTGTTACGATGAGTTGAACGGAAACATTTTTTTCTTTCCAGTCCTTTATACACTGTTCAGCTCCCTGAAGCATTGCAATAACAAAAGGATTCGATCCGTAAAAGAGGGAGTACCCGATACGGAATGAAAGAGCATCGTCTGTACCTGCTTCTTCTTTTGTACAGGTAAGAATAACCGAAGAACAGATGATAATAAGAATGAGTAAGAGCATGTTTTTTTTTATAAACACCGTTTAGGTCCTCTTTTGTTCCGGAAAAATTAATCGAAAAACGGAACCGGTGCCGGGTGCACTCTCAACGTCGAGAATTCCGTTCATCTGTTCCGCTATCTCTCTACATAGTGACAACCCTATCCCTCTCGATTCCGAATCGGATTTCGTAGTAAAAAAGGGCTCGAAGATCTTTTCCAGATACTGTTTCTCTATACCCGGACCTGAGTCTCTCACAGCTATACCTTTGTAGGGTACTCCTTCGATTAGCTTTTCATATTTCTCAAATACGATATTATCACCTTCTTCTACCGCTTCCAGACTGTTCAGGGTGAGATTCATAACAATCTGTTTAAACAGATCTTCGTCTGCATGCAGGGAATAATGCTTCGGGATATCATTTTGAACATGTATTCTTTTATTGATCATATCCGGTTCCAGGAGAGAAGTGATCTCTTTGATCGACGAATTTACATCTACGATGCCGGGGTTCACCGGAACAGTTGTCTGATGCTCCATCAGGTTTTTAATGATTCGTTTGATCCGTTTGAGTTCTTTATCGATAATGCCGGCATTATTCCGGATATTTTCCAGGGAGCCGCTGGTCTGTATAAGCTGGAGATAATTGATGACGATTCCCAGGGGATTATTAATTTCGTGGGCTAATCCAACCGCCGTGTTTTTCTCATTAATGCTGACCCGTAGTGAGGCCATGTCGGTCCTCTCTTTTTGAGTTGCCCCGCTTTTCTTTTCGAAAAGGAAGATATACCCGAGGAAGGACTCGTTTTCATCGAAAAAGGGGAAACCCTGTATGTCTGAAGCAATCTCTCCGGTCTTCCCGGGAATGACAATATTTTCGAATTGTACAGCCTGGAAATGCTGTAAACTGCGGTCCAGAACCGGCATCGTAGCTGGAGGGAAAAGCGGGGTACGGCTGATATGGGAGTTATATAGTTCTTTCTGACCGATACCGTATGTTTTCAGAAAATAGTTATTCACAAGTATGATGGAGTGATTTGAATTGGTAACCATCATTGAAACAGGGAGACTGTCCAGGATGTTCCTGTTCAGATTATTGAGATAAAACAGTTCCAGGTTGGATTTTTCCAGTTTCTTTCTGCTGAATATGGAAGAATAGGTGAGACTCACCAGGCGGTGAGGATCGATGTTGGACAAATCCGCCGTATCCACAATCTGGCCGTCATTCAATACGGATACTTTCGATGCGAGGTTGTATACCTCGTCCATATTGTCGGAAGCGTAGAGAATAGTTGTTCCATTCTGTCTGAGCCTGGAAATAATATAATGAAATTTTTCCAGGTGCTCAGGTGAAAGTCGACCGGATATTCCGTCGATGCAGAGTAGTTTAGGAGGGAAGCAGATTACTTTTGCGATCTCGATAAGTTGTTGGCTCAGATTGTTGAGAAACATCACCGGTATATCAGGACTGATATCCAGGTCAATGATCCTGAAGGCTTCGATTGTTTTCTCCCGCATCTTTTTTTGATTATTGAAAAAGACAAGTGATCTGAGTTCCCGGTTGAGAAATATATTCTCATAGGAGTTCATGTTTTTCATTAGATTTATTTCCTGATGCAGGGTTTCAATACCGAGTTCAATGGCGTGTTTAGGTGTGTGTTTTTCGAGTAGATTGTTTTCAAAAAAAAGTTCACCTGAGGTCGGTTTGACTGCGCCGGAAATAGTATTGATAAGCGTTGTCTTGCCTGAACCATGATTCCCTATCACGGCGTGAATCTCCCCCTCCATGATGGTCATCGAAACCGTATCGAGCACGTTATGAGAGCCGAAAGTGACGGAGATATTGCTGCAGCGGAGAAGTGGGGAAGAATCCTTAGGCGAACTCATTCTTTATTCCAAGATCTCTCATGCGGTTATACAATGTTTTCCTGCTGATATTGAGCAGCCTGGCTGCTTCGATTCTGCTGCCGTTTGTTTTTGTGAGAGCATCGATTATGATCTTTCTCATATAATCATTTCTTAAGTCTTTGTCCAGTTTATCCGGCGAAGAAGACGGTTCTGTTTCTGCAGGTGTTGCTCTCCTGCTGTACAGGGTGTCCGGCAGGTGTTCCGGTAAAATCGTCGACTGATCGCAGACTACAATCGCCCGTTCAATGCAGTTTTTAAGCTCCCGTAAGTTCCCTGGCCAGTTGTACTTCTTCAGTAACCGGATGGTAGCGGTATCAAAAAGAATATCTTTCTTATTGTACTTTTCTTTATACCCCTCGGCAAAATAGGCAATGAACATCTCGATGTCCTCGACACGGTATCTTAAAGGAGGAATTTTCAAATGTACACCGTTGAGCCGGTGAAAAAGGTCTTCCCGGAATATGCCGGAATCCACGATTTCGTAGATATTTTTATTTGTTGCGGCAATGACACGGATGTCGATATGTATTTTTGTGTTTCCCCCAAGCCGGGTTAATGATAATTCCTGGAGAACACGTAAGAGTTTTGATTGAAGCGTTATCGGCATATCACCAATCTCGTCGAGGAATATGGTGCCCCCGTCAGCAGTTTCGAATTTCCCTATCCTGCGGGATACAGCACCTGTGAACGCTCCTTTCTCATACCCGAACAATTCGCTTTCTAAAAGGGTATCCGGAATGGCTGCACAGTTGATACTGACAAAGGGGTGACCTTTTCTCGAACTGTTTTCATGAAGATAATGAGCGATGATTTCCTTCCCGACCCCGCTCTCACCGGTAATAAGAACCGACATATCGGTTTTACTGAATTTGTCCGCAAGGGAGAGCATGTCGATGAACTCTTCGTTTCGGGAAGTGAGAAGCTTTTCCGACTGTATGTGGGATTCAAAACCACCGGCGGATTGTACATTCTGCCGGATAACCACCAGGAGCTCCTGCACGTCGAAAGGTTTGACCAGGTAATCCTTAGCGCCCATAAGAAAAGCTTTTCTTGTAGTTTCAATGGACGCATATGCAGTCATCATGATCACCGGTACGGAAGTGCCTTTTTTCTGAAGAAAGATGAGGCCTGACATATCAGGCATGACAATGTCGCAGAGCACAAGGTCTATGGTATGGTTTTGTAATATATCGATTCCGGATTGGGCAGACAGTGCAACATGGACGCGAAAACCGTTTTCTGTAAGGAGCTTCTCCAGGGAGTTGCACATTTCCATCTCGTTATCGATGACGAGTATATGATGAGAAGTGTTTTCTTCATGTACGTGTGTATCCAGCATAACGTAATTGCCGGACGAGTATAACACGGAACAGTAATTCACGAAAGGTTTCCCCGGTACTCTTCCAGAATTACCCGATTGGGAAAAGGAGAAACCCATGTGGGAATCTGAATTTGTAAAACACCGGCTATATTCATAAATGACTTTATGAATATTTCTATATACTGCTTATAAATATAGTGCCCTGTTGATTCGCGTACTAGGATGGCATGGTTTTTGCGATATTATGAATACAATTTAAACGCGAGGAGGTTTCAGGAATGAAACACAAAAAAAGGCTTATGACTTTTCTCCTTATCACCCTTGTTACACTTCCGGCAATAGTATTTGCCGGCGGGCAGAAAGAGGGCGGAGAACAGCAGTACAAAGTCAGATTCATCATGATGGGACTCAACAATCCCTACACATCGGCTCAGGCGCGATACACCGAAGAGTGGGCAAAAAAACTTGGCTGGGATTATGTACTCTACGACGGAGAGCTCGATGCCAATAAGAACGCCGAATACTTGGACTATGCCATCTCTGAAAATCCGGATCTCATCATTCTCATGCCTATCGATTCCACTGCAGTAGCCTGCGGTATCAAGAAGGCATACGATGCCGGTATTCCTGTCATCATGGAGCATATGCAGGCGAATCCTGAAGATGAGCAGTACACCATGGTGTATACCGGTCCGGGGAATTATATCCAGGGGCAGCTTGTAGCTGAAATGTTCC
>JAJSAL010000011.1 GCA_024274705.1 Spirochaetota bacterium
AATAATTCCAGGTGGCCGGAAACGGCAGAATAGGAAAGCAGGTGAGAGTCCTGCGCTCATCCGGAGCTGTATACGGGGATAAAAACGCCGGCCGGTTTATACCGGAAAGCCACTGCAGGTATAATGCCTGTGGGAAGGCGGTGCAAGTAAGATGATCCGTAAGCCAGAAAACCTGCCTGGGATTGCAGAGAATAAGAACTGAAGGATCACAACAGGTATTATTCACAAGTACTATGAAGTTAGGCTTAAAAGAGGGATCCCTTTCCTGGTTCTCCTGTGGTTATACACAAAAGACTGTGCGTATCTATGGAGGATCCTATGCAACGAAAAAAATTATTCTTTCTAACCGTATTTCTCTTTCTTGCAGCCGGTGCCGTTTTTCTCTGGGGGGAAGGGATAAAGGAAGAACCTGTACAGGGAAATGTTGTAAAAGAAACACGTTCCGTAACCGTTATCGATTCTGCAGGTAATGAAATTAGTGTAAACAAACCGCTGGAACGGATTGTTGTAGCGTACTATGGATGTGCCGAAGTGATGCGATCTCTTAACGCGGAAGACAAGATTGTTGGGGTCGGAAAGACAGTTACCGCACGGCCTGATTATTTTCCGCGGTTAAGCGGTCTCCCCTCAACCGGGAATACGACATTCAATGAGGCTGAACAGATTTTGAATCTTTATCCGGATGCAGTTATCATCGGTACAGGTTCAAGGAATAACGAAACAAGAGAAAAGCTCCTGGCGGTAAATCCTGATTTAATTGTAATACAGATGGCTTTCTACAAACCCGAATACCATGTAGAAGAAATCGAAAAACTGGGCCTTCTTTTGAATAAAGAGGAAGAAGCGCGCGCCTATCTGGATTTTTACGATAAGGTGATTACAACAATCGGTTCCAGGGTAGCGTCCATACCCCCGGAAGAGCATCCGAAAGTCTACCTCGAAAGTACACAGGATTTTAAAACCGGAGCCCCCGGTTCCAGCTGGCATCCTAAAATTATAGCTGCCGGGGGATTTAATATTTATGGTGACGAAGATATACCTCTTCCTAAAGTAAGTGCCGAAAGTGTTGTAGAAAAAAACCCCGATATTATCGTTAAAGTCAGCGGCTGGAATATGGCAAACTTCGGAGGATACGGTGTTACCAGCTATGATGAGATGATTGCTGTAAGGGAATCGATAGAAGACAGGCCGGCCTGGAACAATATCTCAGCTGTACAGAACGGACGGGTGTGGATAATGTATAACGATCTGTTAGGCGGGCCGGGATATTTTGTCGGCATGGCTTACCTGGCAAAGATAATCAATCCAGGTCTCTTTAACGATGTGGATCCGCAGAAAATCCATCAGGAATATTTAACCCGGTTTCAGAGACTGGACTTTGATGTACAGCGGGAGGGTGTGTTTATATATCCATCACTGTAACCCATGTTGAGAATAAGGAAAGTGAGGCCGAAAAACCGGCAGGACGAACGGCAGCAATATGAGCGCTGTCAGCGGATGCAGCGGCTTTCCCTTTTTGCTCTTATAGTATTACTTGTTGTTCTGATTGGTATCGGCTTAACAACCGGCCCCTTTACCATTTCCGTGCAGGAATCATTCCATGCGGTATATCAGAGTTTAACGGGGATAGATGTGGGCGTCCCCGCTGTGAAAGCCCAAATTGTAATGAATTTGAGGGCACCCAGGACTCTCTGGGCTGTTGTTGCCGGGATGGGTTTCGGACTTGCCGGTGCGCTGATGCAGACTGTTCTCCGGAATCCGCTGGCAAGTCCTTTTACGTTGGGCATATCAGCGGGAGCAAATTTCGGAGTTGCTGTTTCGATCGTACTTGGTATTAATTTTTCGGTGCATATATATGGTGTGATTGCCAATGCGTTCCTGTTTGCCCTTTTGACCTCACTGCTTATTATCACACTCTCTTCTCTACAGGGCGGTACGGTACAGATCATAGTCCTGGCTGGAATCGGTCTGAATTATATTCTCCGGGCCGGGGGAAATCTTCTGGAGTATATTGCTACTCCTGAACAGATCGAATCTACACGAGCATTCAGTCTCGGCGAACTAGGTGCTTTCGGCTACCCGGAATTACTTCTCGTCTGCGGAATAACTATCGCTGCAATGCTGTTTATCCTGCCCGTGGTACTTGATTTAAATATTATGGTTACCGGAGATGACAAAGCAAAAAGCCTTGGTGTAAAAGCCGGAAGTCTGCGAATGTTCGTTATGCTTGTCGCAAGCTGTATGGTTGCCGGTATTGTGGCATTCGTCGGGCCCATAGGATTTGTTGGTTTAGCGGGTCCGCACATAGCAAGAAGCCTGGTTGGAGTCAATCATAAAATACTGCTTCCAACCTCTTCCCTGATCGGGGCCATCATTCTTCTCGGCGCTGATTTGATAGGCATGAACCTGATTAACGACATTACGATACCTGTTGGTGTTATGACTTCTGTTATAGGAGTTCCTTTCTTTTTATATTTTATTCTGGCTGAAAGGAGGAGGTTTTGGTAACTGCCAAACTTGAAATTAAAAAGTTATCATATCGTTATTCCGGTGAAAGGGTACTTGCAAATATTTCCTTTACAGTTCCGGCATCACACCTTTTCAGCATAGTCGGACCTAACGGAGCAGGTAAAACCACACTTATTAAATGCCTGAATCTTATTCTTAAACCTGAAACCGGAAAAATTCTTCTTGAAGGACAGAATATAAATCTACTGCATAGAAGGCTGCTTGCGAAGAGAATCGGCTATGTTCCGCAGAAGGTAAATATGAATCTCCCGATAACGGTTTTCGACATGGTAATGATGGGAAGAAGACCATATCAAAAATGGATATTCAATTCAGCTGAATATGATAAGGTATGGTTTATTCTACGCCTGCTCAGTTTAAAACAATTTGCTTTAAAGGCTGTAGCGGAATTAAGCGGAGGACAGCAGCAAAAGGTCAATATTGCCTGTGCTCTTGCCCAGGAGCCGGACATCCTTTTACTGGATGAGCCTACAAGTAATCTCGATATTAGTCATCAACTCGAAGTAATGGAATTATTAAAAAATCTTACCTGTGCTGCCGGTTTAACAGTTGTTACTGCCATTCATGACTTGAACATTGCTGCACGATTTTCAGACACAATCCTGATGCTGAAAACAGGCGGCATTCAATGGTGCAGCCCGCCGAAAGCTGCGATGACGCCCGGGAACATCAGGACCCTGTACGGTATCGAGGCGAAGATTTTCAATTACAATGGTTCTCCCTGCATTGTTCCGGTAACGCGCAATCCGTCAGGCGCACCTGACAGGGTGAAGATGTTGTAATCAATATACCGTTTTCAGGGAAACCGGGGTCTCTCCCGTCTCCGGAGCTGCGATACAAACCGAATTATTGGAAAACCGGGATACAAAGGGTGTATAATCTACTTAAGGTATAGAAATATGAAAACAAGTACGTTCATTGGTGTTACCACGGGAGATCCCGCCGGCATCGGTCCTGAAATAACGCTTAACAGCTTTAAAAAGATGCTGGTTTCTGATCATCCGGTCCCTGCACTGGTTGTTGGAGATATGAGTGTACTCCGTGCAGCGAAAGAGCGGATGAATATCGCCATATCCCTGCAGCCGGTAACCGGAGTTGAGGAAGCATCGTCCGCACTGAAAACCGGGAGTATACCGGTTTTCGATTGCGCGGTGATCGATGACGCAGGAGTGTTTACTCCGGGAAGGGTGTCTTCCATCTGCGGTAAAGCCGCTGTGAGGTATGTAGAAAAAGCTGTGCAGCTGGCAAATGACGGAAGTATCCACGGCCTCGTTACCGGTCCGATCAACAAGGTAGCAGTCAAAGCCGCAGGGTATATGTACAAAGGACACACCGAAATGCTTAAGGAACTGACCGGCAGTGGAAAGAGCATTACCATGTTTGCCGTGGACGGGATGAAGATTATCTTTCACTCCCGGCACATCTCCCTAAGGCAGGCTCTGGAAACACTGAGTACGGAAGAGGTTACTGAAACGATCAGAACAGCGGAGCGGTGTTTACGTTCAATGGGACTCAACAAACCGAACATAGCGCTGGCTGCCCTTAATCCTCACGCCTCTGACGGGGGTATGTTCGGAACCGAAGAAATCGGAATTCTCGAGCCGGCTGTTAAGAAAACCAGGGAGGAAGGAATCGATGTGTGGGGACCTGCTCCTGCGGATTCGGTGTTCCACAGGTGTCTGCAGGGAGATTGTGATGCCGTTATCTCTCTGTATCACGACCAGGGGCATATTGCGGCCAAGACCTACGATTTTCACCGCACGGTGAGCATCACTTTGGGTTTACCCTTTATCCGGACCTCTGTCGATCACGGAACCGCCTTCGGGATTGCCTGGCAGGGGAAGGCGTTGAGCACGAGTATGGAGGAATCCATGAGAATGTGTGAAAGCTTAAGCGAAGTGTATCACCCCGAGGCGATCTATATCTGATCCAACCTTTTTATGCACTCAACACAGCATCGTAAGGTGTGATAGTTCACCTTCCAGGAGTGGCTCATGTGTTTCCAGATGGGTGTTCCCTCCCGGGTCATGAGGGGCCACCATTCCCCAACCGGGTGATTGATCATCCTGTCCATGACAAACCTGTGGACATGTTCGTAGGCAGTCAGGTAGTCTGCCCCACCGAATTTCAGGTAAGCCGCAAGCATACCGATCATCAGTTCCGCCTGCTGCCAGAACTCCTTTTCCCGGTCATATACTTCCCCGCTGTGGGAGCCCTCTACGTACACGCCTCCGTATTCACGATCAATACCGTGTTCTACCGCGTGGTCCACTGCCGCCTGAATGATGGGGGCGTGTTCTTCAGTACCGGCGTGGAGAACGTCCAGGGCGTGGAGCAGAAGCCAGGCGAACTCCACGTTGTGGCCGTACGAGGTGTTGTCCTCCGCCTGGGCTTTCGTGCCTTCATCTCCAAACCGGTCCCAGCCCCAGACAGTATCGAACTTGATCTGGGGTGCAACCTTCCAGTCGGCAAAGAACTGGGGTATCCCGGTAGAGAATTTTTTATGAAGCATCCGTTTGGTAACAATATCTATCTGTTGCAGCAGTTTCCTCCGGTGTACATCCTGTCCTGTGCACTCGTACAGGGTGGTGAACGCCTCCATCAGGTGCATGTGGGCATCCAGGGTCTTCCGGTCCCCCCCTGCGCTTCCGGGACCCCGGAGTGTCCAGTCGCGATGGAACATCTCGAAGTAGCCGCCGTACATCGTGTCTGCCGCGTACTTCTGGAGGAGGTCGAAGGTCCGTTCCGCATATTCTCTTCCCCGGTCATCCTGTGTAGCCAGGGTATATTCACTGAGCGCGTATACGGCGAAGCTCAACCCGTACACGATTTTACTGTCGTCGGTAATGGTGCCCCTGCGGTCGGTGAGCCAGAAAAACCCTTCATGGTCCCTGTCCCACATGGTTTCGAGAAGATAGTCTACTCCATGGGAGGCGAATTCTCCGCACCTGCCGCCGCCGTAGCCGTTTCGGTGGAGGGAAGACATGGTGTACACTGTACGAGCCTGGGCAATGAGGGACTTCTCGTCTTCCCCGGTATCGTCTCCATGCTCATCGAAGTGGGTGATGAATCCTCCGTGCACATCGTCTCTGCACCGCTTAAGCCAGAAGGGTAGCAGTTCCTCTGTAAGGTGGGTATACAGTTCCTTTTTCCATAGTTCAGCCTGTTCGGACATGTTCATATTGCTTACCTCCGGGGTCCGAAAAAATGTGCCTCCAGCATGGCGCAGAGGGCGTGATAGATCTGTACATGGTATTCCTGGACCACCGGTACTGTGTCTGAGGGTGCCCTGATAACACAGTCGCATAGTCCTGCCAGGGTGCCGCCGTCGCAGCCGGTGAGTGCGATGGTTGTAAGACCGAATGCCCGGGCGGTAAGAACGGCGTGCACTACATTCTTTGCATTTCCGGAAGTACTGATCCCCATCAGAACGTCACCTTCCTTTCCGTAGCCGTATACCTGCTGGGCGTACACCATATCATCTGCCGTATCATTTGCAATGGCAGATCGTAAAGAAGGATGACCTGCCAGGGATATGGCCGGGAGGGCACCCTGGAGAAGTTTCCCGATCCTTATCCCTTCCGGTCCTCCACCCGTTTCGAGCATCTTCCGGTCATCTTCCGGGATGGGGCGTTTGAGGAGAAATCCCTTCATCAGCTCTCCCACGATGTGTTCCGCATCAGCAGCGCTCCCGCCATTGCCGCACACCAGGAGTTTACCGCCTTTTTCAAAGCCCCCTGTAATGAGAGAAAAGGCATGCTCCATGTCCTTTCTCAAAGGTTCGAGAGAAGGCGAACGGGAAAAGAGTTCGTCTAATATGTCCCGGGAAAATTCCACTGTACCCCCTTTAAATTCCTCTTTGAATAATCCATTATACCGTATCATGAAACATACTCAACTTCAAAGGATGTTTGACCGCATCACCAGGTGCAGTATCGGAGTGGCAGGCGATTTCTGCCTGGATACGTATCACTTTCTCGATATGTCCGCATCAGAGCAGTCGTTGGAAACCGGGCTCTTTACCCGGCCGGTAAAGAGTACCTTGAGGTCGTTAGGCGGCGCCTCCAATGTAGCTGCCAACCTGGCGTCCCTGGGGGTAGGCAGAGTTTATGCATTTGGGGTCCGGGGAGACGATCCGGATGGAATAGTTCTTTCGGAACTTCTGCGGAAGAAGGGAATAGATGATTCCCCCCTCCAGGTCCAGCAGGAGAAGTGGGACACCCACGTGTTTACCAAGCTCTACGACGATGGTAGAGAACTGGAGCGGATCGATTTCGGTAATTTCAATACCCTCAATGCAGTTTCCGAAGAAAACCTGATGCGGGGAATCAGGGAATTATTACCCGAGATGGACCTGCTGATCATCAATCAGCAGGTATACCGGGGAATCCATACTCCCGGTTTCAGGAAAAAGCTCATTGCCCTTCTTGCAGAGTTCCCGTCGGTCCTGCAGCTCTGCGACAGCCGGGCTTACAGTGACGAGTTTGACGGTTCCATGAGGAAGATAAACGATGAGGAAGGTGCGCGTATCTGCGGCCTTTCCGTATCCCGGGCTGAAGAAATAGTCACAACCTTAGGGTCTCGCTGGAACCGCCCGACATTTCTTACCAGGGGAGAAAAGGGCAGCCTGGTATGGAGCAAGGGAGACATCATGCACATCCCGGCCCTGCAGATCTACGGGAAGATCGACACCGTGGGAGCCGGCGACAGCATGCTTGCAGGAATTGCCGTTGCACTCGCCGCCGGAGAGACACCGGAAGATTCCGCCCGGTGCGGTACCCTTGTTGCAGGAGTTACTGTTCAGAAATTGAACATTACCGGCACGGCCACACCGGAGGAGGTGCTGAAGACCGCGGAAACCGGGGATTACAGATACCATCCGGATAAAGCCGGGTCTCTTTCCTTAGCCGAATACTTCAGGGACAGTGAAATCGAAATCATTCGTAAATCCGGTTCGAAGGGTACAATCCGCTGTGCCGTCTTTGACCATGATGGTACGATCTCCTGCCTGCGCCAGGGATGGGAAAGGGTGATGGAGCCCATGATGATCCGGGAAATATTCGGCGGGGCCCCGGATAGTGCTGTACAGGAAGACGTGCCCGGGGTGCGTAAAAGGGTGGAAGAGTATATCGATGCAACCACGGGAATACAGACCATCAGCCAGATGTCCGGCCTCGTGGATATGATCCGGGAATTCGGCTACGTGCCGGAGGAGAACCTACTTACCCCTGGAGAATACAAGGAAATGTACAACAGGGAACTTATCGGTCTGCCCGAAGGACGGATCGCCAGGTACCGCCGGGGGGAGCTTTCCCTTGAGGACCTCACCATGAAAAACGCAGTCCCCTTTCTCAGAGCGTTAAAGGAACGGGGAGTTGTCCTGTATCTTGTAAGCGGTACTGATGAAGAAGACGTGAAAAACGAGGCGGAGGCATTGGGGTATGCGGACCTGTTCGGGGGAGGCATCTACGGGTCTGAAGGAAATATGGCACAGGAAGCCAAGGCTGTGGTCATGAGCCGGCTTATCCGGGATATCGGTTCCGGCGATGCAGGGAGCATGGCAACCTTCGGCGACGGACCAGTGGAAATTCGCGAAACCCGGAAGAGAGGCGGTATAGCCATAGGTGTTGCAAGCGACGAGGTAAGGCGGTACGGATTGAATCCGGCAAAACGGACACGCCTCGTTCTTGCAGGGGCAGACTTGATCATACCGGATTTTTCTCAGATGGACCTTTTGATAAAGATCCTGTTCGGAGAAGAAGAGCTATGAACCCGCGACGATTTGACAGAAAGGAGCTCAAATTCAAACCTCTTAAAGACAGAAGGAACAAGGTGAATATCCGAAGGGACGCGGTTCCCCCGGAGGGGAATGTTCCGGTTGTTCCCGGGGATGTGGAACGTGCCGTAAAAAAAACTGCTGAACATATCCGGAATGCAAGGGCACAAGGCTCCGCCGTTATCCTCGCTTTCGGTGCTCACACGATAAAAAACGGTCTGGGTCCGGTACTCATCAGGCTGATGAATGCAGGCTGGATTACCCATCTGGCGACCAACGGCGCCGGCATCATCCACGACTGGGAGATTACCTTCCAGGGGGAGACCAGTGAAGATGTCCGGGAAAATGTACGGCTGGGAGAGTTCGGCATGTGGGAGGAAACCGGTCTGTACATCAATCTCGCCATCGCCGTGGGGGCCTGGAGGGGCTTCGGTTACGGGGAGTCAATAGGCGCCCTGGTCTCGGAACAGGGGATTGATATCCCGGAACAGGGGGAACTCGAAGAAGAAATGCGAAAAGGCACCACGAAAGAACTGTGGAAAGCGGCGGCAGCAGCGGACCTCCTCTCCCTTCTCCGGGAGCTGCGGCTGAGACCGGGGAGATTGTCCGTTCCTCACCCCTGCCGGGAATACGGTGTTCAGGCGGCGGCCTTCGAATCGGGTATCCCCTTTACCGGACACCCCATGTTCGGTTGCGACATCATCTATGTTCACCCGGCGAATGTGGGAGCGGCTGTTGGAAGAACGGCGGAACGGGATTTTCTTTCCTTTGCCTATAGTGTAAGTAAGCTGGAAGGGGGTGTATACCTTTCCGTGGGGTCGGCAGTGATGTCTCCCATGATTTTTGAAAAATCCCTGTCCATGGCGAGAAATGTATGTCTTCAGCAGGACGGAGCCGTCAATACTTTTGCGATTCATGTGGTAGACCTGGCACAGATGGACTGGGACTGGAAGAAGGGTGAACCCCCTCCCACGGATCCGGCTTACTATCTCCGGTATCTTAAGACTTTCAGCCGCATGGGAGGGGACATACACTATGTGCAGGCAGATAACAGGGTGTTCCTGCCTGCACTGTACAACGCACTTGCTACTTCACAAGAATGAACTCAACTCTCCTGTTTTTCCACCTGTTTGTTACGTCGCCGTGGGGAACGATGGGTGCTTCCCCGCCCCTTCCTTCGGTGGTAATCCGGTTCTTATCGATGCCCAGCTCCACCAGGGCGTTCTTAACAGCTTCCGCCCTGGCTTTGGAAAGGGGCAGCAGTTCTTCTTCCTGCTCTACCTTCGCTTTTACCGGATCGTTCCAGTTGATCATAACCGCATGACCTTCGATAGTGATCCGGTAGCTCGAATACTTGTTGAAGATTTCCGCCAGCCTTTTTAAGGTTTTGTTGTTCCTCAGGGCTTTTTCGTCGTCAACATTGGAGAAGTCCGCTGTATTCGGCGCGAACACGATGCTGGAAATGATTACTTTTAGCCGGTTACCTTCCCTGATTACCAGGACATCCACGGGTATCAGGGTTTCATAGGTGCCGATGTTTCCCAGTTCGTCCTCCACTGTCATAATCAGTCGGTAGTCCTCTGCAGACTGTACCAGTTCCCCTGTGTCTGAAAGTCCTTCCCAGATGATTCTCCGCGCAGGCTCCCCTTTTCCGGAGTAGCTGGTAAAGATGTTGCCAGCCGGATCGGTAATATCGATCCGCCACTGCTTGATTTTCGAATCGTCGTCAACGCCGATATTGATATTGAGCTCATCATCGACCCCGTCATTGTCAGGCGAGAAGGGCGCCGGGGAAACTCCGAGAGTGATAACCGGCGGGCTGGTATCCAGGGTAAAACCCACCCGGGCGACAGGCCTGTTCCCCTTTGTATAGGAGACTGTCAGTTCCGCTGTATAGGGGCCGTTTTCTGCACTGCCTGCGTCTCCCATACCATCCCAGGTAAAGGTCTCTGGAGGGACAGAGGTCCCTTTGAAAGATTTCTGGATTCCTTCGCTGGAATGAATCAGGCTTAAGGTCCAGCTGTCGATTCCTTCGGTAAGACTCACGTGAGAACGAAGGTCGATGGTGTCCTTGCTGCCATCATTATTTGGTGAAAACTGTTTGAGCGATGCCGTGAGGAACACCGGGGTTTCCCGGGTGTCGATCCGTATCCCCGGTACCTGTTTCTCCACACTATTGCCCGCGCTGTCGGCAGATTCCACAAAGTATACGTACGTCCCGTCGGGCACATGGTTTCCGTTGTCATCTTTACCGTCCCAGGAATAGTCTTCAGCTACTCCCTTCCAGAGCATGTTCTTCACCGTGTTCCCCTTCTGGTCTTCTATTCTCCCTTCCCATATGGTTTCCGTACTCGATTTCTGCCGGAGAACTACCGTATCGAGCCTTCCGTCACCATCCGGGGAGAAGAGGAGTGCATCGTAGGTAATGTCGATTGAGGGCGGTGTGGTATCGATAAAGAACGACCCGGTATGTACAGCCGGAGCATTCCCGTTTGCATACACAACGCCGGCTGCCCCGGTATACTCCCCGTCTGGTGCGGGGTTTCCCTGGTTGTCCCTGCCGTCCCATGTAACGGATTCCGGCAGTGAGCCTGATCCTGTCATGGTCCATACGGTTTCACCGGATTTCGTTTTTATAGAAAGTTCGTAAGATTCTACCGAATCCCGTCTCCCCGCCAGGAGGAGAATATCAAGGGTGTCGTTCTTCCCGTCACCGTTGGGAGAAATGTATTGTGGTTCCGTTTTCAGGGTGAGGGGTGTATCTCTCGTGTCTTTTACCACGGCCACCCTGGAAGATATTCCGGTATTGCCTGCCGTATCTGTAGATGATAGTAAAAACAGGTATCTTCCGTCAGGAACCAGTTTTCCTTCCAGGTCACGTCCGTTCCAGGTGTACCTGGATTCAGGAGTTCCTTTCCAGATCGTTGTGTTAATGGTTTTTCCCGAATCATCCGTAATAGTGCCTGCCCATTCTTCCTCTTCACTTCCTGTAAGGGAAAATACTACTGTATCCTTCTTTCCGTCGCCGTTAGGAGAGAACACCCTGTTATCCGCCGATGCCCGGGCAGCCGGGGGTGTCAAATCCAGCCAGAATTCGGGAGAAACCGCCTCTGGATTTGCACCTTTTTCGTACACAACAGAGAGTGTTCCGGTGTAGCTGCCCTCTTTGATCAGGACGCCCCTGCTGTTCTTACCGTCGAAAACGATTTCTTCCGGAACGGAACCTGTACCGGTTATAGTCCTTAAGACTGTCCCCCGGGTATCCGCGACTTCGAGTTCCCAGGAACGTATTCCCGTATTTTCCTGTATACCCGTCCTGAATATGAGTGTGTCTTTTACATCGTCACCGTTAGGAGAGAATGCCCGGGACGCAACAGAAAGACTCACCGGGGTGGGTTTTGTGTCTACCCGGAAATTGCCGGTTTTCGCTTCCGCCTTGTTTCCCGCTTTGTCCTGGCTGGTGAGCATGTACGAGTAGCTTCCATCGGGTACACTGTTTCCATTATCGTCTTTTCCGTCCCAGGTAACATCAGATGCCCTCCCTTTCCAGAACAGTGTCCTTACAGCTGTTCCCCTGTTATCGAGGATGGAACCCTGCCAGAGATCTTCCTCGCTGGTCTGCTGCTTGATCGTCAGTGTATCCTGCCTTCCGTCACCATCAGGGGAGAAGATAACCTCCTCTACAGAGACAGAAGCTCTCGGGTACTCAGCATCTATTGTAAGGGTTCCGGTTCGTGCCTCCGGGGTGTTGCCCTGAATGTATACCACGGTGAGTATCCCCTGATAACGGCCGTCCGGAGCTTTTCCACCGCCGGAGGTGGTACCGTCCCATACAACCTCACCGGGTACTGCGGCGTTGCCGTTGAAACTGGTAACGGTCTGTCCATTCCCGTTCTGGATTACGATTTGCCAGGATTCCACGCTGTCACGAATGTTCAATTCCGGAACCAGGCTTACAGAATCACGGATGCCGTCACCGTTGGGGGAGAAGTAGTCCCGGTCCGCTGTCAGTTTGACCGGGGTCTCCAGGGTGTCCAGGATGATGGTAACCGGAGGGGATGCCCCGGGGTTGCCGGCACCATCTGTTGATGAGAGTATGTATCCGTAGGAACCGTCAGGTACCAGGTTCCCGTCCCGGTTTCTACCGTCCCATTCGATGTACTCATCGGCGGTACCTTGCCAGGTTACTGAGTTGATGATATTCCCTTCCGGGCCGGTAACAGTACCTGTCCACAGGTTTTCCCAGGAGGTCTGCTGGGTTATTGCCATAGTGTCTTTCCTGCCATCTCCGTTGGGAGAGAACGCGGGGTACACAGGTGTTGCTTCAGCCTTCGGCGGTGTTACATCCAGGAAAACAGGGGGTGCGTCAGCCTGGGGCAGGTTGCCGTTTACATAGAGCACCGAAAGCCGGGACTGGTAGGTTCCCTCCCGTAACTGCTTCCCGTCGTTATCGGTGCCGTCAAAGGTGACGGAATCGGGGACTGGTACGCCTCCGCTTAAGGTTTTTACAACGGTACCGTCTTCCCTGGTTATTTCGATGTTCCACCTGGTTACCCCTTCGGTTACAGGTACTTTCAGGGTATAGGGAAGTACATCCTGCACCCCATCCCCGTTCGGTGAGAATTCAGAATACTCCACGAAGAGGGTAACCGGCGTGGGGGTGGTATTGATAATAATGTTTTCGATGGCAGAAGAGGTCGTATTGCCAGCTTTGTCGGTTGCAGACATTACGTACCGGTATACGCCGTCAGGCGGGAGAATCCCCTTCGAATTCCTGCCGTCCCAGAAATGATCAGGCGGCTTGGTATTGTCCCAGGTAAAGGTGCGAATCTCTTTACCATCCGGATCTTCGATCCAGCCGGTCCACAGGACTTCTTCCGAACCGTCCTGCTTAAGGATCAACGTATCCTGCCGGCCGTCCCCGTTGGGGGAGAAGACCGTGTAGGGGGATGTAAGATCGAGCTCCGGATATACCGTGTCAATGGATACGGTAAACGCTTCCGTTTTTCCGATATTCCCGTTGTCATCCCAGGCTTCGATATAATAGGTATAATCACCGTCAGGGGCGACGGCTCCACTGTCATTTTTACCGTCCCACCGCAAGGTCTCCGGCACCGGTATGCCTTCTTTTTTCGCGGTAAACCGATCGATGATGTTCCTGAAACCTTCGTTTTCCGGTCTGTCCTCCTTGTTCTTGATGGTACGGACAGTAGTACCGGTGTCGTTATTAATGACGAGTCGGTATCCCATGAGGTAGCGTTCGTCGGTGATGGTAAGGGGGATTACCAGTTCATCCTGGATACCGTCGTAATTCGGTGAAATATCGGTGAGGCGTTCCCCTGTTTCGATTACCGGCGGGGTCCTGTCGTAAAATCCTAAGGTGATGGTGGATCCCAGTCCGATAGCCCATACGTTTTCTCCCAGGTTGGCGCTGGATACGTGGACAGACATGCCCTCCTGTCCCCTTCCGGAATCGTCGCCGTCCGAAGAGGAGGATACACCTGTCGTACCAGGTATGTCCGGTTTTTTAATCGGATTGAACGTAGCGGCAATACCGAAAGAGAAGGGCATGGGCCTGCCGGTGCCTTCCTTGTACTCCTTGAGATCGAATACATAGGCACCGTTTACGTGAATCATGTCGAACACCGATATAGATGCGCCGGCCTGGATCCGGATATTCCGGAACCCGGGAAAGCTTATGTCCGGCATAAAAGTAACTGAAACGGGCCGGGTTTTGAGGAGTGTAAGGCTTGCCCCGAATGCCGGAGTAAATGCCGGAGGCCAGGCGAGGTCCGATCCGGCCGGTTTATATCCTTTTCCCATGTTGCGGATGACAAAACCCCATTTGAAATCCTGGAGAAATGGAGAATCCGATGCGAGAAGGGATCCGGGCATGTGGATAAATCCCGTATCCAGGCCCAGTCCCCAGGTGGAACCGATCTGGAACCCAAGACCCAATCCGAACAAAAGATTTCGGTACAGGTCCTTGGCGAAGGAGAAATTCACACCTCCAAGAGTGTCCTGGTAGATCCCGGTAAAAGGTGAAGAGATCAACCTCCCGCTCCCGGTAAACACACCGATCCTGGAGGGAATGGAAACACCGATGTTGATGGCGTGACCGAACTGGTCCAGTCCTCCGAACCCGGCGAGACTTAAGTAACTGAAATCGATAGCAGGATTCTGCCTGCCCCCTGATGCGGCGGGATTGAGGGTGTCGCTTGCAGGGGAATAGGTGCCCGCGGAATTCGTTCCCCTGGCGATAAACATGGGGGAGTAGAGCTCCTGAATACCGCTTTCACCGAAGGTAAAAAAAGCGATAAAAAATAACGTAACAAATACTATCAGTCGTTTCATACAATGCTCCAATCAAAACCCCTACTGTACTTTGTAGGTAAATGTGCCAATAATCCGTTCCGAACCGGTGGGGTTCGAAAACTTCCAATTCCAAACAGAAGCTATGAGAAGGTTATCCAGTTGGGGATAACCTGATGACTTGTCCAGGTTCACTTTCTCTACTGAACCGTCGGGAGCAAGGATAAACGAGAGAGTTACTTCCGCCTTCCTGTCCTCCAGGACAATCCAGTCCGGCGGGATAACGGGAAGACGAAAGTTCGGTTTTGCCCGGTCCGACCGGTTTCCCATGATGATGGTGTACTCTCCGAACCGGTCGGACTCGGAATAGATGTGCTGATCCTGCACCTCCGGTGCCTGCTGCGGCTAAGGAGGGACATACGATCCTTCTCTGTTCTCCTGAGGTTCCGCCTGGTTCCGGGAAACAGTCTGGTCATCCGTTAAAGAGCGCTCTTCCTTTGCCTGCTGCTCAGCTTCTCCTGAAACCGGTTCTTCCCTGTTCCCCGGCTTTTCCTCAGAAACCGGGTCCGTATCCGGGTCCGGCAGTTCTTCTATTTCCGGCCCTTCCACCGGTACACCTTCCACCCGTGCAGGATCGGGAAAGGACGTGTAGTCGCTTAAGGTGACATTCAGGGGACCGAAAAGTTCTCCCTCGGTTTCCCTCTGTACGAGCCCGGAGAGTCCTATTGTCAGAAATACAACCGCATGCACTCCCAGGGCATATCCGAAGCTCATGAGCAAACGTTTCCGGTCCTGTTTTTTAGCCGGATTCATCTGGCTCCTCTCCGGCAAGGTTCCGGGTTTTCAGATTCACATCTTTGAATCCGTTTTTTCGCAGTTCATCCAGCACCTCTATCATCAGGCTGTATGGAATTTCTCTATCCCCTTCCAGGATGATGGTCCGCTCTACTTCAGGGTCTTCTGCGGAAACTTCGCTGATCTGTCTGAGCCGTTCGCCTAAAGCGGGGAGATCGAGCCGCTCCTTGTTCAGGTAGAGTTCTTCCCGGGATTTGACTGTTACCACGATTTTCGACATAACCACAGGTTCTGCCGTAGTGGAAGAGGGGAAGGTCAGACCGATACCGGGTGTTACGATAAATGTAGTGGAAACCATAAAAAACACCACCAGCTGGAAGACGACATCGATCATGGGAACCAGATCGACGGTAGCCTGGGGCTTGAGTCTCCGCTGAAATTTCATGTGCTTTTTCCCCCGCCTAAATAGAGGACCAGTTCGTTTGCACGATTTTCCAACCGTATGATGATGTGGTTCACCTTGCTTACCAGGTAATTATAAAACACGATGGTGGGAACGGATACGATAATACCGCCGGCAGTGGTTATCAGAGCTTCCGAGATACCTTTCGCCAGAATGCTCGGGTCCCCCACAGAACCGAATTTACCCAGGACACCGAAGGCTTCGATGTTTCCGGTAACGGTACCCAGAAGGCCCAGGAGGGGAGCAATATGGGCCACCGTTCCCAGGGCGGAAAGAAACCGTTCCAGCCTGGGTATTTCCTGGTTTGCCGCATCCATGATCATTTCTTTCTGTATGGGTGTAGGTTGGTTTCTGTGATCGATACCCACCTTCATGAGGTTTGTAATAGGGTAGGGGTTGTTGTAGCATATGGATAAAGCTTCGTCGAAATGGCCTTTTTCCAGGGCCGATTTCAGGCGGGAGATCAGCCTGTCCTCATCCACCCTGATCTTCCGGAAAAACAGCAGCCGTTCGATAATGATAGCAGTGGCAACTACGGACAAACCTAATATGATCCAGAGAATAGGACCGCCTTTCTGTAAAATGCCTATCATATGTGCTCCTTTATGCAGAAAATATATACTCTTTTGCTCTTATTTTCCGCTCGATACAAACGTTTGGTATGCTGAATCGATTTCGAGATAATCGTACTCTCAATTACAACTCCTTACATAACCATGTCGTACTGCCTTTTCAGCTTTATGATGTCCTTCTGAGGACCCAGCAGTGTAAGGAACCCGCCCCTTCTCTTAAGATCGATGCTCAGGTGGAGGAGATACGTGATGCTTTCCTGGTCGATTTTCTTTACCCTGCCCAGGTCGATGGTGATATCATACACGCCGCGTTCGGAGAGGGCGTTTATGAGAAGAGAGAGGCTGTCCAGATTGTCCAGAAGGAGTTCTCCCTGGAGGATAAACTTTCCGGGATGACCGCTGTCAATGACGATCCCTAAGGGATGGGACCAGGTCTTCTTCTTTTCCTTCTTTTTTTTATTCCTGATAACCGAATCGAGCATGGCATTGGTGTGGCGCAGCCGCTGTACGAGTCCGCGGGTCACTTCGAAAAACCATCCGGGGATGTTGTACATATTCTTATAGAATTCCTGGGTTTCAATGATATACACATTGCTGGACTGGACTGCCCGGACATTGGCGGACCGTGTCCCCTCCTTGATCAGGGACATTTCTCCGATGACATCACCTGGTTCGGCGGTTCCCAGGATCACCTCAGTACTGTTTACCTTCCTGAAGATCTCCAGTTTTCCCGTCTTTACCACGTACATGGTGTTTTCAAGTTCACCCTGACGGATGAGGAAATCTCCTTCTGAAAGCCGTTTTACCGGCGTCGGTGTCCTGGAAAGGATGCTTAGAATTCCCTTTATGGAAAGCACCTTGCTCCTGATAAGCTGGATATTTTCGATTTTGATGCTTTTTTCTCCGGATCCCGGATGCTGGGTCAGTTCGAAAAGGTAACTCAACCCGGCGTTGTCGATATCGATGATTTCTGAAAAGTCGAGAACGATTTCATTGATGTTCTTAAGACGCAGTTCCCGGATCCTGAGCTTCAGGGGCTCTATGGCATCACTGGTGAGGGATCCCTGGAGATACAGCCTTCCGGGGTCGAGTTCCGGGGAAACCTGTATCCGGAAGACGGCTTGAGCATCGTTTTCCTTTTCCTGTTCTTTTTCCCGGGTTCCTTTCTCAGCTACAAGGTACCCTCCCACCTGGGCAGTTGTTTTGCGGATACGTTCTACCAGAACTTTAGCAATACTGATGGCCCACTCGGAAATCCCCTGGTTTTCCGCGTTCAGGACCTCGGAAGTGACCATGCTGGCAGTAACCGGTTCTACTACAACAACCGTAGCGGACCGGGGCACGCCGGAGAGGAACGACATCTCCCCAACGTAGCTCCCCTTGCCGAGGAGGGTGAAGGGGATCGTTTTTCCCTTCCGGGATATGAATACTTTTACCTTTCCCGACCTGATGATATACATCTCCCTGGAAGTGTCGCCCTCCCGGAACAGGATATGACCAGCTTAGAATCGTACCAACCGTGTCTGTTTAAGTTCAGTCATGCCCGTATAGTGTAGCACAATTGGGAAAAAAATCCCTGAAAAATGCAATAATTACCAGGAAGACGTGTTGTTTATGATAAACTGAAGAAAATCGGGCGGGATTTTCGCAACGGCTTCCTGTCTTTCCAAATACCATATAAGCTGCCAACTTGACGGTGGGGAGTACGAGTTTCACGGCTGATACTTTCATTACAGAATCCTTCCATGATAACATCCGGAGTAAGGAGCACCTATGAAAGGGAAAGATAAGATAAAGAACGCATTAGGGCACAAGGATACGAAAGTACCCATGGATTTCGGGTCCAACGCTGTGACGGGTATGCATGTAAGTGTCGTAGCAGCTTTACGGGACCATTACGGCCTTAAGAAACGGCCGGTGAAGGTTAATGAGCCGTTCCAGATGCTCGGGGAGGTCGACGAGGAACTGAAAAACGCCATAGGTGTGGATGTGGATGGTATCTATCCCCGGCGTACCATTTTCGGATTTCAGAATACGAATTGGAAAGAATGGCGTACCCCCTGGGGGCAGGATGTACTGGTACCCGGGGATTTCCAGGTTTTACAGGAAAACGGGAACACCCTGCTCTATCCGAAAGGTGACCGGAGCGCCCGGCCCAGCGGACGCATGCCGTCCAGTGGTTTTTTCTTCGACTCCATCATCCGGCAACCTCCCATCGAAGAAGATAAGCTGGACCCCGGGGACAACCTGGAAGAATTCGAGCCGATTTCAGACGAGGACCTTACCTATTACAGGCAGGAGACCGAAAAGCTCGCCGGGACCGGCAGGGCAGTGTTCGTGAATTTCGGTGGTACCGGTCTGGGGGATATTGCTCTTGTTCCTGCACCTTTCTTAACAGAGCCTAAAGGTATCCGGGACGTAACGGAGTGGTATATCTCCACGGTTTCCCGAAGGGATTATATACACGCCGTATTTTCAAAACAAGTCGAAATCGCTCTCGGTAATCTCAGGAAGATCCACGATGTTACAGGTGACAGGGTGGATGCCATGTTTCTCTGCGGTACGGACTTCGGTACCCAGAGTTCCACCTTCTGCTCCCTGGAAACCTTTGACGAACTCTACTTTCCCTACTATGAAAAGATGACCCGGTGGATCCATCAGAACACCGGATGGAAGGTGTTCAAACATTCCTGCGGAGCCGTGAAGGGTTTTATACCACGGTTTATCGATGCGGGGTTCGACATCCTCAACCCTGTGCAGGCCTCTGCAGCCGGCATGGACCCGGCAACGCTGAAAAAAGAGTTCGGCCACAACCTCGTATTCTGGGGGGGCGGAGTAGATACCCAGAAAACCCTGCCCTTCGGGACACCGGAGGAAGTGCGGGAACAGGTATTAAAGCGGTTGGAGATCTTTTCTCCCAAAGGCGGATTCGTGTTCAATGCTATTCACAATGTACAGGCGAAAACGCCGGTAGAGAACGTGGTTGCCATGATCGATGCCGTACATGAGTTCAACGGAAGGGACTAAGGGTACCATATCCGGAGGAGGTTTTCCACACCCCGGACCATCCGGTTTTTAAGCTTCATCAGTTCCCGGATATCCGCTCCGATTGCCCGGGCGATTTTGAGAAGTGCTTCCTGGGAGCAGTTTCCGTTGTTCTCCAGGTTCTGAATCGTCTCCAGGGTCAGTCCGGCAGCTTTCGCGAGGGCAGCCTGGGACCACCCTAAGTACTCCCGGTATTTTTTACAGAGACGGGCCACTTCCCGCATGGACATGATCGATATCCTCCAGATATCCTTTTATACTTGTAATATATAGCATACATCAAGGGGATATTCCCGGTACATATGTGACACTTTTATGGCATTTTAAGCAGGAGTACCGGTGAATATGACGGGTGTCAGTTGGAATAGCGGATAAGCACCTGGCTGATGCCCAGCTTCCTGAGGGAACTGGTGGTTTTTCCCAGGTCCGGGGTTGGTATGTTGTAAAGCATCACCCGGATGATGCCCACATCGGTGAATTCGAATTCCGGGTTAAGCCCGTTGGATTCCAGTAGGCTCTTCAGCCGGAGGGCGTTTTCCCGGCTGGAAAACGCACCCACCTGGATCGAACAGAGAAGGTTACGCGAGGTGTCCGGAGCTGTCTCCGCGGCATCTGCGGTTTTGACGATATCCAACCGGACCCGGGCTATACCGGCGCCGGTCATTGCAATCGCTTTAGCGCCGGCCCGGGAAAGATCGATAATTCTTCCTTCTATAAAGGGCCCCCGGTCGTTGATCCGAACCACGACGGATTTGCCGTTTTCCAGGTTGGTAACTTTTACATGGGTGTTGAACGGCAGGGCCTTGTGGGCAGCAGTAAGCTTGTTGGTGTCGAAGATCTCACCGCTGGCGGTCTGCCGCCCCTGGAATTTGCCGCCGTACCAGGATGCATACCCTTCCTCTGCTCCGGTCGGAAGGGGTGTCAGGAGGAAGAGTAGAAATACAGCGCAGGGAATCGTTGGGTACCGTTTCATACTATTATATCGGCTCCCGGGGCTCTGAATTTAACCCAATGTCCGGTAGTGGAAAATCTTCCGGGAGCACAGAGGAAATAAAAAAGAGAGAGTTGAATTATTCGCTACCGCAGATATTAAGGTTCAATACCAATTATCACCAACGGCACCGCAGGTACTCCCCTCCCTTGCCGCAGCACATTGTATAATTCAGACTCATAGTAAGCGACTCCGGAACTCATTTCAGATTGGAGTGATTTCATTGGCAAAATCTCAATACCAACATCTATTTTATCACCCACATAAAAGGCTAAATGCTTCACAAAAAGGTCATAAGCTACAAATGGATATTTACCAAATTGTACCTCGATTGCAACCCGTTCCTTTACATAATCGGTTTGATTATAACTGAAAATTGGTATTTCTCCGGAATCCTTTATCTCTTTTTTTTGGTCTTCTGCAGAAAGAGCTAATGTTTTTCTTATTAATTTTTCACTTTTTGTTACCCAGTAACTAACCCTGCTTTCTCCCCACCTTTTATCTTTCAGAAAAATAGAAAACTCTTTATTCATATCTACCGGGCTGTACAGTACTTTACCTTTCATTGTCTTTTCTTTTGACACTTTAGTCTTACATTTTATAGCATCAATGCTATTAATGACCGAAATTATTTCTTCCCATAAGTCATCCTTATGAACAAGTAAATACTCTAATCCATTAAGATGAGAGTATTTCTCTTTAATTTGCATAATCAGACTGACCCTTTTTCATTCAATAATTCCAGTTGTTTGCCATTACCGTTTATATTTTCCCATGGGGATTTTGTAATTTTGCTGTTGGTTGCTTTGGGATCATAAATCGGCTTATTCATTGGTCTAGTTTTTAAGGTTCCTTCAATTTCCATTTGAACCCTGTCCTTTGACAATTCAATGTATTTTTGCATAACTTCAGAACCAATTCCTATTCTATTGTGCCTAATAGCTGCAATTATAGTAGTCCCTGTTCCCGAAAATGGATCAAATACTTTATCCCCTACATCAGTAAGACTTAAAACCAGTCTTTCAATTAATTCGACCGGGAATTGACACGGGTGTTCCGTTTTTTCTATATGGTTGCTTTTTACGTCTGGAATGTTCCAAATATCTCCTGGATTTTTTCCTAGAGGATTACACGAGTACTGTCCCGCTTTGGGTCCCTTAAAGTATTTTTTTCCCGGATACTTTTGCGGAACCCTGACCGGGTCAAGATTAAATGTGTAATCGTCGGATTTTGTAAACCAATTTATGGTTTCATACCTTCCTGAGAATCTTTTGGAGCAGTGAAGGCCATGTTCAAAACCCCAAATGATTCTATTTCTTAATTTAAGTCCTAAATCTCTAAAAAATGGATATAAAATTGTATCAAGGGGAATTATTTCGCCTTGTTGTACATAGTTACCTACTTGCCAGCAAATACTGCCTTCCGGATGAAGCACCCGGAAACACTCTTTAATTATCAAGTTCTGTTGTTCCACATATCTATCAAGTTTTAACCTTTTTTCGTATTCTTTTCCAATATTATATGGAGGTGAGGTAACTACCAATTTAATCGTATTTTCAGGTATTTTTTTGAGTAATTCCAAGCAGCTGCCATGATATATGATAGCATCAGCTGATTCATCATAATCATATGAAATACTCTTTATTTCCAGCATACACATACAATACCTCCCTTGTATTTTTGAATCAAGTGTTTCTATAAATTGCCCTATTCCTGTCATTAATGTAACAAAGAAACACGGTACACTGCTTCGATAAAAACAAATCTGTCCGGCTGAAGCAGGTACCTCTCCTTGAATAAGAGGATAGCCCTAGGTATAATCGCCTCCATGGGTAAGGCATCGGTACACTGGGCGGACGTAAGCGCGGATAAGATTATCCGGGAACACGGGGAGAAAGAGGTGTACGTGTGTGCTTCCGGGATTACCCCTTCCGGAACCATTCATATCGGGAACTTCCGGGAGATTATCTCCGTGGATCTCGTGGTGCGGACACTACGTGACAAGGGGAAGCAGGTACGGTTTATCTATTCCTGGGATGATTACGATGTATTTCGTAAAGTTCCGGAGAATATGCCGAACCGGGAAATGCTGGAGACATATCTTAGAAAACCGATCACCCTGGTGCCGGATCCCCAAGGAAATGAAGAGAGCTATGCACGGGTGCATGAGAAAGAATTGGAAGCCCTTCTCCATATCGTTGGAATAGATCCTGAATATATCTACCAGGCGAAACAGTACCGTGCTTCTGTATATGCAGATGGAATCCGCAGGGCCCTGGAGAAGAGGGACACCATCCGGGAAATCCTGAATCAACACAGGTCGGATCCGCTGCCGGAAGAGTGGTGGCCTGTATCGGTTTTCTGCACCGCCTGTCTTAAGGACACGACCCGGTGTACGGCCTGGGACGGTGAATGGGATATTTCCTACACCTGCGAATCCTGTGGGAACGGGGAGACAGTCGATCTTAGAGAAACTTCGGCGGTAAAGCTCCCTTGGCGGATAGACTGGCCTATGCGGTGGAAATTCGAAGGGGTGGATTTCGAGCCTGCAGGAAAAGACCATCATTCCGAGGGCGGATCGTTTGATACGGCCCGTGCCATCGTGACCCAGGTCTATGATGGCAGACCGCCTGTAACGTTTCAATATGATTTTATCAGCATAAAGGGGAGGGGCGGCAAGATTTCTTCTTCCAGCGGAGAGGTTGTCTCCCTTAAGGATGTACTGGAAGTATACCAGCCGGAAATAGTACGCTACCTGTTCGCCGGGACCAGGCCGAACATGGAGTTCGCCATCTCTTTTGACCTTGATGTGCTCAAGATTTATGAGGATTACGATAAGTGCGAACGAATCTATTTCGGTGTTGAGGAAGTCGGGGAAAAACGGAGGGAAAAAGAGAAACGGACCTACGAACTCTCCCAGGTACACAAAGTGCCTTCAGTTATGCCCTTTCAGGTACCCCTGCGCCACCTGTGCAACCTTCTCCAGATCCATGACGGCAGCATCGATGATGTTGTGGGTCTCTTTCATGGAGAGAACCTGGATACGGAACAGGAAAAGAGGCTCCGGGACCGGGCCAGGTGCGGCTGGAACTGGATTACCACCTTTGCTCCCGGGGATTTCAGGTTCAGTCTGAAAAACCCGGCAAAGCCTATGGAACGCTTAAGCGAAGCTGAGCTGACAGCAGTCCGGAAACTGCGGCAGGAGATTGAAGAAAATTTTGGTACTCATGATGAAAAAAGCCTGGGCGAAGCCATTTATGCAATCGCCGGTGATGCCGGCGTGGAACCGAAGGACCTGTTCCGGGCTGTGTACCGGGTACTCATCGGTAAAGACCGGGGACCGAGACTCGCCGGTTTTATCCTGACAACCGGCCGGGACCGGATCCTGGATATCCTGAAACCCTACTGATACGAGAGGACCCTTTACATGGATACAGAACAGATAAAAGAACGGGTCGGCAGCCGGGCTGTTGATGATTATGTCACCAGCGGGATGAAAATCGGCCTGGGTACCGGTTCCACTGCCGTGTGGGCGGTTCGACGCCTTGGGGAACTCCTCGCGAAGGGAGCGCTCAAGGATATCCTGGCGGTTCCCACCAGCTCCCAGACGATCATGGAGTGCCAGGACTTGGGGATACCCCTCCGGAGTGTGAACGATCCGGAAGTATCCGGGGAACTCGATCTGACCATAGACGGAGCGGACGAGGTTGATTCTTCCCTCTTCTGCACAAAAGGAGGCGGAGGCGCCCTCCTTATCGAAAAAATCGTTGCCTACAGTTCCAAACGTTTCATCATCGTGATTGACGAGAATAAAATCGTTTCAAACCTGGGGCTGAAGTTCCCGGTACCCGTAGAGGTGGTGCGGGAAGCAAGGGTACCTGCCACAAAAGCCATGGAACACCTGGGAGCCCGCGTGGAAGTACGGATGGCTCTTAAAAAAATGGGGCCGGTGATTACGGACAACGGCAACATCATCCTGGATATCCGGTTTGACGGGCCTATCGATCCGATGGAGATGGAACAGGAACTGAATCACATCCCCGGGGTCGTGGAAAACGGGCTGTTTACAAGGATCAAACCCATTGTCCTCGTGGGAACGACTTCCGGCAAGGTTCAACGCTATACCAGTGATGAAATCCCGAAATCCGAATAAACGCCTTCTCTACAGGATCATCGCCTTTGCCGTGAGCAAGCCCCTCATAGTACTGGGTCTCGTTGTCGTCCTTACCGCGGTGTTCGCATTCTTCGCTGTCCGGATCCAGGTGAAGCCGGACGTAATAAGTCTCCTTCCGGAGGATAATACAGATGAAGCACCGGGGCAGGAACGGAAAGACCCTGCGGAAAATGCGGGGGAGGAGTTCCTCATCATCGCAATAGAAGGTGATGACATCTTTTCTCCGGATGTTCTTTCCCTCTATTACGATGTGCTGGAACAGGTTGTAGCTATAGAAGGAATCGAACCGGGAATTACACCTTTTAACCTTACGGTGTTCGAAAAAAGGGGGGGAAGGCTGGTGATGGGTCCCCCGGTACCCCGGGGGAGACCGCCGGGAAACAAAGAACAGGCAGAACAGTTCCGGGAAAAACTGCTGTCTACACGGTATGCCAGGAACTTCATCATATCCGAAGACGGTACCCTTTTATCCGCTTTTTTACCGGCGGTAAAGCGTGATTCGTACGGCAGCCTGATGGAGCGGATCCGGGAGATCACCCGGCCCCTGGAGGAACTGACAGCCACCTATGTGAGCGGCTCCATCCCCTTCGTGGAGAGGACCGAGGTGTACCTTTCCCGGAACTTCATCCGCCTCCTTATCCTTGCCTCTGTGATCATCCTTTTCATGTACTATCTCTCCTTCCGCTCTTTCCGTGCAGTTTTGCTGCCTACGGTTGTGGTCCTCCTGGGAACGTTGTGGACCATCGGGTTCATGAGCATGATGGGATTTGCCGTTACCATCATCACCATTATCACTCCGCCCCTGGTCCTTACCCTGGGTAGTTCCTACAGCATTCATATCCTCAACCAGTACTATCGGGAATCGAAGCCCGGCCTGTAAGGTTCGGGTTGGATTACCGGAGCGGTGTTCCATGTGAACAGTACTATCCTTCTGGCATCCGCTACCACGATTGCCGGCATCCTGAGCCTGGGGGTTACCACCCTCCGCCTGACCCGGGAGTTCGCCGTTGCCACCTCTTTCGGCATATTCGCCTGTGCTCTTCTGTCGTTCCTCTTTTTCCCGGCCTTTCTGGCGATACTGAAACCCCCTAAAGAAAAACACGCCGAGCTCGTCCTTGCAGGAACACTCTCCCGGGTCATGGAAGGACTGGGAAGAACAGTGTATCGTTTCCGGGTTCTCCTTGTCGTCATTGCCTTGGGAATTGTTCTGGTGTTCGGCCTGCTTGCAGGGAAGCTGGAGTACAACACGGACACCATAAGTTATTTTCCCGGGCACGACCGGGTGATACAGGACATGTACGCCATCACCGACAAGCTGGGAGGATTCGATGAACTGAAAGTGGTGCTGCATGCACCGGGGGACGAACAGAACTATTTCCTGGACGCCGAAGTACTCGAACCGGTTTCCCGCCTGGAAGAAGAACTGGAAGGTTATCCTGACATCAGTTATGTTTCTTCTTTTGTCTCGTATCTGAAATACCTGAACCAGGTGATGTACGGCTCTTACGGTCTCCCGGAGAAACGGTCTCTCATCCTTCTCCTTTCCCGGTACCTGAAAACCCTGCAGGGTGGAGATGTAAATCCAGTACTATCAGGAATCATCGATCCCGAGGGCACTACACTCACCCTGTCCCTCCGGATATTCAACAGCAGTACCGGCAGGTTTGTCGATGAAAGGGGCGTACGCAGGATACTTGCATTTCTTGAGCAGTCCATCGGGGAAATTATACCCGGAGAAATCGACACGGAAATCCAGGGGATAAGCCTCAAATACCTTGCCCTGTCGGACATGATCCGGGAGGATCTTCTGAGTTCTATGCTTATTTCCCTGGCGGCGGTATTCGCCATTGCCGCCCTTGCCTACAGGTCGCTGAAATTCGGTATCTTCACCCTTATCCCCCTCTTTATCGGGATCATGATGAATTTTATTCTGATGGTACTCTTCAGGATTCCACTGGACCTGCTGACCATCATGGTGTCCAGCATAGTCATCGGGGTAGGGGTGGATGATGCGATCCACTTCATCATCCGTTTCCGGCAGGAGTGGAAGGGAGGCCCGGTGACACCGGAGGTCCTTTCCAGAACACTCCAGGTATCCGGGAGGCCCATCTTTCTTACCACGGTATCCATCGTCGGCGGGCTGGCTGTCCTCCTGTTTGCCAGCTTCAAACCCATCGTGTACTTCGGGGTCCTGGTACTCATCTCCCTGTCCGCCACCTGTATCGGTACCCTCCTTTTCCTCCCGGCGTTCCTTTCGTTTATGAAGGGAAGGCGTTAATCTATTGTACAACCGGCGTACACCGGGCTATGATGCCTGACATTGTGAAGGAATTAAGGAGGAGTCGGTGATACAGATAAAAGAGGTTACCACACCGGGTGATTTAAAACAGTTTATCAAGTTTCCCCTGAAACTGTATAAAGACCATCCCTGTTACGTTCCGAACCTGATCAGGGACGAAAAAGCGACCCTGGACAGGAAGAAGAACGCTGCCTTTGAATACTGTGAAGCGAAATACTGGCTGGCATACAAAGACGGAAAGATCGCCGGCCGTATTGCGGGCATTATCAATCACAACTATATTAAAAAATGGAAAGATAGAAACGCCAGATTCGGCTGGGTTGACTTCATCGATGACGAAGAAGTGTCAAAAGCTCTCTTTGAAACCGTTGAATCCTGGGTGCGGGAAAAAGGGATGGAAGCTATCCATGGACCCTTAGGGTTTACCGATTTCGACGAGGAAGGCATGCTGGTTGAAGGATTCGGGGAGTTAGGTACCCTGGCGTTGATCTACAACTATCCTTACTATCCGAAGCACCTGGAAAAACTGGGATACGTCAAGGACGTGGACTGGCTGGAATACGAGATCCGGCAGCCGGAAGAGATCCATGAAAAGATCGTCCGCCTGAATAAAATCGTGCTGAAGCGGAATAAGCTCCACCTGGTGCCGGCAAAAAAAGCGAAGGACCTCCGCCCCTATGCCAGGGGTGTGTTCGAGCTGGTCAACACAACCTACACCGACCTGTATGGGTTCGTGGAACTGAACGACAAGCAGATTGATGGGTACATAGACCTCTATTTCCCGTTTATCGATCCGGAATACACCAAGATCATCGTAGATGAAAACGATAAGGTGGCTGCTTTCGGTATTACCATGCCTTCCCTGTCCCGGGCCCTGCAGAAGGCAAAGGGCAGACTCTTTCCCTTCGGCCTGTTCCACATTCTCCATGCCCTGAAGCATCCGAAAGGCCTGGACATGTACCTGGTGGCGGTCAGGAAGGAGTTCCAGAACAAGGGGATTCCTGCGGTGCTTCTTACAGAAATTACACAGGCGTGCATTCGTAACGGGATAATGACCGGTGAAACCGCAGCGGAGCTGGAACACAACCTGGATGTCCAGGCCCTGTGGAAGCATTATCCCAAGCGGCAGCACAAGCGCCGCAGGTGTTATATCAGGAAGCTGGTGTAACGAAGGAACGGCAGCGAATCCGTTCTTACGCAGTTTGCCGGATAACCAGTTCAGGTTCGAGAATGATATGTTCTACCTGCTGGTCTTTGTTATATAGTTGATTGAACAACAGTGTCGAAGCCTTTGTCCCGATCTGATAGGTGGGTTGTTTGACAGTTGTAAGGCCGGGTGTGATGATGTGTGCAGTGGGTATATCATCGAATCCGATTAGTAGAATGTCATCGGGTATGCGAACATTATTCTGGAGAAGCGTATTATAGGCACCAAGTGCAATCAAATCATTGGTTGCAAAAATAGACCCGAAATCGATTTCCTGCATTAGGATTTCCTGCATGATTCTCTGACCGCCGTCATAACTTACCTCACATTCGTGTATGAGCATTTCATTCCTGTTCATTCCTGCTTTCTGGAGAGCCCGTAAATAGCCGGTCAGTCTTTCGAAGTACGTATTGATGGATAGAGGACCAGTAAGTAAAAGGATTTCTTCATGCTTTCTTTCCAACAGATGAGATGCAGCGATATATCCGCCTTTTTCATTATTGACCACTACCGAGGAAAATGCATTACCGAGTCTTCTGTCTACCACGACTATTGATATGTCCTTTATATTAGATAGAATACGGGGGTTTTTACCGGTTCCAACGAATATAAGTCCGTCTATATCCCGGCTTAACAGCGTAATAAGATACTTTTCTTCTTTTTCTGGGTTTTCGTAGGTGTTGCACAGGATCACATTGTGATTATTCTGCTCAGAGATGTCCTCGATTCCACGAATGATTTCTGTGAAAAAAGCATTGGCAATATCAGGGACGATGATCCCTATTGTAGAAGTTTTTCTTGTCTTAAGACTCCTGGCGATGAGGTTGGGTTTATACTCAAGGGTTTCGACTGCGTCCAGTACTCTCTGCTGGGTTTCCTTTTTGAGGGATTTACTGTTGTTCAACACGTATGAAACCGTACTGGTGGCTACACCTGCAAGCTTTGCCACATCTTTTATAGTTGCCATTTTATTCCTTCGAAGGTGAATCGTTTGCATTATATCAATGGTGAATACATTATGCAACATGAAAAAAAATATTATAATTTTCCGATAATACAAGTATAGAGAAGAATGAAAGTATATAAATATTTATACTATAGTTAAATAAGATGATTATATTCTTGCAGGATATTTTTCAAAAAAAGTAATTTTTTTATTGACAGATTGAAAGTGAAGGGTTAGTATGCGATAAAGGTTAAACGATTCACCTATATTGCTATATAGCTATGGTCAATCAGGATTTATTTGGAGATTATGGATAAATATTGTGTAAAATAAGTTAATCGATTAACTTAGAAACGGCTTCTTAATGAAGTTGAAATATAAAACTGGAGGTTTTTATGAAAAACAGATGGATGGTTATCGTAGCAAGTCTTCTTCTTTCCGTCCCCATGGTACTCATGGCCGGAGGTCAGAAAGAAGTATCTGCGGAAAAAAGCGGAACCATGAAGATCGGCGTCGCTTTGGATCAATTGAATGACCCGTTCTGGGTAGGTATCAAAAAGGGTATCGATGATGCAGGAAAGGATCTGGGTGTTGAACTGGTCATTCGAACAGCAGAAGGTGATGCGGTCAAGCAGAACAGTCAAATCGACGATATGATAGCCCAGGGTGTCTCTGCGATTGTATGTGTGTATGTTGACTCAAAAGCGATACTGCAAGGAGTAAAAGCAAGTAATGAAGCGGGAATTCCTTTTGTCTTCTGTGACAGGACGTTGAGCAGTACAGATGATGCAAAAGTTGCATGGGGTATTGCCACCGACAACTACGCGCTCACGAAAAACGGCTGGGAATGGATGGTGGGGTATGCCCGCGAAAACGGTATGAACCTGAAAGTTCTGGAGCTGGTGGGTAGCTTATCTGATGAAAACGTTTTGAGACGGACCGACGGATTCAAAGATGTAATGAAAAACAACAGCGACATAGTCGAACTGGTTCAGCAGGTGCCGACGGAATGGAACCTGGAAAAGGCATTGGCGGGCGCAACGAACGCACTCCAGGCACATCCGGAAATAAATACTATTTTCATGCATTCCGATTACCTGCTAGGCGCTACGATCTCTGCATTAAGGCAGGCCGGACGATATAAAAAGATCGGCGAGGATGGTCATGTTATCGTAATGCCGTACTCTGGAAATGAAAGTTCCATTAATGCGATGAAAGAAGGATACGTGGAAATGATTTTCGGTATGGATGTTTACAAGGAAGGATATGAAGCCGTTAAAGCCGCAGTTGAAATCGCAAACGGTAAAAAGTATGGTGAACCCTTGCTCGATGCAGGGTTTATTATTACTCAGGAAAATTTTAATGAAATGTCTAAAAGGGCATATGGAACATTTTAACGAAACAATTTAAAATTTCGGGTCTGGTGAGGATTGGTCCACGCCAGACTTCTTTTTTCATCCAAGTTTTGTAAGGCTGGCTTTAATGAACAAATCCGGAATACAGTCGTATCTGTTTTCTTCTGTGGAGCGGATGTCTGTTGCATTTTTTATCGTATACTTCATTTTTTCATTGTTTTTTATTGAAGGATTTTCAAATCTGGTAAATCTGAGGAATATTCTTATTCAATGTACATATCTTATATTACTCGCATGCGGCATGACCTTTGTGTTTATAAACGGTGGAATAGATTTTTCCGTAACGGCAACAGTGGGGCTGGGGAGTATCCTTGGTGCCCGTGTTCTTACATTGAACGGGAATCCCATGACCATGACATTTCTGGGAGTCCTGGTTATGATAGCAATCGGTATCGTTATCGGTAGTATCAATGGATTAATTGTAACCCGGCTTAAAATACCGTCGTTTATTGCCACCATGGCAACTCAACTCATCTTTTCAGGTTTCGCTCTTTGGTATACAGAGAGCGCTACAATCGGGGGGTTGCCGGAACCCTTTCTCTTTATCGGAAGAGGGGTATTTCTGGGTATACCAATGCCGATTATTATCATGACTGTCCTTGTGATTGTTTTTGCTTATATTCTGAATCATACCGTTTTAGGAAGATTCATTTTTGCCGTCGGCACTAATCACAGGACATCACAGATTTCCGGCATACCTGTTAAAAAGACAATATTTAAACTGTTTGTTATCTCCGGCCTGCTTGCATCTATCAGCAGTATCATCATGACTTCCAGAAGCGGGGTGGGCATGCCTGCCATGGGGAAAAACATGCTTATGGATATTGTAGCAGCAGTTGTTATAGGAGGGACTGCTGTTACAGGTGGAGAGGGGAGTATCCTGGGGACTGTAACAGGAGCAGTCCTGATTATCGTACTCAACAACAGCCTTAATCTTCTGGGAGTCGAGTGGTATATCATCAACGCTTTGAAAGGAACAATGATCGTGCTGGTAGCCCTTCTGGGTGTGTTTCGGAATTTGCGGGATTAAGGAGTTACCAATGGCGAATGGACCTGTTTTACAGCTCAGGAGAATAAATAAGAGTTTTTCCGGTGTGAAAGTTCTTAGGGATGTAGACATTACCCTTAGTAATAAAGGTTCCATCCTGGGTCTTGTAGGTGAAAACGGAGCCGGAAAATCAACGCTTATGAACATACTTGCTGGTGTATGCCCCCGGGACAGTGGTGAGATAGTATTGGAAGGGCAACCGTACAGTCCAAAAAATGCAAAAGATGCGGATTTGGCGGGAATCTCTCTCATACATCAGGAATTGAACCTTTTCCTTAATATGACGATCGCTGAAAATATGTATTTATCGGTTGCACCCGGATCGAAGATTGGGTTTCTATCGTACCGTGTGATGAACAGGGAAGCAAAAAAAGTACTGAGTCATCTGGGATTGAACCTGAACCCCGGAACAGTTGCGGATAATCTTTCTATGGGCATGAGGCAGATGGTGGAGATTGCCAAGGCTATTGCGAGGGAAGCTATAATTGTCGTGTTTGACGAACCTACGACTTCCCTCTCCGACAGGGAAAAGAAACACCTTTTTACCATTATCAGGCAGCTATCCCGTAAAGGTATTTCGATGATCTATATATCCCATACCTTGGACGATGTTATTGCCCTTTGTGATGAAGTAGCCGTATTAAGGGACGGAGCCGTAATCGGACAAAAACCAATTGAAGAAATTCGCAAAGAAGAGATGATTTCCATGATGGTCGGCCGTAAACTCGATCACCTTTTTCCCTATGTTGAGAAGGATTGCGGAGAAACGATACTGAGGATTGAGAATCTCTGTCAGTGGCACACCTTAAGGAACATCAGTTTTTCACTAAAAGCGGGAGAGATCGTCGGGCTTTTTGGATTGGTGGGTGCAGGGAGAAGTGAACTTGCCCGGGCAGTGTATGGTGTAGACCCTATCGAATCGGGGATAGTGTATTTTAAAGAAAAGCCTGTTTTACATCCTCATCCGGAATGGTGGATAAAAAATGGGATGGCTTTTGTTACAGAGAACCGGCGGGAAGAGGGACTACTGATGCCGAAAAGCGTGAGAGAAAACCTTGTCCTGGCTAATTTACAGAATATGCGGAAGCAGTTTGGCAAAATGGACACCAAACGTGAGGACCGTGACAGTGATTCCGTAATTAAACGGCTTGATATAAAAACATATGACAAGAGACAGCAAACGGCCCGGATGCTCTCCGGAGGAAACCAGCAGAAGGTCGTTATAGGTAAGTGGCTTTTAACAGATCCCCGGGTATTTGTAATTGATGAACCAACCCGAGGTGTCGATGTGGGTGCCAAGTTTGAAATATACAATCATATAAACAAACTGGCAAAAAATGGATCTGCTATCCTCTTTATTTCATCAGAAATGGAAGAATTAATAGGTGTTTGCGACCGGATTATGGTGATGTGCAGCGGGGCACTTACAGGAGAATTATTGAGAAAAGATTTTAATCAGGAAAAACTGCTTACCCTTGCGATCAAGGAGTATGGAACATGAACACGCTGCAGTTGAATAGAGAAACAATTTACACTGCCTTTTATAAGTACGGTCTTTTCATCATATTCTTCATTCTTGTATTGATTTTCTCTTTTTTAAATTCCAATTTTTTAACCGGTGCAAACGCGATTAACCTTTTACAACAGACCGCTTCCACCGGTATTGCCGCAGCAGGACTGGTGTTTGTCCTGGTCTCAGGCGGTATCGATATATCCATGGGCTCAACGATGTTCTTCTCTTCTGTAATCGTAACAACACTTACGAATAGCGGAATAGGATTACCAGGTGCGTTTCTGGTTTCGATATTATGTGGAGCTACAGTTGGGGCACTTAACGGCTTTTTTGTATCAGTGCTCAGGATTGTACCGCTGATTGTAACACTGGCAACCCTCTACATCGTTCGGGGAGTTGCAATGGCTATAACCGGGGTACAGTCTCTGTTCTTCTTCAACAAGGTTGGGGATGCTGTGGCATATACACGCATCGGAGGGGTAGTCCCGGTCGTGGTGGTCATTCTGTCAGTATCGCTCTTTGTCGTTCAACTGGTGTTAAGCAGGACACTGTTCGGTAGACAGATCTTTGCCATCGGTAATAACAGGGTTGGAGCCAGGATTATGGGAATAAAAGTGAAGCGAAATACGTTTCTTACCTATGTTATATCCGGAGCAATGGCAGGTCTTGCAGGGCTGGTTTCAGGAGCTCAGGTTGGGGCAGTTACTCCGACTTTTGCCGAGGGGCAGGAGTTCATCATTATCACATCAGCGATTCTCGGGGGTGTCAGTCTTTTCGGTGGGAAAGGAAAAGCATTTCCCGGGGCCTTTCTGGGAGTACTCATCGTGATGTGCATTGAAAACGGACTCGTTATGGCAGGGGCGAATATGTATGTCTATAAAATCATCAGGGGACTGGTGATTTTTTTTGCAGTCATGATCGATTGTCTCCGGAACAAGGGCGAGCTTAGATGACGGAGGAAGAGATAAATGACTTCTCCGCGAACGGGTATCAAAAACTTTGAACCACGAAGAACCGGACAGGGTCTCCATCGATTTCGGAGGGCTTTTGTCAAGTATCAATCTTTATACATACGAAGATCTGCTTGAGGAAATGAATATCGGGAACAGAACGGAAAACGCGATTATAAGCACAGAATGGTCAAATGTACCCAAGCCTTCGGAAAAGTTGCTTGAAATGTGGAGTGTCGATTTCAGGCGGGTCTGGTTGGGGGCTCCGGACAATTTCGAACCGGTTATTAATGAAGAAGAGAAAACCATGGTCGATGAATGGGGTCTTACCTGGAAGCGGATAGGAAAATACAATGAATTCGTAAATCCGCCGTTGGAAGGAGCGTCTCTGGGGGACGTCCTGAACTACAGGTTTCCCGATCCGGAAGATTGCGGACGTTACCGGGGAGTAAAAGAATGGGCGGAAAAGCTGTATAGGGAGACTGAATACGCTGTGGTCGCCGGCCACTCTATGTTCGGGGTGTTTGAGCTCGGCTGCCGGCTCTGCGGTTTCAACGATTTCCTCCATAGACTGTTGATTGACAAAAAATTTGTCCGTGTGCTTTTCGACCGAGTGCTCGAAATACAGAAGGCAATCGTCGGCAGATATATCCTTGCGGCGAGTCACAATATACAGGACGTTACAACGCCGGAGAATGTTGCAGCAATGTACGAAGCCGGAATCGAATATGGCAGGTATCCTTTAGGTGGTTCGATTTGATGGATGTCAATAAGGAAGGAGCGGGTATGGTTGGAATAGGAAGCGATCACGCAGCATTCGATTTTAAAGAAGAGATAAAAATCTATCTCCTGGATAGAGGGTTTGATCTTAAGGATTTTGGATGTCACAGCAGGGAACGGATAGATTATCCTTTAATCGGTGAAGCTGTCGCCCGGGCGGTTTCTATGGGACGATGCGAGCGGGGGCTGATATTCTGCGGCACAGGTGTGGGAATATCCATTGCAGCCAATAAAATAAAAAATGTTCGCGCTGTTGTGTGCAGTGAACCGTACTCGGCGAAGTTGTCAAGGCTTCATAACAATACCAATGTTCTATCTATCGGGGCCAGGGTGGTGGGTATCGAACTGGCTAAGATGATTATCGACATCTGGCTGGAAACACCTTATGAAGGTGGAAGGCATCAGAAACGGGTCGAGATGATAAACGCACTGAAAGCTGAATAACCGTTAGGGAGCTTACAAGTTGATTATGGAAAGGGGTTATTACGAATACAGCCTTGGTATAGATATCGGAGGCACTAAAATCAGTATCGGACTGGTAGATCATGAGGGTACGGTTTGGGATAAAGTGGAAATGAAAACCGGACCCGATTTCTTTTATCAAACTGTTGTGGATAAAATAACAAAAGGGACTCATACTTTGCTTAAGGGAAATGCATGTACATTGGATGATATAGGTATAATCGGTTTCGGCATCCCCGGGACCACCTCTTCCAAGGAAGGAATTATCGAGCATGCGCCGAATCTTTCATGGAAAAAAGTACCCTTCGGCAAAGCCATTCATAAAGAATTGCCGGCCCGGCTCTATTTTGCACAGGAAACCCATGCCGCCGTTCTGGCGGAATACCTGTTCGGAGCCGGAGTTGGTACGGACAATCTGGTGTGTGTAGCCATCGGTACCGGAATCGGATGCGGCCTCATACTGGGTGGGAAGTTGTATAGAGGCTCCTTTAATACTGCAGGAGAGTTCGGCCATTTGATCGTTGAAAAAGACGGAGTGTCCTGTGCCTGCGGGAAGAATGGATGTATCGAAACCTACGGGTCAGGGCCTGCAATAGGGAGAAGAATCGCAGATCGTGGAATTGAGGGTACACGGGGGATGGATACGGAAGAGCTGTTTCGCCTTGCCGCATCCGGCAGAGATGAAATAAAAGATGAGATCCTCAAAGCCGTAGAGTATATAGGTATGGGTCTGGTGAATGTAGTTAATCTCCTCTCTCCGGAAAAAATCCTTATAACCGGTGGACTTTCCGAACAGATTGAACTGATAATTGAACCCCTTAAACGGTATGTCCGTGAACATGGGTATAAAGTTGTAGCGGAAAAGGTTTCTATTGAGCCTGCGGCATTGGGAAAAGATGCGCCGATGATTGGTGCGGCTATGCTCCATCGTTTTATCGAACCCTATTCGGATATCCAGGCAAGGAATTAACACTCGTGGAAGATCCTGTTACAACCTATAAATTTCTGGGAATGCACTTCTGCTTTGAGGAGACACATCCCGTAATCACCGAAGATGTCAGAATTACTACCGAGGATGCTTCGGTTATCAAAGAACTGGCAAAACAGCTTGCCGAATACGCAGCGGATCCGGTAAATGATGTTAGGAAAGAGCTGTGGAAAAAGGTAAACGGGCTACGTGGGGAAAAACCCATGATCTGGTATGACGAAGTGTGCTGGCATGAAATGAATCAGGAGGATGAACTGATACTTATTACGGAGCATCCTTTGTGCAGAATTATCGAAACAGAGTTGAAACGTCAGATCTACCAGTGGAAGTACATGCCAGGGGATATGGTGATAGAACCGGTGGTATATGCACCCCTTGCCGTATTCAATACCGGGATTGGACTGGAAAAAGAGATGGAGATCGTTAAAACCGATATACAGAACGATGTGGTATCCCGGCATTTCATTATCACCATCAAAGACGAATGTGACATCGAGAAGATTAAATATCCTGAAATCATACACGACTATGACCTGTCGAATGTGATATACAACAGATATCAGGAACTCTTTGACGGCATTCTGACTGTAAGAAAACGGGGCGCTCCAGGGTTCTGGTTTGCACCGTGGGATGATATCGTTATGTACACAGGGGTGCAGGAGGCCCTTTTGGACCTTGTGTTGCATCCGGAATATGTGAAGCACTTTATCGAAAAACTGGTGGATGTGGGACTCAGAGTTCTTGACCAGTACGAAGAGCAGAATATCCTCTCGTCTAACAATTACAATATTCGTGTGGGATCAGGCGCTTACGGATATACGGATGAGCTCCCCCGGTTTGAAACCGGAAAGGACACAATACCGGCAAGGAAATTGTGGGGGTGCTGTACGGCACAGATTTTTTCCGAAGTTTCACCGGCTATGCATGAAGAGTTTGCCCTCCAGTACGAACGGAAGTGGTTGGAGCGGTTCGGACTCACCTATTACGGGTGCTGTGAACCCCTTCATCACAAGGTAGAGCATCTTCGGGCGATACAGAACTTGAGGAAGATATCCATTAGCCCGTATGCGGACCTTGCAGCTGCAAAGGATGCCATAGGAGATGATTACGTTATTTCGTATAAACCATCCCCGGCTGTCCTTGCCAACAAGGAATGGGATCCGAGTGCGGTAAAAGCGGATCTGAAAAAACACTTAAGTGTGATCAGGGACTGTAATGTAGAGGTCATTATGAAAGACATAAGCACCGTCCGCTACCAGCCGCGACGGTTATGGGAGTGGGTGAAGATTGCTTCGGAAGTTTCCCTGGAACTTTCCGGTTAGGGGCCCTATTAAAGATGGGTGGTGCCGGCTCCCCGGGAGCATGAGATGCCGCAGGCTATCAAACTCGAAGAAACCCGGTCTTTTTTCTCTAAAATCGAAATACTTTTGGATCAAACCGGGTTTAATGAGGCCTTTGAATTTCATGCGTCCGGGGATAATCATTCTGGAGATAACTATTCTCTTTACACCCCGTTATCCGTAAACGTTATGGTCGGCGGGTCAAGGTTGACCGCGTCTGTGTAGGTTACCGTCCCGTTAATGTTGATGGAAAACGTGAGGACCGATCCTTCCTGTACCGTTACCGCTGCTGTCAGCAGGAAATCTCCCGTGGCGCCGGAGTCCGCGGTTCCGAATACGAACACGGCCTTGCCACCGGTATTGGCAGCGTAGTTCCCTGTTACCACGGTTGTGGCCGACCCGCTTACCGTGTCTACGGTCCCGGTTAAGGATATTGTCTCCCCGATTGTGAGACGGCAATACTGGTATTCTCCCGGAACAGGCAGCCCTACAGTTCCGTTGCTGCTGTCAAAGGTGAGGTCTCCGGAAACCAATTCCCCTGTCTCCCCGGTTGTACTCTCCCAGAGGGTGAACTTGTCCTCTTCGCTGTTGCCTATTTCGATCTTATAGAAGGTTACCGAATACGTATCCACTGTTACGCCGTTGCCCATATCGATTGAACGAAAACCCAGGGATGCCTGGTTTGTCAGGGCTGCTTTAAGCCCGACAGGAACCGGCTGTTTGTTGAGCAGATTACATCCTGTTATCAATGCTAAGAAAGCCGTAATACTTATGATAGAAATAACACAACGTTTCATAAACAATTCCTCCGGAAAACATTTTCTTATTATTAAGCGTAGCTCATTGCCGGGAGAAAATCAAATTCAAAGGACTCTATACGTTACCGGATAAGTTTTTTCAGCAGGTCGTCTTTCCTGCGCCATTTCGGGTTCACCTTGACACGCAGATCCAGGTGTATCCTGTAGGGAAAAACCTTTCCTAGTTCTTTCTGGGCCTCCTGCCGGATCGCCTTGATCATACCTCCGCCTTTCCCGACGATGATACCTTTCTGGGATTCCCTCTCCACCAGGATAAAGGCCCGGATCCACAATTTCTCTTCTTCCTCGTCGGTTTCTATGTCCGACACCTCCACGTACAGGGAATGGGGTACCTCCTGGGTAACCCGGGATATTGCTTTTTCCCGGATAATCTCGGAAATCCGGAACTCCTGGGGTTGGTCCGTGTAGAAGTCCTCAGGATAGAGGAGTTTCCCCTCCGGAGCCATTTCGAACAGCCGTTTTTTAAGTTCTTCTGTCCCGGTGCCCTGTTTGGCGGAAATGTGAAGAACAGGAACATCCCCGAAACGGTCCTTCAGAAAGTGTTCGATTTCATCAATATTGGTCGGAGATGCATCGATCTTATTGACAAGACATATGGTTTTCTCCTTATGATTCGTTACAGCCTATGCAATACGGTATTCCTCTTCCCCTGGTATCCGGGTTGCATCCACCAGGTACAGGACCAGTTCCGTCTCCTCCAGCGCGGAGGAAACAAGACCTGTCATATGTATATTGAACTTCTTTTCCGAGATGTGAAAACCCGGAGTGTCTATGAATATCAGCTGCCCCAGGGGGGTGGTAAGAATACCCCGCACTTTGTTCCGTGTCGTCTGGGGACTGGCTGCCACGATGGATACCTTCTCCCCGCACAAGGTGTTGATGAGGGTGGATTTTCCTGAAGATGGTCTGCCGATAACGGCAACAAATGCGGATTTCATGATACCATGGAGCATAATGCAACTGTTGGATCTGTTCAATATAAAAGAGAAGGAATTGAGAAAAACGGGCCGGTTCGCAGGTATATTTCTCTACCATTTCTCGCTGTGACTGTTTCCTTCTGCCATGTTTAAGTGTATTTTATTGACAGGTTTCCGGAATCAATGTTAAAAAGATCAGGTTAAAGGAGTTATTCATGATCTACCAGGAAGAAAACGATAACGATAATGAAGAAAAACGGGGTACTCCCGATATATTTTTCCAGAAGCTCTTAAAAACCAGGACGGTTCTTCTCTCCGGAGAGATTAATAAAACGCTGGCGGAACGGGTGATCCGGCAGCTTCTCCTGCTGGAAGATGCCGGGGATGACCCCATCCGGGTATTCATCGATTCCCCGGGGGGCGATGCGGATGCAGGGTACGCTGTTTTCGATATGATGCGTTTCGTAAAACCCGATGTGTACACCATCGGTATGGGTCTCGTTGCCAGTGCCGGGGCAATCATCCTGCTGGCCTCTCCTCAAGACCGGCGGATCGGTCTTCCCAACTCCCACTACCTTATCCACCAGCCCTTAAGCGGCATACGGGGAGTGGCGACTGAAATAGAAATCCACGCAAAGGAACTGGAAAAGCTGCGGCTGAAAATCAACAAACTGATCTCTGAAGAGACCGGGATGGACGAAGCCCAGGTGGAAAAGGATACGGACCGGGATTTCTGGATGAATGCTGAAGAAGCAAAAGAATACGGACTTATCAGTTCGATTATAACGAAAAGGGAGGAGCTTCCGGGATGAGAAACGAAGATATCCTGAACATACTGTCACGCACATTCGAAGGTTTTTCAGAAGCAGACTTAAAAGATTCCGGCGCAGGTTTTATTAAAGGAAAGGTCCGGGATATCCTCGACTTGGGAGATGAGTTTATCATCATTACTTCCGACAGGATTTCAGCTTTCGACAGGGTGCTCACAACGATCCCCTGCAAGGGAGAGGTGCTGAACCGGATGGCCCTCTACTGGTTCGACCGGACGAAGGATATCATTCCCAATCACATTTCAGAGAAGATTTCCGGACGTACCGTGAAGGTGCGGAAAGGGGACGTTCTCCCCGTGGAAGTCGTTATCCGTGCCTACCTTACCGGGTCTTCCTGGCGGGATTACCAAAAAAGCGGAACAGTATCGGGAATAAAGCTCCCGGAAGGGATGAAGTTCAACCAGGCCTTTTCCGAACCCCTACTTACCCCGTCTACAAAGGCGGAGAGGGGTGCCCATGATGAACCGATTTCTTCTGAAGAGATCATACGAACCAAACTGGTGGAACCGGACCTGTGGCGCGAAATCGAGGAGAAAGCCTTTGCTCTGTTCAAGAGGGGAACGGAAATAGCCGGGAGCAGGGGACTGATCCTGGTGGACACCAAATACGAGTTCGGCATCCTGGATGGGAAACTCATCCTTCTCGATGAAGTACATACTCCCGATTCCAGCAGGTTCTGGTTTTCCGACACCTACGCGGAACTCTTCGAGGCAGGGGAAAAACAGAAAAAGATCGATAAGGAATACCTCCGCCAGTGGCTCATGGAAGAGCGGGGCTTTATGGGCGACGGTGACATTCCTGTAATACCTGATGAAATCCGGGTGGAAGTTGCCCGGCGGTACATCCAGGCGTACGAACTGATAACCGGGGAGGAGTTCGTTCCTGAAGATATCTCCCCCGGGGAAGAGAAGAAACGGGTTCTTCAGGCTCTTTCATCCTGATATTGTAACAATTTCAAACTTCCACGTTGCAATCCGGAAAACTACCGTTGAAACGGGCGCATTACACGGGCGGTGGTCTGGTTGTATGTTCGAAAGACAGTATTTCAGATCCGGACGTATTGAAGCTCACAGGTCTGCTGCTGCTCATCAACGATGTTTGAGTCGTCGCTTGCTGCCGATTTCCAAAGAATAATGTTTCGATATCTGTACAAGGAAATTATAACAACCTATTATTAAGCTTTAAAGAGATCAAGGAGAGAGATATGGCTCATTTCATTCTAGGTATAGATGCCGGGACAGAAAGTATCCGTTCGGGTATATTCAATGAAAAGGGGGAATGTATTAGTTTCGGTCTCAGTGAGAACACTAATATTCATCGACACCCCGGATGGGCTGAGCAGAAAATCGGACAGTGGGAAGATTCCCTGGTAAAATCCATAAAAAGCGCAATTGAATCGTCAGGAATCGATCCACAGGAAATTGAAGGGATAGGTGTCGATGGAACGAGTTGCACCGTGGTTTTTCTGGATGAAAAGAATAAGCCCGTAAGAGATGCAATCATGTGGATGGATATAAGGGCAATCAGGGAAGCAGAGGAGATTGCGGAGCTGGAAGATCCCGCCCTCAAGTACGTTGGGCACATGAATGTTTCTCCGGAATGGTTTCCCTGCAAGGTGCTCTGGGTAAAACGGAATGAGAGTGAAGTTTATTCCAAGGCAAAGAAAATTATTGAACATACTGACTGGCTTATTCTCAAACTTACGGGTGAGTTAACCGGTAACATCAATACGACGACAGTCCGCTGGTTTTACAATGTAAAAGAGGGTGGATTCCCCACTTCGCTGTACGAGAAGGCCGGTCTGGGAGATGTTTTTAGGAAATTCCCCGATCGCATTCTGAGAATAGGAGAGGTGGCAGGGAGGCTTACGAGAGAAATCGCAGGAAAAACCGGTTTACGGGAGGGAATCCCCATTGCAGGAGGGGGGGCCGATGCGTATATGGGGGTTATAGGTGTTAATGCCCTTAAACCGGGAAAGCTTGCTCTGATTACCGGGTCTTCCCATCTGCACATCGGACTCTCTTCTGTTGAACTCCATGCACCGGGTCTATTCGGCAGCTTTCCCGATGCTATTATACCGGGAATCGAAGTTGTGGAAGCAGGCCAGATCTCAACAGGATCGATAGTAAAATGGTTCGTCACCAACTTTGTTAACAGCGAAATCCCGGCGGAAGCAAGAAACAGGAAGGTTTCGGTATATGATGTTTTAAATGAACATGCGGCGGAGATTGAGCCCGGTTCGGAGGGGCTTGTCGTCCTGGAACACTGGCAGGGTAACAGGACCCCCTGGGTAGATGCCAACAGTAGAGGGGTTATTCGGGGTCTCACGTTGAAGCACTCACCTTACCACGTTTTTCGCGCCATTATGGAAGGGGTTGTGTACGGTACCCAGGTGATTCTGAGACGGTTTGAAGAGGAAAATTTCAATGTGGACGAGATCATTGCCTGCGGCGGAGCAACACAGAGCCGACTCTGGATGCAGATTCACGCAGACGTAACAGGAAAACGAATAACGATTCCCGAAGAACAGCAAGCTGTTACGCTGGGAAGCGCCATCGCTGCTGCAAAGGGTGCAGGTATGTACACTTCTCTTGAGAGAGCGGCAAGTGCCATGGTTCGAACACGGGAAATCATCGAGCCGGATAAAGAAAAAACAGCAGCTTACGGCGAGTATGTGAATCAGTATGTCGCTACCTATGAGAATTTAAAAGAGGAATCGAGGAGGCTTGTTCAGCATTCCTCCAGCTAGGTGCACTCTTCGGCTGAATCGGCAAGAACCGCTATTACGGCTCCCACATCAGCTGTTTCCCCTTCAGGTATCAGGATTTCACACAGGTAACCGGGATCTATCGATTCGACTTCCATAGTAACTTTGTCCGTTTCTACTTCATAAAGAATCTATTTCTTTTCTACATAATCACCCGGTTTTTTATGCCATGCTACAAGCGTTGCCTCTTCCATCGTTTCGGTCAGCCGTGGCAATGTTACTTCTATTTTCATTATTACTCCTGTAACACCTTTTCTATTTTTTCAGCAATTGTCTTTGCATCGGGAACAGAGTATTTCTCAAGGATTGTTGCCGGGATCGGTACATCCTCTCCCGCGATTCGCAAGACCGGCGATTTTAATTCGGAAAAAACGTTTTCGTTGATACGACTGCTGAGCTCGGCACTCAAACCCATGGTTTTATGGGCTTCCGTAACTACCACTGCCCTCCCGGTTTTTCGAACCGAAGTGAGAATCGTTTCAGTATCCAGTGGATTCAGTGAGCGTAAATCGATTACTTCAGCGTCGATACCCCGTTCCTGTAATACTTCCGCCGCCTCCAGGCAGGAAAACACCATCCGGGAATAAGTAACAATCGTTGTGTCTTTCCCCTGCCGGGCTATCCTGGCCGTTCCGAAGGGAATGGTGTACTCCTCCTGTGGAACCACGCCCTTTTTACCGTAAAGTGCTTTATGCTCTATAAAGATTACAGGGTCGTCAGAACGGATCGCCGTTTTCAACAGTCCCTTGGCATCTTCTGGAGTCGCCGGCATTACTACAATAAGCCCGGGAGTATGTACAAGGCAAGCCTCCAGGCTTTGTGAATGCTGGGCTCCTGCCGAGCGGCCTGAACCACCCTGCGTGCGTAATACCATGGGAACCTTGAGTCGTCCGCCGGACATGTACCTCCATTTTGCCATCTGATTTCCAATCTGGTCCATTGCGAGGCCAACAAAATCGATATACATCAGTTCAATAATCGGACGCAGTCCGGTTATCGCAGCTCCAACACCGAGACCCACGATACCTGCCTCGCTTATGGGAGTGTCGACTAACCGCTCTGGTCCGAACTCTTTTATAAGATGTTTCGTAACTGCATATGCGCCGCCATAGAGACCTACATCCTCCCCGGCTACAAAGACCCTGCTGTCCCTCTTCATCTCTTCGTATAGTGCTTCTCTCAAAGCGTCCCGGTAATTCAATTCTCTCATTTTCCACCCACCCTTCCGTAAGGTTCCACATAAACATCCCTGTAGAGCTCCGGAAACTCCGGCTCGGAAGAAGCCTTTGCAAACTCAACCGCCTTATCCACCTCTGCTCTTACCTGGAGGGCTATCTTCTGGAATTCCTTCTCTGTTAAATTACCCGATTCTATCATTCTCGTTTTATGTAGTAATAGCGGATCCCGGTTCTTCCATTCTGCTTCTTCTTCTTTTGCCCTGTATGGACTAGGATCTTTTCTCCCGTGTCCATAAAAACGGTAGGTTATGGAGTTAAGGAATGTGGGACCATTACCGTCCCTGCTGTATTGAAGGAGTTCTCCCGCTTTATTCCATACTTTCTCAACATCCATACCATCGACTTCAGCGCCGTGAACACCGAAACTCTCGGCCCGTTTAACAAACTCGAGACTGGCAGAAGCACGTTTGATATGGGTCCCCATACCGTACTGGTTGTTTACAACGGTAAACATAACCGGCAGCTTCCAGAGGGCTGCCATATTCATAGCTTCATACAAGATCCCCTGATTAAGGGCTCCGTCTCCAAAAAAAGCAACGCTCACGTTTTTTTTCCCCAGGTACTTCAAAGTGAAACCACCCCCAAGGGAAATCGGTATGTTGGCTCCTACGATTGCATTGGCTCCCATATGCCCGAAATCGATATCCGCAATATGCATCGAGCCCCCTTTGCCTTTGCAGTAGCCCGTAATCTTGCCAAAAATCTCCGCCATCATCCGGTCCAACTTCCCGCCACGGGCAATAAAAATCCCATGTCCGCGGTGATGGGTAGTGAAATAGTCCCCTTCTTGCATGGCATGACCGATACCGGCGGCGGTTGCCTCCTCTCCAACGGACAGGTGGAGCATCGAACCGGCGGTCAATCCCCGGAGATACATTTCACCTACGCTGTCTTCAAATTCCCGTATTTTCAGCATGGTAACAAGAAGTTCTTTCTGAATCTGGTCGGTAAATTCATTCATACTCCGTCTGCCTCCTTAAATGGTGAAAATTGTCAAGATGCATGTTTTTCCTCTCAATTTCGCCCAGAACAAGCTCGGTTGCCCACGCCGAAGATTGTGCGACAACAGATGTGCATTTGTCTATATGGGCGCCTGCCTCCTCGAATTCTTCCTTTTCCTTTTCATCCCAAAGATCGAAGTTTCTCCCGAAGATGTGTTTATGAATATCGTTACAGGTAACACTTTGATACTGGTCGATAAATTTTTTATACAGATCGGCTGCCATGCGAAAGGAGCAATATTTTTCCTCCCGGTCGCCCGCAAAATTACCCCTTTCCCTGCCGAACAGAAGGCTCATCATGAGCACCCCGCCAGTATATCCTCCACAAAACCCGACACCTAAAAGTCCTCCCCCGGAAGCGAGGCCGCTGGCTGCCTTGAAGACAAAATCGTTTCGAAGGTGGAGGGTATCCTGAATCGCCGCAACAGTGCACTGGGAACACCCGCGATATTTTTTTTCATATTCAAAACCGAGGCGGTATGCGCGTTCAATAATTGCCTTTTTCCTCATCCCTATAAATCCTTCCTTCGAAAGAGAGTATTCAGCACTGCCCGCAGCTAAACATGTTTAAATCGTTATATAAGTTATTCGATGTATCATTATAGGGATAAGCAAAAAATCATGTCAAGTTTATTTAAAACCAATTAAAAAATTCAAATGATTTTATTTTTCTAATTGACACTCATTCAAAAACTGAAAATAATGAATCGATGAGCACCAGAATAAAAGACATAGCAGAAAAAGCAAAAGTTTCACTTGCAACAGTTTCACTCGTTCTAAACAACAAGCCGGGAGTGAAAGGGACAACCCGGGAGCGTGTCATCGATATTGCCCGGGAGCTCAGGTATGACTTTAACCAAAGTAAAACCAGTTTGACACCTGTTAAAGGGAGAATCAGGTTTTTAAAAATTGCGAAACATGGGCATACTGTGAATCGCGACCATGATGTATTTATCGCGGATTACATAGAAGGTTTAAACCAGGAAGCGCAGAGCTCACGCTATCAATTCGAGATTTCCACACATGATACGAAAAATATCCGCTCTGTTATTGACTCGCATTCCGGTTCGTCCCCTCCGGACGGATTGATTGTACTCGGAACAGAATTAAGCTACGAAGATATCAAGGCTTTTGAAGCCATCAGGATTCCTGTAGGGTTTATAGATAGCTACTACGATTTTATCGATTTTGATTTTGTAGATATGAACAATATCGATGCATCTTACAGGATTCTGAATCACTTTATTTCTAACGGCCACAGGGAAATCGGTTTTATAAACAGCCCTGTACAAGTAAAAAATTTTAAGCTCCGTTTAATCGGGTACAGGGAAGCTCTTAAGAACTTCAATCTCCCTTTCAATGAAAAGTATGTTTTCACGGTCGATTCAACCTTCAATGGTGCGTATTCCGATATGCTTTCCCTTATCAACCGGGGTGTTGAATTGCCGTCCGCCCTGTATATCGCTAATGATATCATGGCGTACGGATGCATAAAGGCTCTCAAGGAGCGGGGTTATTCAATACCTGGTGATATATCGATTATAGGATTCGACGATCTGCCCATGAGTTCAATGATGGACCCCCCACTGTCAACCGTAAAAGTATCAAAGATACGGATTGGGAAGATGGGAATGAAGCTGTTGATCATGCGGCTGGAGGAGAATCCCGATATTCCACCCGAGAAAATACTCATAAGCGGTGAACTTATCTGCAGAAAAAGTGTGAAAAAGCTCTAGCCCTTCCACTGTGTGTTTCGTAAGTCCTGCCACGTTCCACCGTCTGTGTATCGTTCAGAATAGAGCGCTTTCGGCCTGGGATCCTCTGCAACATCGAGCTGTAGTACCATCCATGTGGGGTATGGATATCCCGGGTGAGAAACATCATTGAGTTCCTGAAGGTCCGCTTCGGTCAGATTGAGATCCACGGCATCTATGTTGTCCCCGAGATGTTTTTCGTTTCTCGCTGCTATTATCACGCTGCTTATGCAGGGCTGTTTCAGGATCCAGGCGATGGCCACCCGGGCCGGACTTACACCGTGATGTTCCGCGACCGTTTTCAGGGCATCGATGATGCTGTATCCCTTTTCTTTGTCAAAGGGAACGAACTGGCCGGCTTCTGCGAAACGGGTCCCTTTGGGTGCCTCTTCTCCCTTCGAGTATTTCCCGGAAAGAAAACCTCCTGCAAGGGGGCTCCATACAAGTATGCCGATATGGCTGTAATTACAGAAAGGAACCCACTCATGCTCGATTCCCCTGTCAACAAGGCTGTAATGGAGTTGCGCCGTGACATACTGCTCAAGATGTTCCCGGATTTGGATTTGAACTGCCGTGGCCGCCTGCCAGGCAAAGTAGTTACTCAAACCGATATAGCGTACTTTTCCCTGGCGAACCAGGTCGTCGAGAGTGCGGAGGGTCTCTTCAATTGGAGTGTTACTGTCCCACCCATGGATCTGGTAAAGGTCGATATATTCGGTTTGGAGCCTCCGCAGACTGCTTTCAATTCCTCGCATGATGTTTACCCGGGTCGCACCACTCCTGTTAATATTATCGCTCATGGGAAGGCGTACTTTCGTTGTCAGTACTATTTCCTTCCGGATATCTTTAAGGGCATTCCCAAGGAGGGTTTCACTTTCACCAAGGCTGTATACATCCGCGGTATCTATAAAATTTATGCCCCTGTCAAGAGCGAATTTTACCATCGCATTCGTCTCTTTCTGGTCGAGGCCACCCATGTTCATTTTCTGGCCGAATTGCATTGTCCCGAGAGCAACTTCGCTGACAATAAGACCACTGTTTCCAAGACGTCGGAATTTCATTCTATAATCTCCTCATTGTTTTTTTTCTGCCCAGTATTTTCACGATACTTTTTATAAAAAGATATCTTAGGCTCTTGCTGTAATCCAGACGGGGTGTAAATCGTAGATTCCTTCAAGAAGATTATCGATTTAACCATTTAATATGTGATAAATCCCTTGATAACAAGTACAGCTACGGTAGCCCCCGGGTCCTGCTCTCCTTTTGCCTTGTCCTTGTAATAGGCTATTCGACCATGCTGGGCAACCATATCTTTTGTGGCTTCGAGCCCCTCTTCTGCCGCTTTAAGTGCCTCTGACAGAGCATCCCTGGGGTCGCTTTGATCAGATGCGGCTAAAGCTTCAGCTGCCGGTTTTAACGAATCAATTATCGTCTTTTCGCCCGGCTTGGCTTTCCCCCGGTCCATAATCCCCTGTACAAATGCCTGGAAGAAATCCGCCACATCTTTCGTCGTCAGTTCAGATTTTCCAGCTACTGCTTTTCCGCCGCGTATAAATCCGGTTCCCATGAGGGTTCCCATGGTGGAAGGTGCTGCCTTGGCCATTACCATACCGGTTTTGCTCAGTAGTTTCCCCAGGTCTGTTTCTTCCGTCTCGCCTATCTCCTCCCAGGCCGCAGAAAAGGCTTTTGACATGGTAAGACCAAGGTCCCCATCGCCCATCATACTGTCCAGTTCGATGAGAAAATCTTTATTCTCATTCATTATTGTTTTCAGGTTTTGAAGAATGGTAAGTAAGTTTTCTCTGCTGATAGTCTGCATATTTCAATACCTTCATTCGCTAAAATGTAAGTTGGGTCTGTTCAAAAAACGGTGTATTTGCCGGTTTCGCAAGGAGTTGTTTGAGCTCATCGTCAAGTTTTAAGAGTGAGATTGAAAAACCGGTCATTTCCATGGATGTAGCGAACTCGCCGATATATACTTTGAAAACGGATATTCCTTTTTCTTTTAACATGTGATCGATTTTACGGTATATGATATACATCTCTTCCTTCGGAGTCGCACCGAGGCCATTGACGAGGACGGAAACTTCATCACCTTTCCCGAATGGAAGATCTTCGAGGATTGCAGATATCATCCGGCTGCCAACTTCGTCCGCTGTCTCAAGTTTCCCCCTGTGGATACCCGGCTCTCCATGGATACCCATACCGATTTCCATCTCGTCATCTCCCAGGGTGAAACTCGGTTTTCCTACTTCCGGAACGATACATGGACTTAGAGCAACACCCATTGTTCGAACATTCGCTGCAGCTTTTTCAGCTACCCGTTTCACTTCGTCTATCGGGGCAAGCTCGTCAGCTTTTGCTCCGGCAGTTTTATAGACATAGAAGATGCCTGCAACACCACGCCGTTTGCTTTCCTCCCCCTTGACTGCGGAGGCGACATCATCTGCTGCAACGATAGATTCTACATAGATATCTTCCATGTCCGCCATTTCCGCTGCCAGGTCGAAGTTCATGATATCTCCCCCATAGTTTCCGTAAATATAGAGGACACCTGCACCGGAATCGATCGCTTTCGTTACTTTCAGCATCTGTTCGGAACTGGGAGACTGAAAAACGCCGCCCACGGAACATCCATCCAGTATCCCATCTCCGACATATCCGAGGAAAAGCGGCAAATGTCCGGACCCTCCGCCTGTTGCCAGCCCGACTTTCCCTTTTTTTTTCTCGCCTGCCTTTACGATACACCGGAGATCGTTTTCAACTGTCGTAAGTTTATCCGGATGTGCCGCTATAATCCCTTCAAGCATCTCATCAACGAAGGTTTCCGGTTTATTTAGAAATTTTTTCATCGTTTACTCCTAAACGGGATCGGTAAAAAATTAAAAACTTTAAAACATTTTAAAACAGTTTATCAGTTTTTTCTACCAAGTCAAGCTCTTTAAAGTTCAAAAAAGGAATTTTCCCTCCTTAAACACCTTCTTCCCGTCGATAATAACTTCTCCCTCCCTTCGGAGGTCCTTGATTATATCCCAGTGAAGGGCTGAATAGTTTTGTCCTCCACACTCCTTGTACGATCTGCCTAAAGCGATGTGGACTGTGCCGAAAATTTTTTCATCATAAAGTATATCGTTACTGAAAAATGTAATCAGCGGATTTGTACCAAAGCCGAGTTCCCCGATGTACCTGGAGCCGTCATCCATATCGAGTATTTTTTCCAGAAAGGTCTGATTTGACGATGCCTGCGCCTCTGTCACCTTGCCGTTTTCAAACTCAAGCCGGATTCCAGGTATCAATTCTCCTGCGTAGACCCCGGGATGCTCAAAAGAAATATATCCTTCTGCGCTGTTCTCCACCGGGGATGTGTAGATTTCTCCTCCGGGCATATTGATGTGGCCGTCTTCAATAATATATCTACGGTCTTCTGTTGAGAGGGTTAAATCGGTTTCTCTGCCCAGGATCCTGACCTGTTTCGAACCCTCCATATTTTTACAAAGGGAGTTGTATCTCCTTGATTCCTCCTTCCAGTCGAGCAACGTGGCGTCGAAAAAAAACTCCATAATAAACTGCATGCTTTTTTTAGCCTGTTGAGCCAGGGCCTCGGTAGGAACCCGAACCAGTACCCAGCGAGTCATCTCCGTTCGCATAGCGGAAATTGTTCCCTCAGATTGTTTATGTATAGAGATTTTCCCAGGGTCAATGTTCTCGAATTCGTAAAGATTCCGGGCGCCGCGTAAGTCGATGCAAACATCCGCCCATTCCATGCCGTACCTCTGTAATGCCGGTACCCATGCAAGCTGTTCATTCGAACCGAATTTCATGAGTTCCCCCTCGAGAAATGCAGAGTGAAAGACTATCTGCGGGAAAGCCCCCTTCTGTACAGTACCGCGGTATACACTTTTCATGAGGGGAAATGTTTCAATCTCCCTCATGATGATAAGAACGTTGTCTCCTTTTCCGGTCCCGGTAGAATGATCCAGGAGCACTTGTGCGAGATCATCCCATCTCCTGTCAAAATATTCGTACATCATTGATAACCCTTATATAAGAGATACTAGCCTGTATCAGTTGCCAGTTTATGAACCACGAGGCTGCTGTCTGAATACAGTTGCATGTACAGAGGAAACAACCGATCATATATCGATTTATTATCCTCGTTGCAGATGAAGGTTTCCCCCTTGCCGACCCAGTTTTGTGCCTCTGCCATGTCTTTAAGAAGACCGGCTCCGATGGCTGCCAGGACAGCATCCCCGTATGCAGCTCCGTGAGTAGCGAATACCTGCTGGCTGTAACCGGTAACATCGCTGATTATCTGTACCCATGTCCTGTTTTTTGTGCCGCCTCCGGTCGATACGATTCGGCCAGGCGGACCTGCGAACTCTGACATTGCCTCCAGGTTGTGCCGGATTCCAAAGGCTACACCTTCCAGGAGGGCTCTGTACAGGTGGGATTTTGTATGGCTTAAGGTGAGTCCTGCGATTACCCCCCGGGCCATGGGGTCGTTGATAGGTGTTCTCTCACCACTGAAATAGGGAAGTGCTAAAAGCCCATCCGATCCGGGTGGCACATCCGAAGCAGCAGTAGCGAGAGTTTCAAAAACGTTCCTATCCTCATTACTTGAAAACTGTTCCTTAAACCATTGGGTTACCGCCCCTGTTGTCGCCATTCCTCCTGCAAGAACCGATGTTCCCGGGAAGAGGAATTCAGCAGGCCAGAATATCCCCCCCCGGGGAATACGGGAGGTAACCTGTATTATGAAGTGAGAACTCCCGTACATGAGTAACATCTCTCCAGGAAAGGAAATACCTGCACTAATCGCCTCTGCAGCAGCGTCTGCCGTTCCAACGATAACCGGTGTTCCCTCTGCAAGGCCGGTATCTTTCGATGCGGAGAATGTTATGCAGCCTGCGATTTCGGTGGTCCAGCCCAGCTCGGGTAGCATTTCCCTGCCGCATATATGGCAAAATGATTCAGGAGCCCAGGTTCTGTCCTCGAGGCTGTAGAGAGGGCCGTAGAAAGCGGCGGTGTAGTAATCCATTATCACCCGGCCGGTGAGACGAAAGACCACATAGGAAGTAGAGGTCATGATTCTACTGGTTTCTCTCCATGTATCGGGCTCTTCCTGTTTCAGCCAGAGGACTTTTGGTCCGGCTGACTGTGAGGAAAGCTCTGACCCGGTCATTTCGAGGATGCATTTCTTTCCAAGTTTTTCGGTAAGTTCACGAATCTGGGAAGTGGCCCTGGTATCGATACCGTAGAGGATACCCGGCCTGAGAGCCTTTCCTTCACTGTCAACAGGGACGACACAGGGAGCAATGGCGCTTGTGCCAACACACCTTATTTCCTTAGGGTTAATCCCCGAAATTTCAAGGAGCTGCCTGGTGAGATATGATAAATCGTTCCACCAGATTTTTTCAGGGTCATGTTCCGCCCATCCCTGCCTGGGGGATTCGATAGTATGTGGTGTGTGCGCTTCGGCTGCTATCCTGCCGCTGCTATCGACGATAACCCCTTTTGAAGTGTATGTTCCAATATCGATTCCTAATACGTATTGCATATGCTTTTAAAACATGTATTATAGGATAAAGTATCAACTGGTCAAGGAAAACTGAAATTTTTAACACATTCAACCATAGCTACAATGTTCGCTGGAGGAACATCGGCCTGTATGGCATGGGACGGTGCTATGATAACACCGCCCTGCTCTGCGTGTAGGGAGGTCATCACCTGTCCGGTTACCTCTCCGATGTCTTCCGGTGTCCCGTTCGGGAGGAGTTCCTGGATATCTATCCCCCCGTGAAACACTATTTCTCCGCCAAAAGAGTCGTAAAGCAGTCCAGGGTCCATGCCTGTTGCAAGAGGCTGCAGCGGGTCGAGGATTTCTATTCCGGATTCAATGAGGTCCGGTATGTAATCGACAATCGAACCGCAGGAGTGAAGCATGACTTTCGCCTCATAATTGATCTTTTTAAGTTTTTCCGATACCGACTGCCATCGCCGTGCAAGTGGAGGAAGAAGAATATCCTGGAAAACCTCCGGGGAGTACAGCGGACCGGTCTGCATACCCAGGTCTTCTCCTGAGACTTTCAGGATCTGCAGGTATTACCCTGCCGCTTCAACGGCAACGATATCTCTGGATGTGTAAATGTCGGCAATCGTCTCCAGAAGTTTTCGGATAAAATTCTGGTCGGTCAACACTCTTACAAACCACTCTTCCAATCCTAAAAGATAGGTTGCAGTCTCCAGAATAGAACCACCGAATCTTCCGACAAGAGCCAGTTCTGTATTGTGAAAAAGGGTATCCGCCTCCCGGTGGGTCTCCTCTGCCTTTTCCATCGGCCTGGATTCAGGCCAGGGAAATTCTTTCAGATCCCGGCAGGACGCCCGGGCTAAAGGATGACTGGTTGCCTCGTAGTATTCACCCCGGGCTTGCCTGACCAGCTTCCAGCTTATTCCCCATTCATCCACCAAAGATTCCGGGAGAACCACCGGAAGGTCCTTCTGTTTTCCGAGTTTAACGGAGATACAGTCTATTCCAAGGAGGGAGAGGAATTCCGGATGAGGTACTACTTCCATGGCCAGATTTGGCATTGGATCCGTGTAGTCTGAGAAGTTTATGTACTGTTTCAGCGACCGGTATGACGAAAGGGTAGGGTTGATGTCGATGGGCGTCTTGCCAGGGCACTTGAAGTGGAGAGCCGCGTCAACACACTCTCTCGATGTCATCAGAAAACCTCCTGCAAACGTGCGTTGCTGCACAAGGAAAACGTATTAAACTATTTGAACAAATTTATCGTTCAAAGTCAATTATCTATGCGGATTGTGTATTGCCATGGGTTCTAAACCTAAAATATTTAATTAAAAACATTTGACATATTTTAAAAGTGAGTTTACACTACATCAGTAGAATCAATATCTGTTTAGAGGAGGATACTATGAAAAGATTCTTACTGTTAGGTTTCTTAGTTCTGTTCATCGCTGGTTTCTCATTTGCCGGAGGACAGAAAGAGACAGCATCAGAGAAAGAACTATTCGAGATTGTCATGGTGGTTAAACTCGAAGGCGTTGCCTGGTTTGATAACATGCGCCTTGGAATTCAGGATTTTGATAAAGAACATCCTGATGTCAAGGCTTATCAGATTGGAGCAGACACTGCAGACCCGGCTGCTCAGGTAGCGCTCATTGAAGACCTCATTGCCAAGGGGGTAGACGCTATTCTGGTAGTACCGAATGATCCTGAGTCTCTTGTTCCCGTATTCAAAAAGGCAAATGATGCTGGAATACTTACCTTTACCCATGAAGCTTCTAATCAGAAACAGGTTAGCTTTGACATAGAAGCATTCGACAACATCGCATACGGCCGTCACATGATGGATGTCATGGCCGAGTGGATGGGCGAAGAAGGTCAGTGGCAGCCCTTTGTGGGTCATCTGACATCAACTACTCACAATGAATGGGTTGATGGCGAGGAAATGCAAGCAAAGGAAAAGTACCCCGGTCTTTCTATGGCCACGGACAGGATTGAGGAGAAGGAAAACCAACAGCTCGCTTACGAGAAATCTCTCGAGCTTCTTAAGACGTATCCCGATCTTAAAGCGATCATGGGGAGTGCCATGAGTACCGTTCCCGGGGCTGCCCAGGCTATCGAGGAGAAGGGCCTTATCGGGAAAGTAGCTGCATTCGGTACCTGTCTCCCGTCGGTTGCGGGGGATTACCTGATAAGCGGTGCGGCAAAGTCCATTCATTTCTGGGTTCCTGCGGACGCAGGATATGTGACAACAATGGTTGCCTACAAGATGCTTAAGGGTGAAAAGATCACCGAAGGAATGGACCTGGGAAGACCCGGTTACAATAATATCATAATTAGAAAGAATGCAGATGGTGTTCCTGTGATCTATGGACAGGCATGGGTAGACGTCAACAAAGACAATCTCGATGATTGGAAGACAGCTTCGGGAGAATATGAACTGTAATTACAGCGTGTCGATTTAGTAAGCTGTAAGAGAAAACTGTATAATGATGTTGGTTGGGAATGAATGTTTCCAACCAACATTTCTTTTTGCAATTACTGAAGATCAGAAAAAACCTTTGAAATAACAAGTGCAATCTGTAATAATAGGCATGCGAAGTGCGTTATGACGGAAGGTGGTGTTTTTTGGGACCATTTCTTGAAGTAAAAAATATCAGTAAAGCATTTGCGGGCGTACAGGCGCTGGATAGTGTAAGTCTCTCCATCGATGCGGGAGAGATACATTGTCTCGTTGGGGAGAACGGTTCCGGTAAGTCGACATTGATAAAAACCATAGGCGGTGTATTAACTCCGGACAGGGGAGAGATATGGATACACGGGCACCATTATACTGCTCTGCATGCTATCGATGCTATACGGGGGGGGATCCAGATCATCTACCAGGACCTCTCTCTCTTTCCGAATATTACCGTAGCAGAAAACATTTCTCTGAATCAGGCTATAGAAAGGGGAAATGCAATTATAAGCCGTAAGAAAATGATACAGATTGCAGAAAATGCCCTTGCGGAAGTCGGTGAGGAATGCGACCTCTATGAAAAAGTGGAGAATATATCGATGTCGAGAAAGCAGGTTGTTGCTATCTGCAGGGCACTTACACAAAACGCCCGTATTATTATCATGGATGAACCTACCTCAGCCATTACCAAAGCGGAAATCGACCACCTGTTTTCCGTAATCATGCGCCTGAAAGAGAAGGGAATCTCTATTCTGTTTGTAAGTCATAAACTAAGTGAAGTGTTTGAAATTGCGGAGAATGTTACTATCCTCCGGGATGGGAAGAAAGTGGGGGACTACAAGGCGATTGATCTGGATAATGACAAGCTCACCTATCTGATGACCGGACAGAAGATTGAATATACACCGTATGTTTACAATGAAAAGGGAGTCCAGGAAAAACCCCTCCTGGAAGTAAGAAATATGACCCGGAAAGGGCATTATGAAGATATCTGTTTTTCCCTCAAAAAGGGGGAAATTCTGGGAATTACCGGGTTACTAGGGTCTGGAAGAACAGAAATAGCTCTGTCGCTTTTTGGACTGAACAAGCCGGATTCCGGCGAAATATTTCTCGAGGGAAAGCCGGTAAAAATCCATTCTCCTTCCGATGCCATTGAACTTGGTATAAGTTATCTGGCGGAAGACAGGCTGACACAGGGACTCTTTGAAGAAAAATCAATTGGTGACAATATAGTGGTTACCGTTTTGAAAAGTCTGTTGAATAAATTTCGAATTATTATGGGAGACAGGAAAAGGAACGTTGAAGAGAGGTGGCTTGAAGAGCTTAAAATCAAAGCACCCTCTGCAGAGACGACTGTATTCAGTCTTTCCGGGGGAAATCAGCAGCGAGTTGTACTTGCGAAATGGCTCGCCACGCAGCCAAAGGTGTTCATCCTCGATGGTCCGACCGTTGGAATCGACATTGCCTCTAAAAGCAATATACATGATATCATAAACAAACTTGCCCTGGAGGGAATGGGGATTATCATGATTTCCGATGAGATCCCGGAGATTCTGCACAATTGTAACAGGGTGCTGGCCATACGGGATGGAAGAATTATCTCCGAGTTTCGGGATACAAGAGATACTACAGAAAACGAACTTTTTGCTATTACATCAGGTAAAGGTTGAGAGAAAGGAAAGGTTGATGTTCAAGACATTACTCAGGCGCAATGAAACATATCTTTTCTTTATAATAGTAGTATTCGGTTTTGCCGTAACGATGGTCAATCCTACTTTTCTCACCGTCGAAAATATGTTCGACCTCATAAAGAGCAGCTCCGGGATGGCTATCCTGGCAATCGGTTTTTTTGTGGGTTTGCTATCCGGTGGGATAGATATTTCCTTCCCCGCTATTGCAATTTCCGGGCAGTACATCGCTGTAAACAGTCTTATAGCTCTGGGAGTAGATAACCTTTTACTTGCTTTTGTCATTTCCTGTGCGATTGGAATAGCCTTCGGGGCAGTGAATGCCTTTCTTATCTCTACATTCAAGCTTCCGACACTCATAGTCACGCTGGGAACGATGAATATTTTCCATGGCGCGCTTCTTGAATTCGTAGGAACAAAGGCAGTCAATACGGGACAGCTTCCCGACTGTTTTAAAACCTTCGGAAAGCTTAATATACTCTCCCTTACGCGGGCTGATGGTACTCAATACGGGTTATCCGTGTTTGTATTATTCGTTATCGGGTCGGTTTTACTGACATGGTTCATCCTGAGGTTTACCCTCCTGGGAAAGGGAATATACGCTATAGGCGGAAGTTACGAAGCTGCGAAGCGGTCGGGATTCAACATCCGGAAAATACAGTTTTTTATCTACAGTTACATCGGTTTCCTGGCAGGTATCATGGGTGTGATGCATCTTTCTCTTATACGGTACGGCAACCCGAACTACATCATGGATACAGAGCTCCTAAAGGTTATCGCTGCTGTCGTTATAGGCGGATCTCGTATTACCGGGGGAAGCGGTACAATAGTCGGAACCCTTTTAGGAGTGGTAATGATGGTAATTCTCGAGAAGAACCTTGTTCTGCTGGGGCTCTCTTCGTACTGGCATCAGTTCTTTACCGGTTTAATCATTGTCGCTGGAGTAAGCATTACCCATTTCCAGGCAAAGATGCAGAGAAAAAGGAGCCTTTCTTTTGCTGAGTAAGATGAAACTGAAAATAAGAAATTCCGAGAATTTTGCTCTTTTCCTCATTATGCTGGCGTCAATTATTGTAATCTCGGTGTTCCTCCCGCAGAAGTTTCTCACGCTGATCAATTTTCAGTCAATGACAAGCCAGTTTCCGGAATACGGGTTGCTTGCCCTGGCAATAATGCTGGCGATGATCACCGGTGGAATCGATCTTTCAGTTGTATCGATAGCAAATTTAAGCGGGGTCATGGCCGCACTTGTTTTGGTTCAACATGGTCCAGCTGAATCTGCCGGTACCCCGGTGGGTGTCGTCATTTTACTGGCAATTATCGCCGCTATCGTAACATCGATTGTTTGCGGGCTTATTAACGGTCTCGTGATTACCATTGCGGGTGTTCCCGCAATCATTGCTACCCTTGGTACAAACAGCCTGTTTATGGGTATAGCGATAATAGTCACCAAAGGGCACGGATTACAGGGTTTCCCCGAGGAGTTTCTTTTTTTCGGAAGCGGTACTGTTTTAATGATTCCCATGCCGCTCATAATTTTCATCCTGGCGGCAGTCGTTATATCCATAGTGCTCAACCGGACGAAACAGGGATTCAACATGTATATGATAGGGTCGAGTCCGGTTGTATCGAGATTTTCGGGAATAGATAATACCCGTGTACTGATTAAAACCTATATGCTGGCTGGTTTGCTTGCAGGAATAGCCTCTATGATTATCATTTCAAGGGTCAATTCCATGCGGCCCGGGTACGGGTATGCCTACCTGCTTTTGGGGGTTCTAATAGCAATTCTCGGAGGAACGGACCCTGCCGGAGGACGAGGCAATGTTTTAGGACTGACTATGGCAATTGTGATACTGCAGATCCTTCAGAGTGGTTTAAATATTCTGGGGTTTACTCCGTTTTTCAAGAAATTCATCTGGGGTCTGATACTTATCTTAGCAATGGTAATCCATTACCTGAGAGAGAACGGGCAGGGCAGGCGGTTGTTTAGGAAGTTTTCCCGGGGGCTGAGAAAGCGTTTGGATACCCGGGTGACCGGAAAAGAATAAAAACTTAAGAATAACCGGCGCCAGGGCCTGTCATATTACACCACTATGAGTTCTATTCCACAGTCTGTTATTCCCGTTGCTGTTTCCGGGTCTACATTTCCATCTGTAATAATCGTGTCCACACTCGAAAGATCTGCAACCCTGTAGAGGCTGCTTTTTCCGAATTTCGAAGAATCTGCGATTACAAACACCTGTTTGCCTGCATTGATGATTTTCCGTTTCGTACCGACTTCGAATTCCGATACATTGGTAATACCAGTATGGATGTCAAGGGCATCCACAGAGAGAAAAACTTTGTTCGGTGTGAACTGATCGAGGTTTTTAACGGCCTGAAGTCCTCCAACTGTATAGTACCCAGGCCTGATGATCCCGCCGATGATTATAGCTTCGATACCTTCATATCTACCCAACTCTTCTGCAATTTTTACATCCAGGGTTATAACGTGTACATTTTTTTTCTGATAGAGAAGTTGTGAAAGAAACAAGCATGTAGTGCCTGAATCGATTACGATATTATCCCCGTTTTCGATAAACTCGCTGGCTCTCTGAGCTATTGCCTTTTTTTCTTCCACGTTGAGACCTAGCTTAAGCTCGAACATGTATTCGAGCCCTTTCATCTTTCTGTTCAGGATGAGTCCGCCGTGAACCCTTTCAATTTCTGACTGCTGCTGGTCTGAAATGATCCTGATCAAATCACGTCGTATGGAAGATTCAGATACATTAAAAACCCGGGCAAGAAAGACAGTAGAGAGGTTACCTTTCTCTTCCAGGAGCTCGAGGATTCTCCGGATTCTCTCGCGACGGTTCAAAGACTATTCTCCAGGAGTGTTTTACCTGATCCTTTTAGCCTTGTCCATAAATGCTTTTACCCGGTTTTTATCTACGTCATTCCAGATATAGCCGTCTTTCTTGAATGTTGTTCCGACAACAGCTCCGTCGGCAACTGAAAGCTGTTCTTCACAGTTCTTAATTTTCACTCCCGTATTTGCGAAGATGACAGTTCCGGGTACCGCTTCCTTCACTTTTTTAAGGACACTGACGGAGGTTTCCACCCCGGCAACAATCCCGGAGACGCAGAGGGCGTCAGGTTCGGTATTGAAAACCGTGGAACGGGCTATTTCCTCGTGGTCCCTGGAAGCAAGATATACCGCAGCTTCCGGGACGATATTGAAGAGAAGCTTTATCGATTCGCCATGAACGGCGTATTGATGGCGGATGACCTCACCGCAGTTAGTATTCCATATCCCAAAATCGCTTGCATATGCTCCCGTAAAAATTTCGCGTACAAAGAGGGCTCCTGAAGCGACGGCGAGGTCGATAGATGCCATGGGGTCCCACAGTACATTGACGCCAAAAGGTACCTTTATCTCGCTTTTCAATTCTCCTATAATGCGGGCCATTGTTGCATAAACCAGGGGATCAACCTTTGTAACATAGGGTATGCTGTACTCATTTGAGAACATAATTCCGTCTACCCCCCCTTCCTGGAGCGCCCTCAGGTCCTCCCTTCCCTTCTCAACGAGCCAGTCGACACCTTTATGTGGATCGTACTTGGGATCACCCGGCATAGCATGCAGGTGGCACATAGCGATAATTGGTTTTTTTGTACCAAACAGTTCTTCTGTCCAGTTCATACTCTTTCCTCCTGGAAACCGTTATTTCAGTAAAGCATATCAGTAGTTTTACCCAGGGTTGCTATTCTGTCCTGGTAAATAAACAACTGGTTAAAACGCAGTATTATCGTTTATCCAATCAATTATATGATTAAAACATGATTGATTCAAGATATAATCTCAATTATCACGCAAAATCATTTAAAATTATGCATGATTTAACAACTCGACGGAGCCAAAACCTGTTTTCAGAATCCTTCTTCGGACAAGGAGGCAAAGGTTTTACAGCCCCCACAGAATCTTCAGAAAAAACTGAGAACAGCCACTGCTACGGATATGAACAGACCTATCAGGGGGGATAAAAGCTCTGGTAAAAAATCAAGGATCAGGAAATGTGCCGGTACTTTGTTTCCTCTCAGCCCGGCGATAAGGACGATACGAAAACAAACAGCGTTGATATACGGGTTACTCCGGATGTATTCAGCTTTATAATTATCAAAGCGGAACGGGTTATTCTTTCCGGAACCGGTTGTTGAAGCTTGGTTGAATATAATTTATACCATATAAGATACCGTTTTGTTCACCTTGGGGATATCTATTGACCTGGTGGTTCCTGCTCTTCGGGGTACTGCCGCCTCCGCCGGTATTCCGGGCATGACGTCCCGGGGCCTTGAGGTCTTTCTCCTTATAATATTCAAGTATTGAGATTTTTAAAATCACCAGCCCCCTTTTCCCTGTGATAGGGTGTATGAAGAAGAAAAAAATCCACCTTTCTCCCTTGCAATCCCCGGTAAAACTCCTCGCTGTTCCTTTCCTCCTCCTTGCCCTCATCTCCTGCACCCGCTGTTCCTTAGGCGGCGGTACTGAAGGGATCACCATTTTAAGTTATAACTGTGAGAATTTGTTCGATGATGTGGACAATGGTACGGAGTATGCGGCATACGATCCCGGGCTCGGAGAATGGAACGCCAATCTGTACTATCTGAAACTGAAGAACATAGCCGAAGTGATCCTCTGTTCAACCCGGCGTGGACCTGACATTATTGCACTCCAGGAAATTGAAAACGAACATGTTCTGACTGATCTGCGGGATACCTTTCTAACAGGGAAAGGGTACCGTACCATAGTTACTCCGGATTCAGCTGAGTCTGCAGTACGGTGCGGCTTTATCAGCAGGTTTCCGGTTTCTTATGTGAGGATTCACAGCGTCTCCATCGATGGAAAGACCGCCGGAAGAAGCATCCTGGAAACAGGTTTTTCTATTGATTCCGCCACCCTTATTCTGTTCAACAACCACTGGAAATCCAAATCAGGCGGTGCGGAGGAAACGGAACCTCAGCGCGTAGAGGCTGCAGGGTACATAAAAAACAGAATCTCCCAACTGCTCGAAGAATCACCGAATGCAGACATCATAATCTTAGGTGATCTGAACGAGAATGTAGACGAGTTCGAACGTGTGAATAACGCTTACCAGACTGCTCTGATTATGGAAGGGGAAGATGTTCCTCCTGCCTATCTGGCCAAGAGTATTTCAGTCACATTCGATGTGGAAGCTCTTTCGCCGCCAGGGACTGCTGCACCCGTATTCTATTCCCCCTGGGGGGAACTCCCGGGCAAGGGGAGTTACATGTATAACAGTTCCTGGGAAACAATCGACCACTTTCTCCTGACGGCTTCTTTATTCGATTCAGGTGGTTTTTCCTACAGTTCGTTCGAAGTGATAGAAGAAGATTTCATGGTCAATGACCGGGGGGTCCCTTTACGGTGGAACTCGGACTTGCAGCAGGGCTATTCGGACCATTTGCCTATCCTCCTTACCCTTGTAAAAGATTGAAAATATTCCGTTTATCTATGGCAAAAATCCATGATATTTCTTATAGTTTCTCAATAACCGGTTGTGAGGTATGCTGCAGTGAGCAGGCTTTGGTTCATCAAAGAAGACGATGTAGTGATCAGTGTGTTTCCTTCTCAAAGATCCGCCAGGGTCGAACTCAATGCTCTCGAACGCGAAGAATACTCAGATTATGAGCTCTACCCGATAGATATCGATGATCTGGAGGAATATCCGGATGAATTGGATAAGGCGGAGGAAGAAGGGTATGTGTAATACTCCAATCCCCGGTAATTGAAGAATTCCTGTTCCACCGCGATTGTCAAGGGCGGTGAATGTGATATAATGCCCCCGGTTTGTCATGAGGTGTACATCAGTGAGAAAGCTGTTACTGGTAAATCCTGTAGCGAAAAAGAGCGGATATCTTTTAAGCAGGTTTTCCACCTTTGCCCCCCTGGGTCTGGGATATGTGGCGGGTATGACCCCGGAATCCTGGGGAATTCGGCTTATCGATGAAAATTTTGATTCCTTCGTATATGAAGAAGCGGATCTTGTTGCAATATCCGCATTTACCAGCAATATCAACAGGGCTTATGAAATAGCAGCCCAATACCGGGAAAATGGAATAAAAGTCGTTATCGGAGGGATCCATGCTTCCATGGAACCGGAAGAAGTGGGCAGCCATGCAGATGCGGTGGTCGTGGGGGAAGTTGAAAGTACATGGAACACCGTGCTTGCGGATTTCGAAAACGGATCTCTTAAGAAAGTGTACCGTGCGCCGGTGGTGGACCTGGAAACCTTAAAAGTAAAACCGAGAAGAGACATCTTTCATCCCGGATATTTCTGGAATTCCGTTCAGACGTCCCGGGGGTGTCCTTTCGATTGTATGTTCTGTTCCGTCACCAGGTATCTCGGCAGGGATTACAGACAGCGAAAAGTGGATGATGTCCTGGAAGAGTTGTCGGAGATAGACGGCAGGTATATCGCTTTCGTAGACGACAATCTGATCGGCTACAGCGAAAACAGCCGGGAACGGGCAAAGAAGCTGTTCCGGGGTATGATCGACCGGAAGATGAACAAACACTGGTGGATGCAGACATCTATCAATGCGGTCCAGGACGAAGAAGTACTACGGCTGGCGGCCAGGGCCGGGTGCATGTTTGCCTTTATCGGTTTAGAGACGATCAAGGAAGAACTGCTGGAAAAAATGCGGAAAGGGGTGAACATGGCTGTCGGCATCGACAACTACGGCGGTGTCATCAAGTCTATTCACAGGCATGGGATCGGGGTAATGGGAGGATTTATCCTGGGAAATGATTATGAATCTGCTCCGTATTACCGGAAGTTCGCAAGATACCTCCTTCATTCCGGAATCGATATCTGTCAGATCAGTTTGCTCACTCCTCTCCCCGGTACCAGGCTGATGGAAACCATGAAGAGTGAAAACAGGCTCATGCACAACGTATTCCCCGAGGACTGGACAAAATACCGCCTTTCCAGAATCGTCCATCAGCTTAAGGGTGTTACCGCTGAAGGGGTATACCGGGGTGATAACTATATCAAGAAAAAGATCTACAGCCCCTTAGCCTTCGTTTACCGGATGGTCAGAAGTGCCGTAAGCCTTAACAACCTTCACAGTTTTGGTGCGGTGTATCAATTCAACCGGGCCCTGAAAAAGAGTTGGAGAAACTCACACTACTATAAAAACTATCCTGCGGACTTACAAGAAAAGGAAGCATTGCGTGGTGTCGAAGAAATATCTCATGGAGAGTGATGATGAGATCCGCAGACTCGAATTGAAAACAGGATTCGATGCGGTTCGTGATCAGGCCGGCTGGGCGGGATTGAAACCCGGAATGAGGGTAGCGGACATCGGCTGTGGAAGCGGTAAAACGAGTCTCTATTTAAAGCAACTTGTAGGCAGGGAAGGAGAAGTGATCGGTGTTGACGGTTCTCCTGAACGGGTCTCCTATGCGCAAGACCACCATGGTGAAACAGGGATTTCGTTTGTCCGCAGGGACATCTTCGGCGGCCTGGAAGACTTAGGTCCTTTTGATTTTATCTGGGTCCGTTTTTTTCTTGAATACCATAAATCATCCAGCTTTACTATTGTCGAGTCTCTTTCCAGGGCGTTAAACCGGAAGGGAATTCTCTGTTTGATCGATCTGGACCATAACAGCCTTAACCACTTCGATCTTCCGGAAAGACTAGAGAAGGCTATCTACGGATGCGCCCGGAAACTGGAAGAAAGGGGCGATTTCGATCCATATGCAGGCCGAAAACTCTATTCCTATCTATATGATCTTCAATTTGCTGAAATCGATGTTCGTGTGGATGCTCACCACCTTATTTTCGGTAAACTGAAATCAGCTGATGAATTCAATTGGATCACCAAGATTGCCGTAGCGGGAAAAAATTCAGGGAGTGATTTCTCCGAGTACCCCGGGGGCTATGAAGAATTCTTCGATGAGTGCACATCATTTTTCACTGATCCCAGGAGGTTCACGTACTCCCCGGTCATATCCTGCAGGGGAATAAAACCGTCTTTGGGTTGATGCATCTCCTAGGTTTCTCCGTTCCCGTTTTTCATCAAATAACACAGGAATACTTCCACGATTCGGGAGTCCAGGTGGTCGCCCCCTTCTTTTTTCAGCGTTTTGACGGCTTCATCCCTGGACATGGGATTCCGGTAATGTCTCCGTGCGGTGATGGCCTCAAAAAAATCAGCCACAGCAATGATCCGGGCGCCCAGGGGGATCTGCTCTCCCGCCAGGCCTTCGGGGTAACCGTCTCCATCGAACCGCTCGTGGTGTGAACCTGCAATTTCCGGAACTGCACTGTACACTCCTTCGAAATTTACCTGATCAAGGATTGTCTTCGTCCGTTCCGCGTGGGTTTTAATGATACTGAATTCACGGTTGGTAAGCTTTCCGTTTTTTTTCAGGATGTGGTCCGGGACACCGATTTTACCATAATCATGAAGAAGGGCTGCTATGCGGATCATTTCACAGTACTCCCGGGAAAGACCGAATTCTCCGCATATACCGAGAGCGTACTTAGTTACTTTTTCCGAGTGGCCCGATGTGAGGGGATCCCGTGCGTCTATACTGGAAGCAAGCACTTTCAATATAGACTGGAACTGTTTTTCCCGGGCTTCCAGAAGCCGGGCATTCTTGATGGCTATACCGATAACAGAAGCAATACCCTGAAGGAGACTCATGTCGCTCTGGACGAGGGGACGCTGGGAGTGGAGATTGTCTACGGCAAAAATCCCTAAGGATTCATTGTCGCATATGATGGGACAGCAGATAAAGGACTTACTCCCCAGTGCCTTTGCAAAGGACAGGCTCCTGGGGGAGAGGTCTTTTTTAATTTCCTTAAGATCGTTGATGAGAAAAGGACGCCGCTCTTTGAAGGAAATGACAAAAATTCCTTTAGATTCCTCTTTATCAAGATGGAACTCTGTTTCCTTCAGTAAATTCAGGTATTTATCGATATATCCAAAACCGCTTGAAAACAACAGCCGTGTTTTTTCAGTATTGGCAAGGAGGATGAGCCCCCTGTCGAAATCCAGCCGTTTTTCAGAAATCTGAATCACACTCTTTAAGACCTCTTCGATGGTCGTATGTTTGTTTATTACCTGGCCGATTTCATGGGCTATGAGAGTGTTGTTGTAATTGAGATTGATCTGCTTCAGCAGTTCGTCGGTAGTGCTTTGTATACCCCTGAGGCTTGTTTTTATTTCCCTGGTTTCCCTGTTTTTTATGATAATTGAGAATATGAGTATTCCCAGGACCGTTGCAGGAGTTATGATGGCCACTGTAAGAATGGGGAACAACACTGCCAATCCCGCATTGACGAGAATGGAAAAGAGTATCGAATAATTGCGTATTTTTTTCAGTGTTATCATGGGAGAGTGCTCCCATGAAATGGTGTATGTGCAGGTTTTACCGCCCCGGAACATACACTCCGGATGTTCGAGCCTGGGAGGCTTGTTGTTGAAGATCATGGAAATTGCTTCCAGCATACCTGCCCGGTTTTCGCACTGATATGGTTTTTCCTCAACCCCCGGAGTCGGTGTAACCTGTATTTCGACAGAATTGGAAGCTAATTTCCTGGCCTTGAACCGGGAAGACCGGGTAAAATTTGTCGAAGCTTTCCCCACCATATCATATGCACCCGAAGGCCCTATCATAGCCAGGAAGTATCTCCGCATGATATTTCCATCCTGGATAAAGGCAGCGTATTGCCCTGCTTCCCGGGCAATACGGTCATTTCCGGTAAGCTGTACCAGTTTTTCGTAGAACCGGTCCACCTGGTCCTGAGAGAACCAGTGTCCCTGGTCTGCCACCTGGTAGTGCTCCATTTCGGCGTAATTCAGTATTTCTTCGACGTCGATATCTGGGTACCGGTCCCGGATGAGTTTCTGATATACATCGATAATTCTACTGTTGTAGGGCTTGTTTATCTTCTCAACTGTGTCCATTCTTCATGTTGTTCAGTACTGGGTAAATCTCAGGAGCTTTTTCAGGTGTTCGAAATACCTGTCACTTTCCTCCATATTGATAACCCAGAGGGTGTAGGTCTTTTCGTATCCTATTTCATTGTCGGCCATATACTGCTCCGGAAAGAGAAGTACCGAAGGAGAACTTCCGGTGAAATCCCTGGATACCATCCGGAGACAGTAAAAAAGGAGCTCCCGGGATAGATGCTTCTGGTCTGTGATAAACACTTTAATGCTGTTTATGAGGTCTGACATATTGAGACCGGCGTCGGACCTGTCCACCATGATGACAGCCATAAGGTCCTGTTCCTGTTTAATCGAAAAGAGGCTGATAGACCTGAAAAATCCGGTCTTGGTATACGCATCGTAGAGAGTGTCACTTTCTCCTGTTTCATCGTCCAGGTTGTACGATTTGAGCATCAATCCACCGGACACCTGTTCATAGTAGCTCTTTAAGTCTCTTATGTCCCTCGATGTCGTCCGTTCGAGACTCCAGGAATCATCGTCGGCGGAAGGATGACCTGCCGGTCCTTCCGTCAGGTGGAAAAAGGCGTACGAGTCCAGGGAACAGACACAGGGATCACCGATTTTCTCAGCGATCTCTCCGAACACCTTTTTGGGGAAACGGTTTTCCGGCCTGAAATAACATAAAAGATAATCCATGTGCATGGAATGGATCCTGTGGCTGTTATTTCCGAAACTTCCCACCTGGTTCAGGACATGAAGCCCTGCATTGTGGCTCTTATGCTTGCTGGACGCATGGTGGTGGAGCAGCCAGGCATTTTCGTAACTCCTGAGCATAGACATATGGCCCAGGATACAGCCGTCCTGCTGGTAGATGAAGTGGCGGGCGATTCCCGGGCTTTCCGTGTAGAGACGACGGTACGTGGCTTTTATTTCTTCCTTGTTTTCCAGCATGTACGCATATTTTTTGGGATAGATGAATCCGGAATCGAAAAAGAAATGCCAGAGTTCATGCATGTCTACGTTCATACAGAGAAAGGAGTTACTGTCGTTTTCCTGGTGGAGGAAACAGAGGAGCCTGGTGTGATGCTCAGGATTCATATCGAGGATGGCAAAGCCGGAAACAACTTCTTTATCTCTCCCTCGTTGCATGCTTTCCCTTTTATAGATCACCTGGGCAGTACAGGGCAGCCGGGTTCCCCCGGGCAGTACAATGTTTATTTCAGGGATGATGAGTCCCGGAATAAGCTTGGAATGATATTCGTGTTCCGGGATGGAGAAACCGGACCCGGAAATATCAGATATGGGGAGTTCCCACGTTTTTTCTGAGAAAGGGTGGGTAAACGAAGCATACAGCGGTGAAGGCGGCGTGTACCGCTTTCCCCTGAATTCTTTTGCTTTGAACCGCTGAACCTTTGATTGTACAGGGGCGAATACACAGGTTTTCTTATGGTCATTTCCCGCTGTTCTCAATACTCTGCATTCACCGGAGAAGTACATTCTGTTTTCCTGCACCAGTGAAACAATAACCGGAGCTTCCGTATTGAGCCATCTAAAGGTAGCAGGGGGGACCGCAGAAAGGTCTATTTTAAAAGCAGCGGCGCTGAAGTCGATGAGTATCCCTTTGAATACTGATCCGTTCTGCAATACTGTTGCTTCAACCCCTGCCGCTTGGGACCTGTTGCTCGCCCGGTCTGATGCACAGCTGACCCGCTCAGGGAGGGGTATGGTGAATCCGGCTTCTTCGATTATCGGGTCGACAGCAGGAATAATCAGGATGTTTCCATTATCCCGAAGAATGATATCCTGAAGCTCGAATAGATCCAGTTGTTCCGACTGTGCCGGGTCCTCGACCCATGCAACTGTCAGGGTATCCCCGAAACAAGGTTCCGGCCTTACCTCAACGGTAAAAGTGCGGGTATACCTTTTGTGCCGAAACCGGGCAAGGGCAGTGTCTTCCTGGAAGTTCGTATAATTTACGTTATTGATGAGGTATTCTTTATCCACTTCCCGGGTCTGTTCCAGGTGAGCACCCTGGTGTACTTTCGTGTTCACCAGGATGGCAGTATCTTCCACTTTACATGTCCATATCTTAAGTTAAGCTTACGAGATATTTATAGTCTCTTTCATTATCGGGAGCAGAAGATTTTATTTAAGTACCTATTGAATCAAATATGCCGCATCTGAAAAGTTATCTCACCGTCAATCCCGGTATATAATGTATTTCTATTCTTTCTGGCCCGGGTTTTCCAGTTTCTTGAGATCGATTTCCACCCTCGTCAGGTGGGTGAGGGACTCCTCATATGCGTTCACCAGGTTTTTCAGATGGGTCCCGGAGCGGGCAAAGGAATTTCCAAAAGATGTAAAATCTTTCCGTAACTGCCGGATGCACGTAAGAAGTTCTTTTTGTTTTCCAGGCAGGGAAAAACCGTTAAGGCCGTAGGAAACGGTTTGCAGGTAGAGAAACAGGCCGGAGGGGCTTACCGGGACTACCCCTTTTTTAAGCATGTTGTGATGGATTTCCCCGTCTGAAAGGACAAAGGTGTGATAGAATACCTTTTCCGACGGTACGTAGAGCAGGGCGAAATCGAGGGTTCCTTCGTCAGGTTTTATATATTTCCGGGAAATGTCCTCTGCGTAGCTTGAAAATATTTTTTTTAGCTCTGCCGATGGTTTCCCCGGTTTTGTACCGGATTCCAATACTTCGCTTACCCGCTCCATGGGGAATTGAGCATCGATAGGAATAATGTATCTTCCGAGACGGATAACAGCATCCACCCTGGAGCCGTCCCGGAAGGTGTACTGTATTTGGTACGATGCTTGGGGAAGCCAGGTTTGCAGGAGTTCAGCCAGGAGGGTCTCTCCCAGGCCTCCCCGTTTATGGGGTACCAGGAAGAGGGAGCTCATGGCATCGATATCGGAACCCAGTTTCTCCAGCTGGTCCAGTCTTCGATCTATGTGTTCCATCGCTGAAGCGAGGGAGCCTCCCCTGGAACGGACAATGAGGACAACGATGACGATTGCCAGGAGGATGGAGAGAATCCCCAAAAGAACGGTGACGCTCACTGTAGCTGCACCGGTATTTCTTCCCAGGAACCCCGGCGGAAAACCAGCCTTGTGGTAAATCCAATCTCTTTAAGAAGATCGAGGCTTTCGGGATAAAATGCATCCAGAGCTTCCGGGGTATGGGCATCTGTGTTTACCGTTACCGGGATCCCCTGGGCCAGGATACGTTTCAGGATCCAGGGAGCCGGGTAAACAGAGTCGACTTTCCCCCGAAACCAGCCCCCGGTATTGATTTCTATGATGGTACCCTTACCGGCGATTTCCTCCAGAGTGGAAAGAACTTCCCGTTTGTACCATTCTGCGGATTCATCGAAGCGGCTGTTGTTACGGTTATGAACCTTGTAGAGATCGATATGACTTACCATATCCATGGTGTGTTCCCGTACCATGTCCCGTATCAGGGAATGGTAATGGGATATCAAGGCAGATATATCCCCATCGAAGCATGTCTCCAGGACTTCCATGAATTCCTCCTCCGGGCCGTCCATTGTGGGGAATGGTCCGTTCTGCCGGTTCCGGATAAAGTGGACGGATCCAAGGGTGTAATCCAACCCGAGATCACGGAAGGCCGGGGCTGAAGGACCCATAGTCCCGGGTATATAGTCGATTTCCAGGCCGAGGTAGATTTCGATCCGGTCTTTGTAGCGCTCCTGCAGGTCCCGGACAGTACGGATATAGGAGGCGAGGTCCTCTTTTTTCATGGTCCAGGATGTCTCAAAAGGTACCGGGGCGTGGCTCGAGAATCCGAGTCCGGTAAAACCCTTTTCAATGGCCGCTGTGATATATGCTTCCGCATTCGATGATCCGTCACAGAAGGAGCAGTGGGTATGATAGTTGGTGAGAATCGGGGTGTGGGAGGATTGCTTCATGGGGGCATCTTATATCAGGAAACTTACTTTTGCAATAATCCTATAATCCTTGTTCCTCCGTCCCCATTCCTCCATTCCTTTCCTGTAAGCCACGACAGGACACTGAGAACACGACAAGGATAGGCATCCAAGGCTCCTCCTGCACAGGTTTTTTCATTGTACCGTTCATTTTAAAGCTGTTATGCTTTATCATAGGTGTCCAAAACAAGGACTAATAAAAGCCTGAAATCCCTGTATAATGAAAAAGGCGATGTTGTTACCTTTGATCGGGGTTATAATGACTTCGCCTTGTTTGCAAAGTATTGCAATACAGGGATTTATTTCGTTACTCGTTTGAAGAAAAATGCTGATTATACTGTTGAGAAACGAAGTGATGTCTCCGCCTATGAACATATTTCTTCAGATCAGACTATTGTCATGAATGGATTTTATACCAGTAAAAAATGTCCATTGAAGTTACGGCGTATCCGCTGTAACGATCCGGAAACAGGTAAATATATTGTCATCCTTACCAATAATTTTTCCTGGGCACCCACGACGATATCTGCGGTTTATAAGGAAAGATGGAAAATTGAAATCTTTTTCAAGGCCATGAAACAAAACTTAAAAATAAAAAGTTTTCTCGGGACATCCCGGAACGCGGTTATGATTCAAGTGTGGGTCGCCCTTATTACTTTTCTGCTGCTTCAATTTCTAAAACTGATGTCAACAGAGAAACTGGACTCCCTTTTCGTTGATGAAACTCATTCCGACCATCTTGTTCTCTCATCAGGACATCTGGACCATTCTAAACAGACCTCCTCCTTCAGGCAGGATTAAGAAACCTTGCAGTCCTCAGTTGGCTTTGCTATGATTGTTTTGGACAGCTATGGTTTAATCGCAAACAAACCTTTTTCTAAAATCAATTAGACATCCAATTTCCGACAACGTTTGGCGGACATATGAAGTTCGGCTCTGCCGAATTTGGGCGGAGCGAAGCATAGCCGTATGTTCGCTGTTAGGCGACGTTGGTCATCATAGCTTATTCCACTCATCCACCGTAATCTCACGACCTATAATCTCTTCGACCTCCCGGATCATCATCCGGAGTTGGGGCACAGAGTATTCAGCATTGGAAGGGATTGCCAGGCGATGCTGCTCGTAGATCATAAACTGGTGGCGAGTGCCAGAATACGGGCCATCGAAACCGAGCTTCCCTAGCCGTCGAATGAAATCTCGCCGCTTACATGGCGTCCACCGGCTCATAAGTCGGCTCCTTGTTCAGATCGATTTCGCCAATCACTGGCAAAGGATGACCTAGCTTGAGACCAACCAAAATCCAATCTTCGAGAGTAGAGCGTAACTCATCTTCACATTCACGCAATGTAGCTCCAAACGCTACCACGCCCTTGCACTGGGGAATTCGCCCGGCAAATGTACCGTCTTCCAGTTTATCATAGACAGCATGCGCCATAAGCTGGTTCACATATTCGGTAAGGATAAATCGAACTGCCATTGTATACCTCCAATGCTAATTTACGTCAGTCAAATCGATGTCGCTTAACTACAATTGTGCGTATTGCGGCTAATTTTACTATTTTTCTCTTCACCTTTCAAGCAGGATGGTGATTCCGCCTGTTTATCCATATAGGAGGGCGTATTTTATGCGAAATTATCTTGAGGAGTTTGTTCGGGAGCTGAAAAACAGAAACTATGCTCGGAATACGATTAAAACTTATTCCGGTCATCTGAAGCATTTTTTAACATTTTCGAGGAATACGGATCTTGCGCCTGAAAAAAGGATTGCTGTTTTCCTGGAGAAAGAAAAATCTGCTCTTGAACAGAGAAGATTAGCCTGGGCTGCAATCAAATTATTTTATGTAGTGGTATTGAAAAAAGACTGTCCTTATAAATTGAATCGGGTACGAAGCAGTAAACGGCTGCCGGATATTCTGACTAAAGCTGAAGTTCTGGAAATTTTGAATCATATTTCGAATGATAAGCATCGGTTAATTATATGCCTCTTGTACGGTAGCGGTCTCCGGGTGAGTGAAGTGGCAAATTTGAAAATAAAAGATCTGGATTTTGCCAATCTGGCATTAAAGATAAGGAATACAAAGGGACATAAAGATCGTTTCACATTGTTGTCCGAAAAAAGAGTAGAAAAAATAAAGAACCTTATAGAAGGCCGGGGAGGAAATGAATACATTTTCCTGACCTTATATAAGAGGAAGTACTCTGTTAGAACTGTACAGAAGATATTCTCAAATGCCCTTCAGAAGACAAGGCTTAAGAAACAGCCGACCTGCCATACCCTTAGGCATTGCTTTGCAACCCATTTGGTGGAGTCCGGCACTGATATTAAAATTGTATGTAATGCGTATAACGTTCCGCTGTTATAGGATGTTCTCATTACTCTCCATGGTTTGATTCTCCTTTTTGTGAGAAATGTAAACGATTGCCCGGAATAATTTAACAGACGATTAAATTTCAGCGCAAAAACACATTTTTGTGCGGTATGATAATCAAATGGAAATGGTTAGCATAATGCAGAAGTTTTTGACGGCAAAGCAGTATTTTCTGTGCTCTTCTTACAACGTCGAGAAACATTTCCTTTATATCAGGTTTATTGAATATCATTTCCTTGCGATTTACCCTCTATTTAACCTCTTCCGTCCCCTGAAACCCGCATGAAACCGGAATTCCGGGGTACTTGAAACTTCCCAGGAGAGTGTCTATAAAGGAACGAATGGAAGTGCATACATCCGAGGCTGACTACCTGTCGGCAGTGAAGGGAAGGGCGGCCCTGCCCCGGGGATTTCGTGCCTGTTCTACCGCTATTTCATTCTTTCCTGAATAAATGGAAACCGGAACATCCCAGACCATGACTCTATCCCTTATCCTCTTAGATGAGCCTTCGGAGCTGTTCGGCGGTGTATTTACCCAAAACGCCTTTCCCGGTGCGCCGGTCATCCTGGGAAAGGAACGTCTTTCCCGGCGGGTCACCAGGGGAGTGCTGGTCAATAACAGGATAGCCAATGTGTGCGCTATCCGGGGAAGAGAAAAGGCAGAGCGTATTCTCTCCGGTCTTGCCGATAGTATCGGCGGAGAGGGAACGGATTTCTTTTCGGCCTCCACCGGGGTTATCGGTTGGACCCTCCCTGAACGGGCAATGCTGGACGGACTGCATCAGCTGAAAGATCAGCTGGGCGGAGATGCAGACAACCTGTTTCCCGTGTCCCGGGGTATCATGACTACAGACGCATTTCCGAAGGTGAGATCTGCCCTGGCTGGAACAGGTATGGTTACCGGTACCGCCAAGGGAGCGGGCATGATAGAACCCAATATGGCGACTATGCTTGCTTTTATACTTACAGATGTGGATATACCGAGGGATACCCTCAGGAGGATACTGAAGAGAGTGGCCGGGGAAACCTTTAACAGGATATCCATAGACGGTGATCAGAGCACCTCGGACATGGTGCTCTTATTCAGTTCCGGAATGGTGAAGGATGCGGATAGCGCCGTTTTCGAGGAATCCCTGTACTCTGTATGCAACCACCTTGCCGAAGACCTGGTAAGGAACGGGGAAGGGACGGGACATGTTATCAGGGTGCAGGTAAAAGGCGCCGGGAATCCGGTACAGGCTGAAGGGATAGGGAAAGCGGTGATCAATTCCCCGCTGGTTAAAACCGCGATATACGGCAATGATCCGAATGTTGGAAGAATCATCATGGCAGTTGGCGATTATGCCGGGAATAACGGCATACCTCTCGTACCGGATAGGGTGCGGATATTAATGGGAGAAGAGGTTATATTTAACAGGGGAACATTTATCCTGGACCGGGAAAAGGAGAAAACGTTGTCCGCATATCTCTCCTCTTGTGCGTTGGAGACGGAAAATAAAAAGTTCCCTGCACACGAGAGGACGGTGGATATCACCTTGGAACTGGGACTGGGAGATGGAAGGTGTGAGGTGGTTGGGAGTGATCTTTCTTATCAATATGTCCGGGAAAATGCAGATTACAGAACCTGAAAAGGAATAGCTGGGATGAATATAGATGAAAGAATAAAACAGGCGGGTAATGAAATAACCCGGTGCAGAGAAGAAATCGGAAAAAGAATCGTCGGGCAGACAGAAATGATTGACGGAATGCTCATGGGGCTTATTGCCGGGGGCCATGTCCTGCTGGAAGGAGTTCCGGGTCTCGCGAAAACCCTTGCCATCAAGACCATGTCCGAGGTGCTCGATGTGGAATTCAAGCGGATCCAGTTTACCCCGGACCTGCTACCGGCGGATTTGATCGGTTCCATGGTATATATACAGAATACCGGAGAATTTACCGCCCGCAAGGGGCCGGTGTTTTCCAACATAATACTGGCTGATGAAGTGAACAGGGCCCCTGCCAAAGTGCAGTCCGCTCTTCTGGAAGCTATGCAGGAACGCCAGGTGACCCTTGGAGATGCCACATATCCCCTTCCCCGGCCTTTTTTTGTGCTCGCTACTCAGAACCCGATAGAACATGAAGGTACATACCCCCTTCCGGAGGCTCAACTGGACCGTTTTCTCCTGAAGGTGAAAGTTGACTATCCCAGCGCCGGGGAGGAACTGGCAATACTTAAACGGATGGGGAAAGAAAAGGTTATAAAGGTGCGGAAAGTTCTGGATTCGGGACAGCTGAAGCAGATCCAGGAAGCCGCTGCAGATATCAAGGTGGATGAGAGAATAGAATCGTACATGGTGTCCCTTGTGGGAGCATCCAGGGATGGAAACTCTTCAGATCACCCATTCAGCCGTTACATTGAATACGGCGCTTCCAGCAGGGCCACGATATTTCTCTACCGCTGCGCCAAGGTACGGGCTCTCTTTGAGGGAAGGACGTATGTGGTTCCTGATGATGTAAAAGATGTAGCTTACGATGTGTTCAGACACCGTATCATCCTGTCGTACGAGGCGGAATCGGAAGAATTAAAACCGGAGGATGTTATTTCCCGTATTCTTTCCTCTGTACCGGTTCCATAGGATCTATGAAAAACAGGGAGCTTTTTTCTCACGTCAAACGTCTCCATCTTGTGTCTGCAAAACTCGTAGAGGGGCTGTTTGCCGGGAATTACCGTTCTGTATTCAAAGGCCCGGGTATTGAATTCGACGAGGTTCGGGAGTATGCCCCCGGAGATGACTCGAGACTGATCGACTGGAATGTGACTTCCCGGATGGGAACTGTATATACGAAAAAATTTCGGGAAGAGCGGGAAATAGTTCTTTTCCTGATTGTCGATATCTCTGCCTCCCTCCTTTCCGGTACAGGAAGAAAGAATAAGCGTGATATCATAGGGTTGCTTTCGGCTATCCTCGCCCTTTCCGCTGTGAGTAACAATGACCGGGCGGGGGCGCTCTTTTTCTCGGATAGAATCGAACACTGGGTTCCTCCTATGAAGGGAAAGAAGCATGTGTTGCGATTGATCAGGGATATTTTCACCGTTGATCCCGCAGGAAAAGGTTCGGACCTGGGACTCGCTATCCGGACAGTATACAAATCCCTGAAAAGACGGGGAATATGCGTGATTCTATCGGATTTTCGGACTGAATCCGGTTTAAAAGAACTGACAATGCTGGCCAGGAAACACGATGTAATTGCGGTAAAAATCACCGATCCAACTGATTTCTCCTTTCCCATTTCAGGTCTTATCGAGCTGAATGATCCTGAAACCGGGGAAGACGTGGTAATTCATGGAGGTTCCCAGCGATTTCGGCGGGAATATGCCGAATTCTGGAGCGAATACCATGTGGCCTGGGAAAAAGAGATCCGGAAAAAAGGGATCGATACGGTTACCATCGGAACTGACGAAAATCCGGCACAAAAGCTGGTTGCCTTTTTTAACCGGAGAAAGGGAAGATGAAAAGGACGGCATTCATCCTTTTCATACTCACTGCCTCAGCGCCGCTGTTTGCCCAGGAAGGATATACCATTACCCGCATCGTGTTTCTCCCCCCTACCTTTTATGTAGGCGATGAAGTAGAAATGCGGTTACGGATAAAACCGGATCCGGGAAAGACAATTCAGGCGCCGGGTGAAATGCCGGAGCTCGGCTGGCTGAGGGTTGATCACGCCACCCTGATTACCGGTGAGAATGAGGCCGAGTTCCGCCTTGGATTTTCCACATTTCAGCCGGGAACCCGGTCGCTTCCGGATATATCCCTGGGAGACATTGTACTGAAAGACATTAAAATTCATACCACCAGTGTGCGGGGCCCGGATCAGAATACTCTTGCGCCCCTCCGGGATCAGATGTATCTCCCGGGGACGAAGTTCTATATTGTACTGTTTGTTGCGGTTATCATTTTCCTGCCGGTGGTCCTGATTCCCCTTACCAGGTTTCTCTGGAAGAAGATATCCCAGACCATGGTCAAGTCGAGAGAGGGCAGAGTATACAGGAGATTTCAGAAAGAGATCAAATACATCCAGGACCGGATGGAAACACTGGACAGCAGGGAATTCTACATCCTGTTGACTGAATCACTTCGCAGGTATCTGTGGAAACGAACGGGGAAAGATTTTATCACCACAACCAGCAGGGAAATCAGGAACCTGATGCGTGTGACCCTTCCTGATCAATCGATCCAGCGCAGTATCCTGAAAGTATTTACTACCGGCGACAGGGTGAAATTCGGCGGCACCTCCGAAGGCCCTAAAACCCGGAACAGGAACCTGGCTCTCGTTCTGGAAAGTGCGGAAAAGATAGAACACCGGTACACAGTAAAGGAGGAGTCGGTACGTGTGGATCATTGAACAACCCGGATTCATGCTCCTCCTCGTACTGGTCCCGGCAGGTGTCTGGCTTCGCCATTTCTGGCACGGCCGGGGGGGACGGCTCTCTTTCTCTTTCGCCATCTGGGGCGGTACAGGTTTACAAGTGAAATCCCACGGAACGAAGGTGTTCCTGATTTTTTCTGCCCTGGTGTTCTGGTCCGGAGTGGTCCTTCTGATCGTGGCTATGGCAGGACCTGTTATCTATTTCCGGGAAAGAGTGTATCTCTCCAGGGGTGTCGATATTATGATCGTCATCGATGAATCACCCAGTATGGCGGCCCTGGATTTTAAACCCATGAGCAGATTTGATTCCGCTAAAAAAGTCATCACATCGTTTATCAATGGAAGATCCCACGATCCTATCGGTCTTGTGAGTTTCGGTAAAGAAGCAGCTTTAAGGGTTCCTCCTACCCTTGATTACGATGTGCTCAAAGAGAGAGTAGCCGGACTGTCCCTTATGGAACTGGGAGATGGTACTGCCATCGGGATGGGAATAGCTTTGGCAGCCCTGCATTTGCGCAATTCCAGTGCAGATCATAAATTCATCATCCTGTTGACCGATGGTGAGAATAATGCTGGAGAGATCCTGCCGGAAACCGCAACAGCAGTTTCTTCAAACCTGGGAATTAAAATTTACACCATCGGTATCGGAACAGAAGGAGATGTGCCTCTGGAGTTTGTCAATCCGGAAACAGGTAAACTCTATCGCGGCGTTTTTAAAAGCGGGTATGATGAGGATCTGCTCCGGAACATTGCCGCTTCTTCAGGGGGAGAATACTTTTCCGCCATGAGTCATAACTCTCTGGAATCGATTTTTAAAACTATCGATTCCCTGGAAACCCGGGGGCAGAAGGTGAAAATCAAAACCCGGACAGAGCCGAAGCACCGGGTGTTTCTTCTCCTGGGTATGCTGTTTGTCACATTCGACTATTTTTTCAGAAAGATTGTTCTCCGGGAGGTCCTGCCTTGATCTCCAATCCTGAAGGGTTCTGGTTTTTTCTTCTTCTCGTCCCTGTAGGACTTACGGCATGGCGCAAATACAGTGCCGGCTTTAAGGATCTGAAGAAAATCGGCGGGAAATGGAGGGAAGAACCCCTCCATACTGTTTTTCTGGTGAAGTGGTTTTTTTCAACCCTTACTATTTTCATTTTTGTAGTATTTTGCGTTTTAGCGATTTCCGATTTTTCCTGGGGTCATGTGGCGGTAAAAGATGAAAGGCGTGGACTGGATATAGCTATACTCCTTGATGTCTCCAGGAGTATGCTGAGCAGGGATACAGATCCCACACGGCTGGAGAAATCGTTCGAAATCATCCGGGGTGCAATCGATATCTATCCGGAGAGCCGTTATAGTCTGGTGCTTTTTAAAGGGGAAGCGTATACGTTTGTTCCAACCACCGAGGACAGCCTGTATATCAAAGATGTTCTGGCCAGTATTTCTCCCGGAATACTCACCGCTCCGGGTACTGACATAGAGGCCGGCCTGAAAACGGCTTTGGCTTCATTTCCGGAAGGTGTAGAAAGCAGCAAGGTTATTCTGCTTTTAAGCGATGGAGAGAAACTGACCGGCGATACCGATGACGCAGTAAAAAGGGTGGCCGCTGCGGGCGTACCGGTCATTGCAGTGGGTTTTGGAGATCCCGACGGTACATTGATTGAACTGCCGAACGGCAGTGTTGTGAAGACTGCCGGGGGTGAAAACGTTATATCCAGACTGAACGAGGAGGAACTGAAGGGGATCGCTGAGTTTACCCGGGGGACATATATACATGCTGATTCCCCGTTCCTAATGAAAGAGATCGAAAAGGAATTACTCCGGATGGGGAGAGAAAAAACGGAAACAGATTTTCAGTTTGAGATTAGAAACAGGTATCGTCTCTTTCTCGCTATTGCGCTTATATCGTTATGTTTTCATCTTGGTATCAGGATTTTACGATGGAAAAGAGTTTTCTGAGTATCATAGTACTTCTGGTCCTCCTTCTGGGTTCCTGTAGCGGCTCGACGTCCCATCTCTCTGTATTCAGAGGGAACCAGGACTACATAAAGGGAAACTTCCAGGAGGCAAACCTGAAGTATCTTCAACCCCTTGATGGTCTTCCGGGAAAATACGATGAGTGGATCCATTACAATTTGGGTAATACCTATTTCGTCCTGGGCGAGAGCAGCAGCGCAGAAGTGGAGTGGGTCCAGGCTCTCGGGACATCTGACAGAGCGCTGCTCTTTTCCACATATTTTAACCTTGGCGTGTATTATTATGACGAAGGTAGATACGAAGATGCCTACGTATACTTCAGGAAGTCTCTCGAAATCGACCGCACCGTGATGGATGCGAAGCGAAACCTGGAACTCTCCCTGGAAAAAATAGAAAGCCATGAATCGGGGCAGCCACAAGCGGTGAATAAAGCAGAAGAAATGGAAAAAGAACAGGAGGATTATGCTGATCGGGTCCTGGAATACGTTAAACGAAAGGAGGAAAAACGTTGGGTTTCGCCGGATGTTTCAGAAGAACCGGGACCGGTAAACGACTGGTAACCGTTCCGGTACTGCTGTTTCTGATTACTCCTTTTCTCTTCGCACTGGATCTGGTTAGTTTGTCCCTTAATCAGACCAAGCTTGCCAAGGGGGATTTCCTCTATATTTCTCTCATCATCGATCATCCCTTCCCTGATGATATTGTAATAGATGAACCGGATTTCCCCCCTTCACTGCAGCTGTACTGGGGGCCGAGTATCCGGCCTCTTACTATAAAGACTGATACCGGTGAACGCCGGGTAACCGAGGCCCGGTATAAAATGAAAACGGTGCGAACCGGCTGGTATACCCTTGACCCTTTTTCCGTTACTGTAGGCGGTTTTGTAAACCGTTCCATAACGACAGGGCCCAGGGCCTTCGGTGTCGGGAATAAGGAAGGATCAGAGGTGATCGTACCGGTTGAGGTATCCTGGAACCCGGGACGGGAGAAGGTGTATGTGGGAGAGGCGGTTCCCCTGGTACTTGAACTAAACAACCAGGAGAGTATTCCCCGTATACGTTCTGTCGATGTATCCAATCCGAATACAGGGCTCTTCGAGAAAACTTCATCCTTCCGTGAGATTTCTGCTGAACCTTTTGGCAACATAATGCTCTATACGGTGCCTATAGCCTCTTACATGTTCACCCCTACCCAGCCGGTAAGGGTATCCATCCCCCCTGCCCGTGTTGAAACCGAACGGGGCAGCGGAAAGAGCAGCAGAATGACACTGGAGGTTTTGCCCCTGCCGGAAGAAGCGCAACAGTATAGTGCCGTCGGCAATTTCCGGGTGACCAGCCGGATTGAAGAAGGGGATGTACAGGACCAGGATGTCATGTTTTATATCAGGATAGAGGGTGAGGGCAACTTAGGTTATTTTAAATTCCCTGAACCAACATGCGAAGGGGGAGTGCTGGTGGAACAGACTGAAGAGTACAGCTTTGAGCCTTCCCCCAGGGGATACAAAGGGTACAGAGAGGAGTACTTCCGGTTTTCACCGGTCTCAGGATCTGATATGGTGTTCTCACTTCCAGAGTGGACCTGGCTGGACCCGGACACCGGAATCGTACGCCGGGTTCCTGAGAAAGAAGAGCGGGTCGAAGTCCGGTTGCCGGAGCAGACAGAAGACATTACCCAGGCTGATGTCTTTATCCTTCCTCCATTGAAACCGCTGGAAGAGATAATCAGAGCAAAGCATATCGATCGTTATCTGAATATTCGAAGCTACCTCTGGTGTCTTCCAGGAATAGTACTCTTCGTACTTATTTTAATTTTCAAGAAATGCAATATACTCTTCGTTACCGTTCTTCTGCTCTTTATAGGGGCCGGAGGGAATGAAATCGATCCATCGGCACATCCTCTCTTGCAGAAAGGAATCGAATCATACCAACAGGAAGATTATTCTGAAGCAGCTCTCTGGTTTTATAAGGCGTTGTAAGAATATGAAGAGACAGCGCCCCTTCTCTTCAATTATGGTCTTGCTGCATTCAGGGACGATGCACCCGGGACTGCCCTTTATGCTCTTCGCAGGGCGAATTATCTGGATCCCGGCGATACGGTCATCCAGGATGCCATATTCTCGATCGAGGAGCACATGGAGCTTTCAGAGCTGTCAGAACCTGTATTTAAAACACATCCGAATACCTTTTTTTTCATTTGGTTGATAGCGGTAAACTCTGTGTTCCTGGCTGGAGCTTTGTACTTTCTGAGGAAGCGTGCATTCTATGCCATCCTGTTTATCCTTGTTATCGCCTTTTTTACAGGCATTACCGGTGTGTTTATTCACTCAGCTTTTGAACGCACCAAACAATATGGGGTGGTTACGGAGGCTGTACCGGTACACAAGGTGCCGGGGGAACTCGCAGCGGACTGGTTCGATCTTTCCGAAGGAACCTCACTCCGAATTCTTTATCAGGCCGAGGGATTCTTGTTCATACAAACAGGATTCGGACTTACCGGGTGGGTCCGTGCAGAAGATGTCCGGCCTATTGCCTTGAACCTCGGTGAAGCATATCTTCCGTAAATAAGAGGACCCCATGAGATTTAAAGATATCCTTGAACAATGGGAGGATTCGGAAAAAAGAAGAAAAGAGAGCCCCCGTAAGGAGGATCATCCATTGGAAAACTGGCTCAAGACCGGCAGAGTTACCGATAAAGATGCTTCCGTTAAAGAGTATCTCCCGGGAAGAGCGGATAGGATAGAAAAAAGGCGGACTCTCAGAAACATGAATCCCCAGGCGGAACTCGATCTCCACGGTAAGACCCGGGTAGAAGCGATAGACCTCCTTAACGGGTTCTTACGGGATGCGCAGCTCAAGGGTCTCCGGAAGGTTCTTATTATTCACGGGAAGGGAATACACTCGAAAACCGGACCAACCATTGGAAAGGAAGTGCGCACTTTTCTCGAAGCATCCCCTATTGCCGGAGAAACCGGTACCCCACAACGCAGTATGGGGGGTACTGGTGCAGTCTGGGTGATTATCAAAGATGAAGAAGAGCGTTACCGCTCCCGATAAATGATACGTCCCCTGGTAAGATCGTATGGAGAGAGGGCAACTTTAACCTTGTCCCCGGGAACGATGCGGATATAATGTTTCCTCATTTTGCCGGAAAGGTGAGCAAGTATCAGGTGTCCGTTTTTTAATTCGACTCGAAACATGGTGTTAGGTAGGGATTCTTTTACAACCCCTTCAACTTCTATTGCTTCCTCTTTTGCCACGATTCCTCCTGCAAAATGAACTCGGAGGTATAGTATTTAATTAAAAACACTTTGTCAACAGGTTGACTTTTTTGAACATTTACGGCATATTCTCATGCCTGACCGGGGTATGAGCGGCTGTTAAAGTCGGCTGGGTGTGTAAAAGATGCAGAAAAAAGGGAATACCATGGAGAAAGTATTTGTCGACACCATGAGGGAATTACTGTTGGCTCAAAAAGAAGAAATTATTCAAACATTGATGTCTGAAAACGAGGACTTCAAGGAGATTGTTGAAGATCTCGACCCGAAAGACCTTGCAGATATAGCCGCTGATGATATAGGCCGGAAAACATTAGAAGCCCTGGGTGCTCAGGATACAAGAAGGCTGAGACAAATCGACAGCGCCCTTTCCCGGATAGAAAACGGGAGATACGGTGTTTGTGTCTCTTGTGGTAAAAAGATCCCTAAAGAACGGCTGGAAGCAATACCTTACGCGGTCATGTGCATCAGCTGTAAGACCTCGGACGAACGTAAGAACCGGTAATTCCGACTGGATTCGGTTCCCTCTGTACACCTGAACCGACCATGTTAAACATGTAATCTGCCTTAAAAATTCTTCCGATAATATAAATATATATCGGGGGAAAAAGATGATACAGCCGGTATCGTTATCAACATCCTTATCTGTTTCCAGTATAATCCAGACACGAAACAGCGCTCATCGGATTTCTCTGCCGATTAACAAGAGCCAGTATCTGTATGCGCGATTCAAACATATTTGGAGCTACCCGGCGGATCAGACTGGAGAAGGAGTATCTATCTCCAAGCTTAGGGTTCTGGATGCCCTTATTGACCGCCTTGCAAAACTTAAGGGAGAGAAGATTCAGTCTCAAAATGCTGAGGAACTCGATTCTTCAAAAGTAGATAATCTGATCCGTACCATACAGCAGGAACTGAACAGTTCAGGGCCTGCGGGCAGGTATGTGTCGTCTTTCCTGGAATCCGGTCTTGTCTTAAATATATTAGCCTGACACGAAAGGATTATGCTTTATTTCCCGTTCCAGCACGGTATCCGGGCCATGGCCGGGAAACACCCTGGTAAGGGGGGGGAGCACATAAAGCTTTTCTTTTATACTTGTAATAATCGCCTGGCCATCTCCATCAGGAAGATCTGTTCTGCCTATTCCTTCGAAGAAAAGGGTGTCACCGGAAAACAGCACCCCCTGTTTTTCGCTGTAGAAACTTACGCTCCCCCTGGTGTGGCCCGGGGTAAAAATCGTGACCAGGTCGGAATCGAAAAGGAAATCACCTTCGCCTAACAGGATGTCCGGGTCCGGTACGGGGGAGAACAGGGAATCGAAGAGGTCCGTCCCCTGAAGCCCGAGATCCCTGAAATTCTTCTGATGGATTTTTTTTGCCCGTTTTCCGAGATAACGCTGATCTTCAGAATAAATCGCCAGGGGTATTGCAACATCCTTTTCCCGGTAGAATTCCAGAATTGTTGCCGTTCCTGCAATGTGGTCCAGATGGCCGTGAGTAAAAACAATGCCCCTGGGAGTAAGGTTCTTCAGGGTAAGGTGGCGAATTATTTTTTCCCCATCATCTCCAGGATCGACAAGGATACACTCCTTTTTCCATTCCGAGTATATGTACGCGTTGGTATACATCTGACCTACAACAATGCGTTCAACCATGGTAGAATCCAATAGTAAAGGAATCCATGCTCTTTATCAAGGTCAAGGATGATGCAGATGATGATTGCCTCTTTCCTGGTCCTCCTCTTTTTTGTTGTCATACCGGGGCTGGGAGCATTTTATACACGAAGTCAATGGCGCAGGTTCCGAAGAAGCATAGTCGATGCCTCGCTCATTCCTGTTATTTCATATCAAAAAATATTCACGAAGCAGGAAGGGTATGAGGACGAGTTTCGGTTCATCGGCAGTCTCGAAGCTATTCAGGGTGATTATATCTGGCTGCGGAATGAAGATCTCTCTCTCTCAGCCGACCTTAAGAGAAGCCACGTCTATGTACTTCCTTCATACTCCTATCCGGAGGAGGAGGGATTTGTAGAGCAGAACAGGGAAACCCTGCCGGATGAAATGCCCCATAAAATAGCATGGAACAGAATTTTTTCCCTGCCGGAAGGGACAAAGATGTTTATCAGTGGGCCCTTCCGAACAGAACATGGTAAAGGTATGTTCCGAGGTACAAAAACCAACCCTTTAACAGTGGTAATCTATGACGGAGCGGAGAGAACTATCTTAAGGCGGTCCATATGGGGAGGAAGGCAGCGGAATGAATACTGGAATTTTCTCACTCCCGGTTCACTTGCAGCGGGCTCTTTTTCCCTTTTCATCCTGGGATATATCCTTCTCCGCAGTCCTTATCTGGTTCTTCCTGCGATTTTTTCCTTTACTGCCAGCCTTATCCCTGTGCTGATATTCGCTCCGCCGGGGATCCTTTTCTTTATCCTCTACCGGAATCTCTGGAGACGTTCCCGTTTTCTACGGGCAGAACGGGACCTTCTTCAGCTTCCCCTTCGGTATTTTCAGAAGCCGTTGTCCGGTACACCGACGGCAGAGACATTTCTTCCCGACGGGAGTATGTATTGTATGTACCGGATACAGAATATCGATTTGATCGATTCCCCCGAGGTAAAGGAGAATCTGAAAATCCGCACCGTCTCTCTGATACAGCACCTTCATGATAAGGTGAATGATTATTATATGTTCGGATCCTTACCGGAACAGGGATCCGGTTTTCCGGTTACACCGGAGGATCCAATGGCGGAATATCTCATCATACCCGGAAATCCGGAAGAACTGTCCCTTGAATGTGCGCACCAGGCCCGAAAGTTTGAAATCCAGGCAATACTGGCATATAGTCTGGGCCTTGGCGGAAATTTCATCCTTGTCTTTGTTATGCTCAGACTTTTTTTCACTTAGCGCCGGTCGTTCTCCTTTTTCCGGGCGTGATTAACCGTAATCTTCCTTCCGTGGAAATCTTTGCCATCCAGCAGGCTGATAGCCTTGTCTGCTTCGGATTCCGGGATATCGACAAAGGAATAATTATCCATGACCTTTATCCCGCCGATGGCGGATCGGTCAATATCGAGGGTTTGTGAGAATAGACGGACCAGGTCTTTGGGGAAGACCCTTCGGTTTTTTCCGATACTCACAAACAGGGTTTTAAAATCACCTGATAGAACCGGTGCACTTCCCAAAGATTGCTTAAGGAGAAAGGCGGTAAAATATGCCCGTAACGTAAGGGGAACATGCTGACGGATAATTTTCTTGTAATAATTCAGCTCTTCCGGATCCTCTTCTTCTTTTATCTTCTTGAGATTTCTCTCGATGGCACCTTTTAGTGCGTTTTTTCTTTCCGGCTTTTCTTCTTTCTGAATACTCATATTACATCTCTCCTGTAATCGGTTGAATTGTGAGGTTTCATCGCAGGTAATGAGAAATGCCACGGTTTGATTCTGTAAACGGGAACAAAGTATTTCACCTTCCGGTAAATCAAAGAAAATGATGTGGCCCGCGGAATTAAATTGAAGATGTTCCATCTGTTCAAAAGTAGTGATGAGGAGATCTACATTACCGGAATGAAACCGTGTTTCGATATCCTTTTCGAATACCGTTGCACAGCGGAATCCGCTGTTTTGCAGTATACCGGTGAGGAGACTGACTTCCCCTGATGAGCGGCATACGATGAAACTCCTGGTAAAGGAATTCTGTAATGCCAGATCCAGTACTATCTTTACTTTTTCCTCCTGATCAGCAACCAGATAATAACAGTTCTCCTTTCTCGGAATCTGGTGGGCCGAGAGTGATATAATTTGTGGTTTCCGGGAAAAGACGTCAAAGGATTCTTCCTCTATCAGTTGAGGAGTAAAATAGACGATTTGAGGTTTTTTCCCGATCTTCGACAGGATGTACTGGATATCTCTGGTAAATTCTTCATCTTCCCGGGGTGTAATCTGGTGGATAATGACGGTTCCCGTAGAAGTGATGTTTATGTTTTCTCTCCGGATATGGTCTATGATCCTGTGGCTGGTTCCTATTAAAATGTCAGGAGTCTGTTTGAGGTGATGGAGCTCCTTTTTTATATTCTTTTCGTACCCGACCACACCGATAATGTGTGATGAGGAAGACTGGGCCGCGAACAGCCTGAACTGCTTTTCAACTTTTTTTACACCCCAGGAATCACTCGTAATGATCAGTGCCTGTATTTCTGAACTGCCGGAGTTGATCTGCTGGATCAGCGGAAGGATGAAGGCAGCGGTTTTCCCGCGGGAGTTTTTCGTTTCTACGATGAGATCTTTCCCCTGAAGCATGGTGGGAATAACTTTTTGTTGAACAGGAGTCAGTTTTTGATAACCTGCCTTTTTTACAATGATATTGATGTCATTATCAGCGGTTTCGATGCTGTTTTTCTGGAGCACAATTCCATCCCAAATCGATACAAGATAGCGCACCATAAACATATAAGTAGATGAAGCCTTTGTCAAGAAATTGAGTTTTTCAGATGATATGAGGAGTAGTGGAGTGAAGAAGCTAGTTTTGGTCCTGATGGCTGCCGTGATCACGGCTGTAGGAGTGTCGGCGGAAGTATTCGAGTTCCAGTATTATGAGGGGAGTAAGTACCGTATCCTTTCTCAAGTAAATGAAGACGTATTTATCAATGGTGTGTATTCCCATACAGCTGACATATTGAATAAAATATCTGTCCACATTTCCCAGGTGGATGATGGGTCCGGTTTCCTGGAAGCGGATTTCATCACATTCGAACGTTCTGCCGGTTCCGGTGGGGTGTATCAATGGGGACAGGACTATACTTCCAAATTCTGGCGGGACCGGACAGGTCATTACGATATTGAACCTGTATATTACATGCCGGTGGTACGGAACGTTCCGTTATTTCCCGGGAGGGATATCCAGCTTGGTGAAAAATGGGTTGGAGAAGGTAACGAGGTGCACGATTTCCGGACAAATTTCGGCATTCCAGAGCCCTATGAGATTCCCATAACGGTGAATTATCAGTATATCGGGAAGGAAGAGAAAGACGGCAGAGTCTTTGACCTCATAACCATAGACTATAACGTATATTTCCGTGCTGGCAATCGGTATCCCCGGCTTACATCCTATCCGGTACGGATCACCGGTGTGTCAGAGCAGCTGCTCTATTGGGATAGCGAGTATGGCAGGCCCTACGCATACGAAGAACAGTTCGAATTTCTCTTCATCCTTTCTAACGGGGCCACCGTGGAATACCGTGGTGCTGCGGAAGCGTTAGTAATCCAGTCGGAATCTTTCAACCGGGCCGAGGTTGCAGAAGATATCTCAAATACTCTCAAGGAAGCAGACATTCAGGATGTAGAAGTCAGGATCGTAGATGAAGGGGTTACTATTTCTCTGGAAAACATTCAGTTTCTTCCGGATTCTGCTGTTCTTTTAGAACAGGAAAAGGTAAAGATAGAAAAAATAGCGGAAATTTTAAAGAAGTATCCTGACAGGGACATTATGATAACCGGGCACACGGCCCTTGCCGGAACCGAACAGGGAAGGGAGCTGCTTTCGGAATTGCGTGCCGCCACGGTGGGGGATTACCTACTCAAGCTGGGTGCAAAGGAACCGGAACAGATCACAACCAGGGGCATGGGTGCCAGGGTACCTCTCGGCGATAACAGAACAGAAAGAGGGAAGCGGAAAAACCGGCGGGTGGAAATCACGATTTTGGAGAACTGATTAGAGAGAACGTAATATCCAGGCCTCATTGTGCCGATGGTTTAAGGGTATAAATACAGCCTATGAAGAAGAAGTTGCATCGGATATTCAACAGCATAAAAAGCTCGAGCTATACAAAGCCCCTGGCATTTTTTATCATAACGTTTTTTCTTCTGGGTACACTGATTACGCTGTTCGAATTGGGTCGGAACGACATGTTCCAGGATTTTATGGACAGCCTCTGGTGGGCTATAATAACATTCAGCACCACCGGTTATGGTGATAAAGTACCCGTTACCGGGGGTGGACGTACAGTTGCAGTCATCACAATATTTGTCGGCCTTGCAGGCATGAGTTTTCTTTCAGGTACATTTGCTTCTGTTTTCGTAGATCAGAATACCAGGGCCAGGAGGGGTCTGATGGATTTTCCTAAAATCAAGGATCACATTATCATATGCGGCTGGAAAGACCACATGAAAGAGATACTCCACGAAATTCTCGCAGTAAGTTAGGAAACGTTCGCGGAGAATATCATCATCATATCCAACGTCGTAACGGAAAAGATCGAGGAACTGAAAGAGGACAAACACCTTAAAGAGGTCAACTTTGTCCGGGGTGATTATTTTTCAGAATCCGCACTGGAGCGCGCGAATGTCAAGGCGGCGAAAAAGGTCATTATCCTGGCAGACACTTTTGAAAGTGCTGCTGCTTCAGAAGTGGATTCTAAAACCGTGATGACCGTCCTCACCATCAAAGCCATTTCCAGAGATGTGTACACCTGTGTCGAACTTCTGGACAAGAAATATGAAAATTATCTGCGTCAGGCCCAGTGTGATGAGATCCTCTACGCCCGGGACCTGAACAGACGGATGCTGGCAAACGCGACAACCACCAGCGGGATGTCCCACATCATTTTCGACCTTCTCTCTTCGGATGTCAGCAATGCCAGGCTTACTACCTGCGGGATACCGGATGAATTTATCGGTAAATCCTTCGGGGAATATAAAAAGGCTTTCAGTGCCTTCAGCCACATGGTGCTTCTGGGGGTTCTCGAGAACACCGGATCACCGAACAGGATAAAAATTGAAGCCTTGAGGGAAGCCCAGAAAACTTCGGATGTCTCCAAGCTGGTAAACAATCTGCAGAAAGTCAAAGGGCTGGAGATAAACAAGCCTGTACTGGTTCCTGAGGATGAGTACGTGCTGCAGCGGTACGCGAAGGCGATCGTCCTGGAAAAGAACGGCTGAGGATAGGGTATGGACATGAACAACGAAGTTCTGGATAAACTGAAGCAGATTCCTGTTTTTGCTGAGATCAAGGACAACGAGAAATACCTGGGTCTTCTCCATGAAATATGTAAGAGAAAGCAGTATAAAGCCAACGAAACCATTATAAAGGAAGGAGAACTGGGGTCTGAAATGTTTATCGTTCTCCGTGGGGGAGTGGAAATCCTGAAACGTACCAGGGCGGGAGATAACTATACCGTTATCAATCTCCGGGCAGAGGATAATGTGTTTTTCGGAGAGCTTGCCCTGATAGATGACGATAAACGTTCCGCAACGGTCACTGCCAGTATAGACAGCGATTTTCTCCTGATTTCCAAAAATGATTTCATGAAACTGGGTAACAACCATCCATCGGTTGGGCTGCCTATCACCCGGGCTATCGCTAAAATCATTGCCGGCCGTCTGCGAAAGACCACCTCGGATATGCTTACCATTTTTGATGCTCTGGTCAATGAAATTGGAGCCTGATATCACCTCCTTGTTCAATAGCCCGTATCATGGCGTGTAACTGCGGATTTCGAAAAAAAATCAGGCAGGCTGAATTCGGCTATATTCCAAAAAGATCGGTCTATCTCGATTATAACGCAACAACTCCGGTTGATCCCCGAACCCTGGGGGTGCTGGAACGGATGTGCAGGAATACCTGGGGGAATCCGTCGAGCCTCCACCTTTCCGGCATTGAGAGCTGGAACACTATGGAAAGGTGCAGAAACAGGATTGCAGAGTATTTTTCCTGTGATGCTGAAGGACTTTTGTTCTGCAGCAGCGGTACCGAGGCGCTTCATGGGGGCATGTGGGGCTATACTGCAAAACATCCGGGCTCTGCGGTTATTACATCTGTTATCGATCATACTGCTGTTCGGCATCCGGTGCGCCTTCTGCAGCTTCGGGGAAAGCCTGCATTTCTCCTTCCTGTTAATTCAGATGGAACCATTCGGCTGGAGAAACTGGAAGAAACCCTCAGGAGATTTTCCGGTTCGATCGTGGTGATCTCGCCGGTCAATCATGAGACCGGGTCGATTCAGCCTGTGGAAGAAATTCATAACCTGGTGGGGAGATACGGCAGTCTCCTTTTTTTTGACAGTGTCCAGGCATGTGCCCGAATGAATCCCGAATCATGGGTGCCTTTCTGCGATATGTTCGCCGTGAGCGGTCATAAAGTGTATGCCCCGAAAGGAAGTGCAATCCTCTGGAAGCGTAAAGATATCAAACTTTCACCTTTCCGTTTCGGTGGAGGCCAGGAAACGGGGTTGTTCCCGGGGACGGAAAACACTCCTGGTATCGCTGCGTTCACCGAAGCTGTCTCCATTCTGGAAGGGGAGTTGGAAAAAGAGCAGGTAATGCTGACAGCTCTCTCCCGGGATTTCCTTTTCCTCCTGGAAAAAGCGGGAATTCCGTATCAGCTCGAATCACCTGAACTCCGGGTACCCGGTGTAATGTGCATCAGTTTACCCTGGGTAGATGACATGGAGAGATTTTTGTATACTCTCAACGAACAGCAGGTCTGCGTCAGCAGATTTTCCGCGTGCTCGAATAACATAGACGGACCTTCCAGGGTACTCCTATCCATGGGGCGGCCGATGGATAGGGCTTGTACTTCTGTGCGCATTTCTCTGGGCAGGTGGAGTAAGAGGGAGGATATCTTCCGGTTCATCCGGGCTGTTCAAGAGTATAGATAAGCTTAAACTATGGTAACCAGGACAGCAGTCATCAGAAACAGTGCAGGTATCCATGTAAGACCTTCCGGCATAATCATCGCCGAAGCAGGAAAACATAACGGCGCTATACGGGTATCAGCAAAAGGTATGGAGACAGACCTGACGGACCATATGGGTCTGCTGGCCCTGGGGCTGTGTAAAGGTGACAGTGTGGATATCTTTGTGAACGGTAATAACGAGGAAGAGGTCTGCCGGTGCCTTGTGGATCTGTTTCAGAGGGAGTTCGATTTTCCGCCTGGGAATGCTTGAATACCCCGGGGGGACACTTCTGCAGCATAAGCCGCTGTGTTGACACATATGCCGTGGTGTGCTACGTTCCGCAGGAAAATTGGGTAAGAAGGATGTTTATATGAAAAATTATTTCTTATTTCCCGGACAGGGAGCGCAGTATCCGGGTATGGGAAAAGATCTCTGGGAAACAAGTCAGAAAGTGAAAGACGTGTTTTCCTGCGCAGCAGACAGTACCGATGTCGATATTGAGAATCTTCTATTCGAAAGTACGGAAGAAGATCTTAAGTCTACCGATAATACGCAGATTGCAATAACCGTTGTCAGTTTATCTGCGGCAGCACTGTTAAAAGAACGGGGATACAGCTGTGCCGGGACTGCCGGATTCAGCCTCGGTGAATATTCGGCTTTAACCGAAGCAGGTGTTCTTGCTCTTGAAGATGTCTTCCCACTCGTAAGGACCAGGGGCTTGTTGATGGAAAAAACAGCGAAAAAACTGGACACCGGGGATGGTGCTCCGGGGATGGCTGCTGTTATCGGTTTAGGATATGAAGATATCAGAAAGGTGATACAGGATAATAACATTGATGGTGTTTCGATAGCCAACTACAACAGCCCGGTACAGATCGTACTCTCCGGGACTGCGGATGGTCTTACTGCAGCAGAAGCGCCGTGTAAAGAAGCAGGAGCAAGACGGTACATTCGCCTCAAGGTTTCTGCACCGTTTCATTCTCCTCTCTTAAAGGAAGCCCAGGAGGAATTCGCCGGAGTACTTCATGAATGTACATTCAACGATCCTAAAATACCTGTATACTCCAATGTAACGGCTAAACTGGTTGGAACAGGAGATGAGGCACGGCGGAACTGTATAGACCAGATTGTATCCACTGTTATGTGGGTAGAGGAAGAAAAGCAAATTCTCTCCGATGGGTGCCGGGGTTGTCTTGAAGTCGGGCCCGGAAGCGTACTTACCGGTTTATGGAAAGCTGTAGGCGGTGATGTCAAATGCCGGCCTGCAGGGACGATTGAAGCAATCCGGAATCTTGAGTAAGAGGGAGGAATAATATGCTTCTTAAAGGAAAAACAGCTCTTATAACCGGGGGGGCCCGGGGTATTGGGAAAGAGATCATTTTACGTTTTCTTGAAGAGGGAGCGTCGATAATCTGTGTAGATCTCGCAGATAGTGAGTACGCGGATGATTATACAAAGCTCGCCGGAGAAAAGGATGCGAAGGTATACTTCAAAAAGGCTGATGTGTCCGAAGAGGAAGAGATAATTAAGCTGGTTGATGAGTGTATCCGGGAAGCCGGGGATGTAGATATCCTGGTGAATAATGCCGGAATTACCCGGGATGGACTTATCATGCGGATGTCCGCGGAAGAGTGGCAGAGTGTGATTTCCGTCAATCTAAACAGCGCATTCTATCTTTCAAAGGCGTTGACCCGGCATATGATTAAACGGCGTTCAGGTGCTATTATCAACATATCTTCCATCGTCGGGGTAATCGGTAATGCGGGACAGTGCAACTATTCCGCATCAAAAGCAGGGCTCATCGGGCTCACTAAAAGTCTTGCCAGGGAAGTTGCCGGGCGGAATGTCCGGGTGAATGCTGTTGCTCCCGGTTTTATCAGGTCCGCCATGACGGAAAAATTGAGCGAGAAACAGCAGGAAGCGTTTTTTACCCAGATCCCCATGGCCAGGTTCGGCGAACCGGAAGAAGTGGCAAAGGCTGTACTCTTTCTGGCTTCCGATCTGTCATCATATATTACCGGTCATGTGCTTCACATCACCGGTGGACTGGGAATGTAGGAGGATAGTTTGAATAAACGTGTTGTCATAACCGGAATGGGAGCTGTCACTCCTATCGGAAATAGTGTGGAGGAGATGTGGGCATCTATCACTGAAGGGAGAAACGGCATCGGTCTGAACACCCATTTCGATACCACTGACTATACCGCTAAAATAGCAGGGGAAGTTAAGGACCTCGATCTTTCGGAATACATCGACAGAAAAGAAGCGCGCAAGATGGATGATTTTGTTAAATTCGCCATGGTGGCTACCATACAGGCGATGAAGCAAGCCGGTCTTCATGAGGGGAATGTCGAACCCGAACGGATGGGTGTGGTCATCGGCAACGGTATTGGCGGTATCCAGACCCTGGAGGAATCCTTTGGTATTCTCTACGAAAAAGGGCCTGCCAGGGTACCGATACTCACAGTTCCGAAGATGATCACCAATATCGGTCCGGGCCATGTGGCGATAAGGATTAATGCCCAGGGGCCCGTCTATTCTGTTGCCACAGCCTGCGCTTCAGGAACCGATGCAATTGGGGATGCGGCCCGGCTTATCGAAACCGGGATTACCGATGTCGTTGTAACCGGCGGAAGCGAAGCTCCTATTACGAAGATTTCTGTCAGCGGGTTTACCGCTATCAAGGCGCTGAGTACCAGGTACAATGATACCCCGGAAAAAGCATGCCGCCCTTTTGATAAGGACCGGGACGGATTTATCCTTTCTGAAGGTGCGGGTGTTCTTATCCTCGAGGACTACGACCATGCAAAAAAGAGGGGAGCAACCATCCTTGCGGAATACTTAGGTTCGGGCATGACCTGTGATGCCAACCACCTTACCGCTCCCCACCCTGAAGCCAGGGGGGGTATTCAGGCGATTAAGATGGCTATCCGCATGTCCGGAATACAACCGGAAGACATCGACTATATCAATGCCCACGGCACATCCACCCCACTGAACGACCCAACAGAGACCATGGCAATAAAGAAAGCCTTAGGGGACCACGCATACAAGGTAAAGGTGTCTTCTACAAAGAGTATGATGGGGCACCTTATCGGTGCCGCCGGGGCAGTGGAAGCAATTGTATGTGTCAAAGCGATGGAAGATCAGTTTTTTCCGCCTACCATCAACCTGGAAGAGGCGGACCCCGCTTGTGACCTCGATTACGTACCAAACAAGGGATATAACGGGAAAATTGATATCACCATGTCCAATTCCCTCGGGTTCGGCGGCCATAACGGCGTACTCATTCTCAAGAGATACCAGGAATAGGAGCAACTGTACCCGGCATAGTTATTTGTGTTTTTTCTCCTGGCCAGTGACTCCTTTCTCCTCATTACCAGGATTCGTTTTTTTCTCTTGCGCTGGAAAGAAGGGAGGGGTATGCTTGTCATAACAGGAGGGGGGCACTATGAAAAAAATTTGGATAGCCGCCGTCTCGGTACTGTTCCTTATACCCATGCCGCTGGCAGCAGAGAATCACATCGTCTCTTTGTTCGGCGGCCTCTCGATACAGGGAGCGGTGGACGCAGCCCAGCCGGGTGATACCGTCATCATTGAAGAAGGCATCTATGAAATTGAGGAGTCAATCAGATTTTCCAATAAATCAGGAATAACCTTCCAGGGACAGGGGGAAGTGTGGATCCTCTGTTCCGATTTGTACACTGATGTCTTTTCCATTGTCAATTGTGAAGATCTGAATTTTTATACCATAAAGGCCAGACATAAAGAGTTCGTCCCTGAATATACCTGTAATGGGTCTGTGTTCAGCATTGCCAACTCTTCGAGAATCGAGATTCTGGACTGCGAATTCAGCGGTTCCGGGGCAATAGGGGTGTATCTTGAGTACTCGGACAACATAAACGTGAGTTACAGCTATATTCATCACAACAGTTTAAGTGCATTCTATCTTTCTTCCAGCACAGATGTGGTTATTTCTTATAATAGAATCGTTGATAATGCTATGTTCATGACTTCCTATGATATGGGTTCCGTCGAAATGTACGGTAATATCATTGCAGGCAACGATTACAGCTACTAAGAGGGTTCAAAAGGAATTTGCAACCTGGCTTGAAACGTATATACTTAAGCGCAGAGGAATATATGAACATGAAGCATCTGGTTCTTATGATCGTTGTTATTGCCGGTCTGTCCCTCTTGTTGGGCTGCGAGGGTGTTTCGGTGAGTGTAAATGCCGAAGGTGATATTGCGTTTGCCCGTTCTGAAGGTATTTTTTTCTACAATCCGGACCAGAATTCTCTCTCCCTGGTAGAGTGGAAATATGGAAGTGAGGTTGTTCCTGTGATCGTCAGGTGGTCCCCTGACGGGAAAACTATTGCATATACAGAAAAATCGAGTGCCGATAGCCAGGAAACCCGGGTTTACGTTATCGGAAGGAATGGAGAAGGCAAGAGGCAGCTCTATTCGACGGAACATCCCATCACTCAAATGGAGTGGGATCCGAAGGGTATATATATTTCCGTTGCTCAGGCCGGTGAAGATACGGATCTCGGTGTCGCGGACCTGGTAATTATCTCGGTAGAGCAGGAAAAAGTCGTGAAAGTAATGGAGAATACTGGTGATAGTCATGCGTGGTTCGACAACAACAACCTCGTGTTCATGAAGATCGACGAAGTAAATCCTGATAACAGTGGTATTTTCAAAGGCTCCCTGCGTATGTACCGGCTCTCGCTGGACGAGGACCTGGAAATTGCGCAAACAATGGTTCCTCGGGAAGGATCCATTGTTGTAAATCCTTTTCGCAGGCAGATCGGATTCACGGCAATCGGGGCGGGAAGTGATGTAGGTGTTTACGAAGAGTACATGTCTGACGAGGCGTATGCCTATATCGTGCAGCCGGGGAACGTTCCGGAGCTGGCTTCCCCGGATGTTGTCAATTTTATCGCTTTTTCTCCGGATGGAGTGCAGCTTCTGGCAAAAACCGTAACGTGGGATGGAGCCGACCTCTCGGTCATAGACTGGAAAACAAAACAGACCCGGACCCTGGTGAGTCCGATAACCGATACAGTCAGTATCGATTCAGCGGAAATCCAGATCTATCCGGCGTGGTACGACAGCGACAGGGTGCTCTACTTTCTCTTTTCCCGGGTGTACGGTTCCAACGGCAGTACCTTAAGGCTTATGATCCTGGATAAGCGTAAAGGTTCTCCGGCTAATCTGCAGATAGAAATTGATAAACGGATACACCAGCTTGTTCTGGAAAATGGAGGATATTAGGTCGCAAATAATTGCCGTCGTATAATTAAAGGGGTACATTAATGCTATAGAAAAGCATCTTTCTGAGGGGTAGTGTATGAAGAAGACAAAATCCAGAAGAGAGAACCGGAAGTACGGCGCAGCAGATCTTAGAAAAGGTTCGACAAAAACTATCATGAAATGTTCCGGTAAATTTCTCCACGGAACGCGGGGCAAACCGGGACGCGGACCTCACGGAGATAAGCACTATTAATGTGATCCGGGGAGTCTCTATCGAGCAACTCCCCGGCTTTTCACGAAGGATTTATCAGGATACGATTTTCAGGACGTTGGAAACAGTTTCTAAGGGCTTTACCTTGTACCACGATTCCATGATGTTCCCCTGTTCATCGATAAGAAAAGCGGAACGGACAATACCCATGTACTTTTTCCCATACATCGATTTTTCTCCCCACGCCCCGTACGCTTCGGCAACTTTGCGTTCTTCATCAGCTAACAAGGTAAAGTTCAGATTGTATTTGTCTTCAAAGGTTTTCTGCTGATCCGGAGTATCGGGGCTGATACCAATGGATTCTATCCTTTTTTCCCCGAGATCCGGAAGATGATCTCTCACGCTACAGGCCTGTTTTGTGCATCCCGGGGTGTTTGCCCTGGGGTAGAAATAAAGCAGTACTTTTTTTCCCTTGAAGCGGGAGAGGGATATCTCTTCACCATTCTGATTCTTTAACGTGAAGTCAGGCGCTTTGTCGCCTTTTCCCAGTTTTTTCATGTGTGGCCCCTTAAGATAAAAAGTAAAACAGCAGCAGCGTGATTTCAAGAAAAAGGTGAATCCCGACCTTTTTTTCTACCATTCGATGTACCCCGGGTCTTTTTCCAGCCAGTAGGTGAAATCGACGCATCTCTTAGGATCCTGCATGACCCATAGTGCCTCCCTGTTTTCCATAAATACGATGCCGGTGCCGATGTAGGGGAACCAGGAGCAGATACCTTCACCTTTGTAAACGTTGGAATTCACATCTTTCTTTAATATCGGGAGTACGGCAACACGGTTCCGGAATGATGAAAAATAACCGATCTGCCAATGCTGTTCCCATGTGTATCTCTGTTCTTTGTAACCTGTGATTACAAGGGAGTGACACTTTCTCATTATCACTTCGATTTCACTGCGGCTGTGCTTCCCTTTTTCAGGAGATGTCCAGGTATCAGCATAGACGGAGTATCCTTTCTCCCGGAACATCCGAATTGTCATGTATATCATGGAGTCTGGAAGCATCGAATGGAGCAGATAAATGTCAAAGAGATTACCTGTTTTCCCGCGTGCCTCCATCTCCTCTTTGCATGAGCGTACTTCCGCATCAGTAAACGAACCGTACTTCTGTTTCATACCTTTAAGGGTAAAGAGGTCCATGGATACAATACTCCTTGCTTAAGTATACCTGTATCAGACGGGAAAAGTGAATAGAACCGATACCCGGACAGGCAGGAACCTTGTCCTGAATGGTGTTGTGGTTGTGATCTATGCTGTTTTCGGATTCGTGTTCCACTATACCCTCCTTTTGGTCCGGCTTGAAACCGAGGCAGGGGGTGTCAGCTGCAGTGTTCTTTTACATAGAGGTACAGTTTTGCGTCTATCAGGTATTTTTCATCCGTTCCGTTTGTGAGAAATGACAGAAAGTCTCTCTTCGGTAGTTTGATCACATCTATCTGTTCCGATCCTTCCGGTTCCGGATGGAAGCGAGGCTCCTCGTCAACCTCCATGTATACCATGTGTACGGTTTCCGTGGAAAGCCCCGATGTGCTTACGATTTCCGGTCCGATTTCCAAAATCCTGCCGGTATATCCGGTTTCCTCCCGTAGTTCCCGAACCGCCGCTTCCTCGATTTTTTCTCCCTCGTCTATGAGACCCGCCGGGAATTCATAAACTGACTGTTCAAAGGGCACCCGGAACTGGTGGATCATGACCAGTGCGCCTGAACCCTTTGTGACCGGTACGATAATAGCTGCCTTCTGCCGACCCCTTCGTTCGATATAAGTCCAGGTTCCTTTCTCACCGTGATTGTTGAGAAACATTTTTTCCTTTACAAGTGTCCATTTCTGTTGATGCAGGATCCGTTCGCCGAGAATTCTCATCCTAATCTCCGTGTGCCGTGGTGTTGTCTATAATATACTGAATCTTCAGTAATTTCCCTGTTAGTTTTTGAATAGATGTTATGAGGGCGAACCGTTCTTCCCCCCAGGATTCATTCGCTTTTTCGAATCCGTACTTACCGGTAAAGACGAGAAGGTCATTTTCTGCTTTTTCCAGATATTTGTCCGTCAACTCCAGGGTGGTCCGTATAAATCTCTCCTGCTCCCCACCCTGGAGAGCCTCCTGTGACATGGAAAGGAGGATGGGTAAATGATGCAGGCATACACCCCGGCTCCGGGAGTACTTTTCCCGGAATGAGGAATCCTTTTTCCAGAGATGTACAATGGTGAAGGCATACCTCTTAAGCGTGTTTCCCATGCGGTCACAGATCATGCACTGCTCTTCGATTTTCGTCAGTTTCTTTAATAAAGCCGCGAGTTTCTTAGCGGAACCTCTCACAACCCCTGCTTGCTTACCCAGTGAGAGTGTTTCCCTTACCTGTTTCAGGTGGGTCTGGGTAATTAGACCAAGGCCATGCCTGTTTTCACCTCTGTTATAGAGTCCGGCATAGTGATCAGGACAGAAACCGGTCCTGTTCACCTGGACCCGCAATTCCGGATTCATGACGGAATTCCCGAGAAAAAAACCGATATACGTGTTCTCAGCCTTCTTTTCCAACGTGCAGAGAGGACAATGAGGGTCTGTTGTATAGGTGTCCCAGATGGGTATGGTTTCGAGTTCGTATTTCACCGGCAGCGCTGCTTAACTGTCCGTTACCCGGACATAAATCGACTCTACTTGGTCGGAAACTTCACCTGCTTCCCATACTACCACATCCATCCGCGTCGTGTTGTTTAACGTTACACTGCTTCCGGGTATTTTCATCTCGATTGCTGTATCAGCCTGGGTGAATGATGGATCGACGGGCAACGGTGTATTGCTCACGTTCCAGATATCTTCGGTTAATGTCATTTGCCAGGTCCCGGCATTTTCTGCTTTTGCAAGGTAAGCTCCTGTGTCGATGGCCGATCCCGGGTCCTGGATGTAGATTTGCCACTGATATTGGAGGTTGGGATTAGGTGTGCTGTCTGAAAGCCGAATGATGCAGTAGTAGTAATCATCATCCCGGGCAAACGAGACAAGGACAAGGTCGCTGCCCGATGTTCCTGTGACCGAATCTCCGGCCGGGTCCGGTAATGCCGTGATAATTCCCTCCCAATCGGAGGGGTCGCCGTCCACCTGGACCGTTGCCCTGGGTATGGGAAACACAGCCTCAGTATCGAAATTCGGATCGTTCGGGTTATTGTAAGCCATAGGGGGCAGAAAAAAATCGCAACCGCCTGCCATGAGGACAACGGCAGCAACAGGTAAGAGAGAGAAGCGTACTTTTTTCATAGTTCCTCCTATCACCCTATCATAACTGCAATTCTTACAAGAATCAATCCCCTGTTCGGACAGGACCTGTTTTCTGATTTATATTACCGGGACCCTTTCCGCAGCGAAGCAGGCATCATGTATTACACGTACACCATCCTGTTCGTTGTATTTCCCGGTGGGTATAAGACCGATGCCGCCGTAAAATACAAACTCCCTTTCTTTCCTCAGTAATTTGGAAATGTCAGCCAAAATCCCGATATAAAAATCGCGACGTTTTCAAGGATTTTTCCTGCGTGTTCGATAAGGGTCGAACCCACAGCATACTGTTCCGGAAGCTTGATCCCACGTTTTCTCAGGGCGCCTTTCGGCACATCCTGTGCCTCAGCGCTCCAGGTATTCGCGCCGGACCATAGATTGTATGCGCAGGAGGTGTGTGGCGCTGCTAGAATCGCGCCGCATGTTTCAAGTCCTGTTCGGGTTTACCGTAATAAAAAGGGAAGCAAACCTGACTGGTAACTTCCCTTTGTGCGGCGAAGAGGACTTGCCCTGCGCGGCTCAACATCGTGTTTCGCCACTCAGGACCGCCTCCGGTCCTTTCGGCACATCCTGTGCCTCAGCGCTCCAGGTATTCGCGCCGGACCATAGATTGTATGCGCAGGAGGTGTGCGGCGCTGCTAGAATCGCGCCGCATGTTTCAAGTCCTGTTCGGGTTTACCGTAATAAAAAGGGAAGCAACCCTGACCGGTAACTCCCCTTTGTGCGGCGAAGAGGACTTGAACCTCCACAGGATTGCTCCCACTAGCCCCTCAAGCTAGCGTGTCTACCAATTCCACCACCGCCGCAAATTGTGCAGGCATTGTACGAAGTTCACTTTTTTTTGTCAACATGTCTTAGAAGCAGTAACCGGGAGGGCTTCCGTCACCCGGCATTGATTGCCTGCCGCATATCACGGTCCGGAATCCCGGAACCTCTATGAAGCACCGGAGGTACTCCGGCAGTTTCAACAGGATCAGCATACATGTATTCAACGGAGGCATCCCGTAGAAATTCTCAATACCGCCCCCGATTCGTTTTCAGTTTTCCACATGGACAAGTTCTCCGCCTTACTGTACCGGGCTTAGAAAAATATTTATAATAACCAAATAATAGGAGCTCCAATCGGAACTGTCAATACGACGGGAGGCCGGTATGTTATCACGAGAAAAGTACGGGGAAAACCGTTCTGTTATGCATATTTTGAAGCACTACTTACATTTTAATAGTATAAAGAAGTAGATTCTATTACAGGAGGAATTACATGCCGGCATACGCATCATTAGAAGAATTAACCGAGGTGAGTACGAACTTACTGGAACTCGAACAGAAGTACCCCGAGGCCTACAAGGATTTCGTTCAGCTTTTCAAATCGTGCCGCAAGGTGGGATACAAGAACATCTGCAAGATGCTCCTCGGGGAAGCAACACCGAAGGAGCTTAAAGGGCTGGACTGACAGCTGAGACCGGAACAGGGCTCTGGATTTTCGAGTATGCGCTGTCCCATCTCCGGTAAAAAAGATCATTGAGAATGGTGCTCCGTCATAGTACACTTAACACAAGAGGAAGGCGGATGATATTCGAGGAGATGGAAAAACGGGGACACGAAGAAATCATCTTCAATTACAACGAGGATGTGGATCTCAGGATGATCGTATCCCTCCACGACACCACTTTAGGAAGGACCTTGGGCGGTGTAAGGATGCGGAATTTCGATTCCGATACCGGGGCCGTCAGGGAATCGCTTAAACTTTCGGAGATTATGACATCCCAGTGCGCTACCGCGGATATCGACAGCGGCGGAGGCAATGTAATCCTCTGGGGTGATCCGGAGCGGGACAAGAATGAGGCCTATTTCCGGGCGGTTGGACGGCTTATCTAAAGCCTTAAGGGAAGGCTTATTGTGTATCCCGACCTGGGTACAGACAGTCAGGATTTTAAATATATCCAGAGGGAGACCGGGGAAACCATTTACAAGAGTTCAACAATAGATAATTCCCGGGTGTCCGCGGAAATAACAGCCCTGGGAGTGTACTGGGGCATCAAGGCGTGTGCAAAAGCGGTGTTCGGAAGTCCGGACCTGAAAGGCCGTTCCTTTGCCGTCCAGGGCTTGGGAAAGGTGGGAAAATCCGTTGTTGAATATCTGTACCAGGAAGATGTTAAGGTTACAGTATCCGACCTGGTGTACGACAGTATCAAAGAAGTAGAAGACAGGTTCCCCGATGTATCGATTGTACGGCCCGAAGAGGTCCTGTTCGGGGAAACCGATTTCCTCGTTCCCTGCGCTCTCGGTTCTGTCATCACACCTGATAACATCGGCCGTCTGCGGTGCAGAATCATAGCGGGTTCCGCGTACAACGTGTTTTCTGAAGAATCCCTGGCGCAACGGGTTCATGAAAAAGGAATTCTGTATGCACCGGATTTCGTGATGTCCGCCGGAGAGCTCTTTCTCCTGGACAGGGACCTGAAGCTGGGAACCCTCGGGAAGGCAAAGGACGCTGCAAAAAGTATCTATACAGTGCTTATCGATGTCCTTCTCCGCTCCCTGGAAGAAAAACGGTCCCCTATGGAAATTGCGAGGAAGGACGCCCTGGACAGGTACAGGATCATAGACCGGATAAAGAACATCTTATGCTGAAACAGGAGGAGACAGGGGTGTTTCAAATACTGGCGGTCAACCCGGGTTCCACGTCCACCAAAATAGCGCTCTATGATGATGATAAAGAGCTGTTCAGGAAAGCAGTATCCCATAATGATCAGGAGATAGCTTCTTTCGAACATGTCTGGGACCAGTATGAGTACAGAAAAAAGGAAATTCTTCTGGCTTTCCGGGAGGAGGGCAGGGAACCTGCCGCCCTGGACTGTGTGGTGGGAAGAGGGGGCTTATTCAGGCCTACCATAAGCGGGACGTATGCCATAAACCGGGATATGCTGAATGACGCCCGGAATTGTTTCCAGGGAGAGCACGCCTCGAATCTCGGATGTGTCCTGGCTTACGGGATAGCCTGGGATTATCATCTCCCCTCTTTCGTAGTGGATCCGCCTTGTGTGGACGAGATGGAAGGAATTGCCAGGTACTCCGGGCACAGGGACATCTCCAAGAGGAGTATCCACCATGCTCTTAATGTGAAGGCTGTAGCCAGGAGGACAGCGGTGAAACTCGGCAGGCCGATAACGGATGTCAACCTGGTCGTGGCTCATATCGGCGGCGGGATTTCCGTCGTGCCCCTTCTGAAAGGGAGGATGATCGATACGAATAATGCCTTAAGCGGCGGTCCGTTTTCCCCGGAACGGACCGGATATCTGCCGATGATGGATTTTATCGAGTATCTGTTCCACCGGGGCCTGACAGAGCAGGACGCGAAAAAAATGTGTGTCGGTGAAGGAGGCATGTTCAGCTACCTGGGCACCAAGAGTATCGAGGAGGTGTCCCGGAGGATCGAATCCGGTGACGGAGAGGCAGAACTGGTACTAAAAGCCATGGGATATCAGATCGCCCAGGAGATCGGACGCATGGCCGTTTCCCTGAAAGGCGAAGTAGATCAAATAGTCCTTACCGGGGGGGCTGTACATTCAGATTTCCTGGTGAATGTTATACGGGAACATGTCGCATTCTTGGGACCCCTATCGATATACCCCGGTGAAGATGAGATGCTTTCCCTGGCAGCCGGTGCTCTCCGTGTACTCAGAGGAGAAGAAAAGGCTCTCGATTATCCTGTTAAAGCAGAGGTCATGTATGAACATCTTTGATCTCATGAAGGAGAACAAACAGGAACAAATCGCCTTTTATACTGACACTTCCGTCCGGCTCCGGACCATACTGGCTATCCATTCGACTGCATTAGGTCCGGCCATCGGGGGGATCAGGATTATGAGGTACTCTACGGAAGAAGAAGCCATGTTTGACCTTGTTCGTCTTTCCAGGGCGATGACATATAAAACAGCCGCTGCGGGTCTCAATTTCGGGGGCGGTGAAGTGGTAATCCTCGATCAGGGGATGCCCCGGCAGGAGGGGCTGTTCAGGTCTTTAGGCAGATTCATCGAAAGCCTTAAAGGAAGGATCATCGTCGGGGGTGATATCGGGGTAACCGAGGAATCCATGGAGTTTATGCGGAGGGAAACCCGGTATGTAACAGGACTTCCTGCATATTACGGCGGCAGCGGTGATCATGATTCCATGTGCGCTTACGGTACGTTCCTGGGTATCCTGGCATGCGCACGGTTCAAGTGGGGAAGTGATGACCTGGCGGGAAAATCGGTGGTTGTCCAGGGATACGGAAGGGTCGGTTCACGGCTTTCCGTATACCTGAAAGAAAAAGGTGCGGATGTGACCGTTGCCGATATACTGCCGGAACGTACGGCGGATGCGGAAAACAAGGGGTACCGGACAGTATGTGCCGGGAAAGTTTATTCCCGGTCCTGTGATATTTTCTCTCCCTGTGCTGTCGGCGCGGTAATCAATAAGGAAACGGTGGATGCTTTCGTGTGTGAAATCATTGCCGGATCTGCGAATAATCAGCTTCTGTCCGATGTGGATGATTTAAAACTCAGGAAGCGGGGTATTCTATGGGCACCGGATTTTATCATCAATGCCGGGGGCATCATCGATGTGGTGGAAGAATACTTAGGATATAAGCCGGAAAGGGTAAAGAAAAAAACCGAACATATTTACGGCAGGACCCTTCAGATTCTTACGGAAGCGTATGATAAGAATCGTTCGGCCCAGGAGACGGCTCTCTCTTACGCCCGGAGACGGATTGAAACGATAAAAAATTTGAGGGGAACATTTCCAGGGAAGGGAAGAATGTAAAAAGAAGGCGGATGATCTCCGCCCTGTTCCAGGAGGTTCACTTTTCCGGTTTGTTTTTCAATAACGAGTTCCTTCGGTGTCCAATCTTCCAGCTCCTTCGCGATTTTCGACCCCTGGTGTACTTTGCCGATGATGATGAATACGGAGAACTTGCAGAGTACGGGACAGGGGTTGTCAGAGCCGGATATGATCAGCTGAAGTGGTTATCCAGGGTATCCACCAGTTCTCCGAAATAGTTGAGGGCTTCCCGGATCGGTTCGGGCCTGCTCATGTCTATCCCGGCAGCGGCAAGGGATTCAAGGGGATATTTGGACCCGCCGGACTTGAGGAACGCGCAATACCTGTCCCGTTCCGCCGCTCCCCCTGACAGGACCTGCCGGGCCAGGCTTACCGCGGCAGAGAGACCCGTGGCATATTTGTATACGTAGAACGCGTTGTAGAAATGGGGAATTCTCAAGCCTTCCAAGTCGCTTAAATCGGAGAGTTCCACTTCCCCTCTGAAATAGGTTTCCAGCAGGGTACGGTACGTGGACCGGAGATTATCTACGGTAAGGGGCCTGCCCTCTTCCACCTGGGAGTGGGTAAGGAGTTCGAATTCGGCGAACATGGTCTGCCTGTAAATCGTGGCAATGATATCATCGACGAGTTTGCCTGTGATGTACGCCTTAAGGTCTTCTGATGCAGCGGTTTTCAGCATATGATCCGCGAGAAGCTGCTCATTGAACGTTGAAGCGACCTCCGCCTCAAAGATGGTGTACTGATAATGCTGAAACGGGTTGTTCCGTACGCTCAACAGGGAGTGCATGGAGTGCCCCCCTTCGTGAGCAAGGGTAAAGACATTCCGGAGCACACTCCCTTCATAGTTGAGCAGGATGTAGGGGTCACCCGCGTAGGATCCGGCAGAAAAGGCACCGGACCGCTTCCCCTTGTTCTCATATTTGTCTACCCAGCGGTCCTTCAGACCCTGTTTCAGAAGGTCACAGTATTCGGGTCCTAATGGTGAAAGGGATTCGATTACCAGGTCCACAGCTTTATTATAAGGATAATCCACCTTCACGGTCTTAAGCAGCGGTACGTACACATCATAATGATTGAGGGGATCAATACCCAGAACACGTTTCCTTAAGGAATAGTACCGTTGAAGGTGGGGAAGATGATCATGCACGGTGCGAATCAGATTGTCATACACTTCTTCCGGGACGTTATCCGGAAAAAGAGCTGCAGCGCGGGATGACGGGTAATTCCGAACCCGGGCCCGGTAGGTGTCCAGATGCACACTCCCGGTATACAGCGCGGCAATGGCGTGCTTGTGCTCTTCGTACCGGCTGTAATAGGCACGATAGGCGCTTTTGCGGACTTCCCGGTCCTGGTTCTGCAGGTGAACGGAAAACATCGCATGGGAGAGAGGCTGTTCTCCACCGGGTGTATCGATAAGCCCGAAGTCGAAATCCACATCGGTAAGGGCGGAGAACGCTTTTTTGGCTGTCTGGTTCGCCTCCATCTGCAGTGCCAGCAGCTTTTCTTCTTTTTCGCTCAACACGTGGGGCTTAAATCGTAAAATTTTTCGCAGATAGATCCTGAAATCAGCGAGTACCGGGCTTTCCAGCAGGGAGCGCATCGTATCATCCGGGATTGCCTGGATTTCCGGCGTCATATAGCTGGCCAGAGCTTCCGACTTAACTGCCGTCTGCATATACCGGGCTTGTTTTTCCTGGTGAGAGCTGTTTCTCCCGTCTTCGCAGGTTTTAAGGTGGGCGTAGTAGCCCAGCCGCTCTTCCAGGATTCCCAGCTCGTTCATGAAATCGAGACATGTTTTTAGAGCTGATGCGGATTTCCCCAACGTTCCCTTGAAGGATTCGATGTTCGGCAGCATCGAATCGAACTGTTTCAATCCCTGCTCCCAGGCATCATCGTCGGCAAAGAGTTTGGAAAGGTCCCAGGTGTCCCCGATGGTAACGTCATGCCGTTCGGGGATTGTATCGGTCTTGCTCATCTTTTTTCCCTCTCAATATCAATAATAATCGATTCCATCCGCTTTCCCGCCTGTCCTCTGTGAGAAATACGGTTTTTAGTATCCTCCGGAAGCTCGGCAACGGTTTTTCCATGATCATCGAGGTAGAAGAGAGGATCGTATCCGAACCCACCGGTTCCGGAGGGTTCCAGGGTGATCCTCCCATGGACGGTTTCCTGGCATGCAAAAAATCGCTCATCTTCCAGGATGAGCACCATGCAGCACACGAAGAATGCACTGCGGTCGGTGATTTTCTTCATTTTCTGTAGTAGATAGGCATTCCGTTCTTTCTGCCCCAGCATCCGCCGGGCTTCGCCTGATCCATACCGGGAGGAATAGATTCCCGGTTCGCCGCCTATGGCAGGGACGACCAGGCCGGAATCGTCCGCAAGGACAGGCCTGTGTACCAGATCATACAGTGTTTTCGCCTTTCCGTATGCATTTTCGAAATAGGTACTGCCTGTCTCTTCGTGGTCGAAGGGAACGTCCAGTTCATTCGGAAGCAGGATAGTGTGATTCCCGAGAATGGCTGTTATTTCACTTTTTTTATGGTCGTTGTTTGTGGCCAGTATAAGTTCCATGGTTTAGGAGAATATAGAAAATAATGGAGTAATGAAAGTAGGGGCTGCCCGGTCAGATCTTCTCCGGATAACCCGTTATCTCACGGATCTCTTTGTACAGCGGGTACAGGGAGCGGTACATCTTCCTGTATACCCGGTCGAACATCCGTTTGTACAAATCAACATTCGACGGGGAAGGTTGAAAGGTGTGTTCGTACGTTACCATTCTGCCGATCGCCTCTTCCAAGGATGCATGCATACCGGTACCGTAGGACGTAATGATCGCTGCACCTAAGCCTGCGGTTTCAAAGGTCCTTCCCCGGACCATGGGGAGATCGAAGATATCCGCGGATATCTGGCAGATCTCGTCACTTTGAGATGCACCGCCGGAAACGGCGGCTTTTTCCGCCTTCACTCCTACACTCTTTTCGATTTTTTTAAGTCCCTCCAGGAGAGCAAACCCGAGTCCTTCGATGACGGCCCGGTAAATGTGGGCCCGGGTATGGACATCGCCGAAACCGATAATCGCCCCTTTGGCCGCAGGATTCTTCAGGCCGGGTCCCCAGAAAGGCTGCAGGATAAGTCCCATGCTTCCCGCCGGCACCTGTTCCAGCAGGCTGTTGAGGATGATTTCGGGTTCTATATTGTTCTGCTGCGCTTCCAGCACTTCTTTATATGCCATCTCCTCTTTGAACCATGAGATCATCCAGTAGCCCCGGTAGATTTCCACTTCAGGATTGTACATTCCGGGAATCGGAGCAGGGTAAGAGGGCATGTGCCGGATCGGTTCGTAGTATTTTTTCGTGGTGGTTTGTACCGTCGCGGTTGTGCCGAAACTTAAGGAAGCTGTGGAAGGGTCGATGACTCCCATGCCGAGGGTCTCGCATCCCTTGTCGGAACCGCAGGCGACCACAGGTATCCCCTCTGCCAGTCCGGTTTGCCGGGAAGCCTTACCGGTGATCTCACCTAAGATTTCTCCAGGGGACTTAAGTTCTACCAGCTTTTCCGGCGGTACTTTGAACAGCTTCTCCAGGAGTTCACCCTTTTTACACCACCGGAACTTCCGGTAATTGAAGGGAATGTGGCCGATCTGGGAAGCAACGGAGTCTGTGAAATTTCCCGTGAGTTTCACAGTGAAAAAGGTAGAGAGTTGTACGAACTTATAGGTCTGTTCCCAGATCTCCGGTTCGTTCTGAATGATCCAGTTGCAAGTCCCTTCGATCTGCGTTTTAGCAATGGCTTCATCCATACCGCTGAGGAGGTAAGCGAGCTTGTACATACCTTTTGGTCGGTAGACAATGTTCGCCTTCCGCTGATCCAGCCAGAGCACCGCCGGCCGCAAGGATTTTCCGGATTCATCGAGACATACCATGCTGTCCCGCTGGGTGGTAATACCGACCCCCTGGATTCGTTTAAACAGGTCCGGACTTTTCTGTTTCAGTTGAACACAGGACCGGGTAAACGTTTGCCAGTAGATGTCGGGATCTTTCTCAGCCCAGCCTGGTTTCGGGCTTTCGCAGGGTTCATATTCGAGCTTGATCTTCGTGAGAAGCGAGCCGTCGTTTCCGAACAGGAGGGTGCGAAGGCTCTGGGTTCCGCAGTCCAGTATGAGAACAACAGGATCCAAAACTTCCCTCCTTGCAGGATATTTTTACTATGTATGACGGATAAGCACAAGCGCCGATTCCGTTCGTAACCACCCGCCACAGGGGGATGTTTCATTTCCCCGGGGCGGCTGCAGCTATCAGTTTCTCTGTCCCTTTTACGAGGGATTCCACATATCCGCCTAAATCCTGAATTTCCTCTTCAGGTATCCGGAATCCAATAGCCCCGGGATGTCCTCCCCCGTTTTCTATGCCGAAGGTCTCCAGGACCGTACGGAGATCCAGAGCCCTGTACGCCTGGCTTCTGCGCATACGGAACTGAATGAGATCCGAATCTTTTTCATCATCGTAATATACAACGAGACTTACATACCTGCTGTATTCCGCCAGGGAATCTGCAGCGTACCGGGCAACGGTGACAATTGTATCATAGTCAAAGATCGACCTCATCTGCCTGATCACTTCCCGTGATACGATAACCGATCCGATTTTCGGAGAGATGTCCACTTTCTGTTTCATCATGAGGGTGAAACATTCATCCTCCTTTTGCGACAACTGCTGCAACTCGGTGAATACTTCATCCATGGTAGAAAAGTTCTTTGAGTTTTTATGAGTTTTACTGGTGAGCATCTCATTGAACATGCCGCTGAACAGCCGATAGAACCATTTCTCTCTGCTGGTTTTCAGATATTTCCCCATTTTTGAATCTCCGATAATGCCTGTCAGTACTGCCAGAACAAAATTACGGGAAAAGAGATCCTGGATGTTGAAGGGGTCGATGATGTCCCCGCGGTTTTTCAGTTTGAATGCGATGAGACCCACGAGTTCGCTGGCAGAAGATGCTTCGTCCACCAGGCAGAACTCCTTGTCGCCGATGTAGTCACTATCCGCTTCGAGATGATGGTCGATTTCGATTTTTAAGACATTTTTATTATTGAAAATATCATCAGATCCTGGAAACGTTTCGCACATCTCCGGTTTCGGCGTGTCCAGGACGAAAACAGTAGAAATTTCACAGGGCAGTTCCTGCTTGTTATGGAGGATCTCGATTGCATTGTACCTGCAGATATTGACAAGGTACTGAAAATTCTTATTGATCTTTTCAGGGATCATGAGATAGACATTTTTTGAGAATTTATTGAGGAGGAGGCTCATGGCTATCATGGAAGATACACAGTCTTCATCAGGACTTTGATGACCCATGATGAGAAAACAGTCCCGATCGACTATAGCCTGTATAATATGCCGGATGATCCGGTTTCTTTGTTTAATGCTAGGCATACGTTTTTTTGCCATGTTAACACCCCCGTTAGTTTGTCCAGAGAACTGCTCTATCGCGTCCTGATTCTTTTGCTTTATATAAAGCCCGGTCTGCCCGCTCTTTGATCAGGGCGACAGAGTCGGCATGGTCCGGAAAACAGGCGATACCGATGCTGGCGGTAACTTTTGTTATCGATCCGCCGAGACGCTCCAGCAGATCGATCTTTCGTACTTCCTTTACCAGTTTCGAGCATGTTTCCCGGGCTGCTTCACCCGGAGTACCGGGCAGGAGAAAGGTAAATTCATCGCCGCCGTACCTGGCGAGGATATCATCGTTCTTAAAGAGTTTTCTGAATATCGGAACAACTTCCAGAATCGCTTTATCTCCCATTTCCTGTCCGTATTCATTGTTCAGTGTTCCGAAATTATCCAGATCGACCATAACGACTGAGAGAGGATGTCCATTTCCCTTTGCTTCGGCAATCCGGGCATCCAGCGCCTCGTCGAGAAATCTCCGGTTGTACAAGCCGGTAAAGTCGTCGGTTATCGCCCGGGTCCGCGCCTGTTCACCCCAGGTGACCATATCAGAAAGAAATGCACCGGTGTTCTGAAGCCGCATGGCGGTGATATTCAGCATACGGTGCATAATTTTTATACCAGCCTCCGGGTTATTCTTGATGAGTTCGTAAAAATCACCTGCTTTCAGGCTCAGTACGATGGTGTCACATTTGGTGGAGCATGTAGCGGACCTGGGCACACTGTCGAAGATGGACATCTCACCGAAGAAGTTGCCCTCGGTAATCTCAGCGATTTCCAGCACCTTGCCGTCGGGAAGATTGACGGAAATGGAAACCACTCCGGACAGGACGATATACATGGTATCCCCGGTATCCCCTTCATTAAACAGGGTTTGCCCCTGACGATAACCTTCGGTTCTCATGATGGTATGGAGGGATTCAAGTTCCTCCGGGGAGAGGGAAGAGAGGATCTCAATCGATTTAAGCACATCAACAGGTGTTCGTTTCATTCGTGCTGTCCATTATCCTCCGGAAAGAGGATGAGGTTGCCTCCCCTGCTTCTGCCCACCAGGGGCAGCTCGTGAGCTTTGAAAATAAGGTCTTCCGCTTTACTGCCGTGGTCCGGGTAGAGGGTGATGCCGATACTGGCGGTGATATTGAATTCCTTTCCATCTGTTGCGTCCGTTACATCCATATCATTCATGAAATCACGAATACGCTCAGCCTGTTCATACGCCTCCCGGCGTGTAGCACCGGGGAGGAGTACTGCCATGGCATTCCCCTTATACCGGGCTGTCCGCTCATCATCCCCTATGAAATCACACAATCTTCTTCCAATGATCCTGATGGCCGTATCTCCTGCGTCATGACCGTAGGTATCGTTTAGGGCTTTAAAATTGTCCGGTTTTGTTATCAGGAGAGCGAATCCGGAGCTGTCCTGATTGATGAGATCTCCCATTTTTTCTATGAGAAAGGTTCGATTGTACAGTCCTGTCAGCTTATCCCTGTACACCTGTTTCCTCAGTTCCTGTACCAGTGGTGAATTCTCCTTGATAAGTGAATTCGCCCTCCGTATACGCCCGGCAATTTCTACGAGTATTTTATGGAGGATCCTGGCGGAGAGTGCGGGATGTTTTTCCAGAATCGTAGTAAAGCTGGTGCCTGACCTGGGAAACACCAAGAGACGTGTTTCTCCCGATGCGTAAGCTGAGGCATTTCTCGAGGCTTCGGTAAACAGGTCCATTTCCCCGAAACAATTCCCCTGGACAAACCTGGCGATATCCGTCTGCCGCCCTGATTCGTTCTTCTTTTTTACTACGATTTCACCGGATTCTACAATATACAGGGCATTGCCGGGGTCACCTTCGAAAAATACCGGCTGGTCAGCACGAACATTGAGAAACTCGCTGCTTCCTGCGATGACTTCGATCTCATGGGTCTGAAGAGATGAGAAGATATCGGCTTTCTTCAGCAGAAGTGCCTTTTGTTCAAGCAGGTTTTCGGCCATGGCTGCTCCAATGCCGTGCATTTAATGATAAACGTGGGTAGCAGTATAATCCCTAGAGAGGTAAAAATAAAGGGAGGGAATACAGGTGAAAACCCGGCTCAATGGTCTTAAGTTCGATAATGTTTGGTACTACATTCGTGAATAACACCGCTTCCATGTTGCTCCTTGTAGCAGCCATCATCAGAAGTCATTAATAAACATTTCGATTACCGCTGTATGGTATTTTGCCTTTTTCATGACTCCCGCCAGGTGACGTTTGCCGGGGTTCAGCTCCCAGCCGGGATGATCATGGGTACGTACCCGGGATTCATATTTACTGTACGGAGAACTTGCGGTCTGCTTTACAATTGTGTTTCCTCTGTTAAAACCGGTAACTGTTACAGACCGGAACCTGGATTTTGCCGGTATCATCCAGTTTTACTCTCGGACATATCACACCTTTTGCACCGCGCGACGCACCGGGACGATTGAATGTACACCGGTTTAAGAGTTCCTGGAGTCATGAAGGGAAACATCTTTGTCAGGCAGTGGAGGATTTAGAACTCGAAAGGTCCTGGGCTAACCACGGTACGCGGAGTAAAATACAGCGGTTATACCGCTTTACTTTGAAGCATCCAGGTTGATAAAGTCACCTTCCGCAGCATGGGCCGAAAGGACATATATCCGAAGGTGTCTACCGTTGATTCCTGTCGTTTAACCTTTGTGGTATATTGAGGTACGATATGAATCTCAAAAACACTACAGTTTGGATTCTTCCACTAATGTCGTTCCTGCTGCATGTTCTCGCGCTCCTACATTTTTTTAAGGGAAGCGCCGGATTTAATCTTCCGGAAGAATGGACGTTGGATTTCATCATTCTTCTATCACTGTCCTGTATTACCATGATCGGAATGTATCTTTTGGAATTCCCACAGTTAAGATTGTTTTTTACTGTGTTGAGAAGCATTGTTTTTTTATTGATTGGTATTCCCTTTGGAAATTTTTTAGACATAGAGTATATACTGCTTTTTTCAATAGTAATGGATTACAGCTTCGTTTTTCGAAGCCCTGTCGGAGGGATTATCTCAGCGTCAATACTTATTGTTTCCATGGCACTTCAATTCCCAATGAAGATTTACTTTGTTTCTAAACCCGGTCTTGACTTTATTAGTCTCTTATCCTATTTCCTGGTAGGTTCTGTTTTTGCCGTTATCTGCACTTTTCTCAGGGTACTGTTGGACATGGTTGCTACGTCAGAAAACCAGATCGCAGGTTTAAATGAGATCGTATCACAATTGATCGGGGTGAATAGAGGATATCTGAAGTATGCTTCGAAGGTTGAAAAAGAAACAATCGAAAATGAAAGGAACAGAATTGTCCAGGAGCTGCATGATATTGTCGGGAAAGCTTTTACGAATATTCATGCAATGATGGATGCTTCCCTCAAGCATCCTCCTGATGACAGCAATGAAGATGCGTTACTGCATACCTGGGTAAAGGAGCAGGCACAGACCGGGTTGTCTGAGACCAGGTCGGTATTATACAGGCTGCGGGAAATTAAAGAAGCAGAGTTGACAGGGATGAAGGCGTTACTGCAGCTGATAAACACATTCAAAGAAGCTACAAAGGTCAAGGTTAGAGTTACATGGGGGAATTTCCCATGGAATATATTAGTGCGCGCGGATACTGTTATTCAGCAGGTGATTCAGGAATCTCTGGTTAATGCATTTCGCCATGGGAAAGCTACCGATATCGATATACAGTTCTGGATAGATCCAAACGATCTCATTATCAACATACTTGATAACGGTATTGGTGGAAACAGTGCGAAAAAAGGGATCGGGCAATCCAGTATGGAGAAGCGTGTGGCGGATATTGGAGGAAGTATCAAGTTCTTTAGTAATAGTGAAGGGTATAGAGTGTATCTTACCATTCCAAGAGAAAGGGTGATATCGAATGAAGAAACTGAAGATACTTATCGTTGATGATCAGAAACTGTTTATCGACAGCCTAAGAAAGGTTCTCATGGGTCAGGAAGACAGTATTGGAAGCGTTTCAACGACCTTGAATGGTAAGGAAGCAATACAATTCGTACAAAATAACGCGGTGGATATCATTTTAATGGATATACACATGCCTGTCATGGATGGAATCGAGGCGACGAAAATCATTCATAGAAAGTATCCGGATATAAGAATCCTAATGTTAACAACATTTGGATATGATGAATATGTAAAGGATGCGATGAAATACGGTGCAGTTGGATTTCTCCTAAAGGATATCTCCTCGGAAGAATTACTCACTTCAATTCAAGGAGCCAGCAACGGCCTCCGAATTGTGTCTCCCATAATTATTGACGGAGCGTATAAAACCCCTTGTAACTCAGCGGAACAGAAGGCGATACCGGATTGGTACTACCAGTTGACCCACAGGGAGAAGGAGATTCTCATTCTGGTCCAGCGAGGATACAGTAATGAAGAAATCGCAGGGCAGATATTGTTAAGTATTCAGACAGTTAAGAACTATTTAAGCTCGATTTACGAGAAAATGTATGTGAAAAACAGGTTTCAGGCAATGAGGCTTGCTATGGAATACAAGGTGGATTCACTTCCCCTGCGATAGTACTTTCGTCCTGCATTTTAGTACAATAATAACTGGCACAGGCAGGGGTTTCATTACAACATTTATCTATATGAAATACACTATTGAGCGAAATTTGAAATCTGTTATCGATAGACAGAAGGACTTTTCGGGCCTGTCAAGACTTTTGTGTAAACCCATTAGGCTACTCAACATATTTAGCCAACCGATCTTCAAAGAAGATGCAGAGTTGAGAATAAATAGAACCCCAGTTACGTACCCGCTGGGTCCACCGTTTACTCATATCCCGAACAGCCAAGTAAAGCAGCTTCATCAGCGCGTCCTCATTTGGGAAAATCGCCCGGTTTTTTGTCACCTTCCGAATACCCCGGTTAAAACTCTCGATAGGATTGGTGGTATAAATCAGGGTCCGGATTTCCTGAGAATATT
>JAJSAL010000012.1 GCA_024274705.1 Spirochaetota bacterium
GCAAAACTTCTGTACTTCAGCATTTTCTTTCCCACAGTGGGGACAATATTGCATAATAGATGACTCTTTTTCTAAAGATGATTGTAATGCAGACCTTTCTTCCTTTCCTATCTCATCCCATTCATGAGCTTTTAGTCCATTATGATTTGAGTATTCTTTAAATAGTTTCCTCCAAATTACCCAATATTGTTTCATTTCCAGCTTTTTTGTTATATTTATGAAACATGTAAGTATCACTTTTCTTGTAATAAAAAAATTCAGTTCTACACTTTTCACAAATGTTTTTCTTCTTCTCTTTGATAACATCCCCTGAATAGCACACTGGACAAGCAAATATTTTTTCATTCATTACCTTTTTTCCTCCTGATTTTTAATAGTTAATTATATCTCGATCAATAAATGGCGTCAATAGTCCGTGGGTTTAACGACTGTGGTTTGATTGCCGTGTTGAACATATGATTTCTATATGGAACTGCAGAATTTACCTGTACTTTTTGGAGAAACTATTAGAGATTTTAGAAAAAAAAACGGGTTGGCCCAAGAAAAACTAGCTAGTATTGCAGGAATTGACCGTACTTATATGTCAGCAATTGAAAGAGGTCTTAAGAATCCTTCACTAAAAATCATTTTTAAAATTTCAGAAGGTCTTGGGATTTGCCCTTCAGAGATAATATCGGAATTAGAGAATAGAATAGCAAAATGAACTAATCAACCGAACTACTTCAGGAAATGTTCCTAATCATCTAATTTTAATGGAAGAAAGAACAATTTATAATATTGAATAATTAGGTAGTTATCTGAACAGCTCAGATTAAATCCATTTCGAAAGGAAAAATCCCAGGACAGCTCCAAGAAAGGCGGCTCCAATGGGAATGATATATTTTGTTAAGAAACCACTTCTTCGATTTTTTCTCTTAATTTCTTCTAGACTCGGTTTTAGAGCAACTACATTTTTATAAATATTCATCAAATGCTCAACGATCGCTGAATACGCATCAACTTCGTTTATAATGAGTTCTTTGTCTTGAGCAATATCTTTGTTATTCCTAAGATCCGCAATTTGCTTTCTTAATTCAAGTAATGTAGGTCTTGTATCTGAATAATAATCTGGCAAAGCTTTGGTAATAGTATCCACATTGTACGGTTTTAATTCTTTGAGAATATTTAAGTGGTAATTCATTCCGAGCCAATCCGCAGTATCAAAAAAGGCGCGGTAAATATGTCCAAGTGCTTTATCCAGATTGCTTTCCTTGTATTCAGGTGAATCTGCTGGATTATTATTGGCTCTGATAATATGATCTAATGCGCTCTTAAACCCGTTTATAGGCTGAAGAAAACCTTTAAGGTCAGATTCGATTTCTTCGGCGTTGATCGTCATTTTTTTTGTCAATTGGAAAATATAACAGATTTTCTCCCAAGTAGTTGAGAGCCCATTTTCTGAGGAGGACGTCATTGAAAAGCCTAAAGATTAAGGGATAGGAAGAGTTAGAACGAGGTTTCTTTTTTTCGCAACTTCTTGGTCTGTGAAAAAACGTCCCGAAGAAATACGAACACCACCGCGGTAGAAAGTAGATTCCTTCTCCGTTTGCCTTTTCACATCTTCTGTGATCTTTGGCATATCAGGGAAATCTGTATTTATTAAATCTTGAATATCAATTTTCCGCAATTTTTTCTCCCTTCATTAGGTTTTTTACATGTTAACCATTTAATAATGTAGTACTATCACAGCTTATCATCTTCAGGATATGACTTGTCAAGTAAATTTTCGGTAAAACCACCAACTTGCACCACCATATTCAGGATTATAATGAATTTCGTCATTAATCTCAAAATTTCTTTCCAATCGTTGATCTGTGTTGAGACGCACGGCCGTGCGTCTCAACACACAGGGGTCATTTCTTATAGTTTATCCTAAAAACTGATACAGGCTCATAAGGGCTGCCAGTATTACAAAGCTGGTGGTAAAATAGGCAAACATCTGTTTAAACCGGATATCTACCTGTTCAAATCGCTTTTCCATCTGTGCTTGTATGTCTTCAAAGCGCTTGTTCATTGTAGTAAACCCGAGATTCATCAGCTCACGTTGATTTTTCAATTCTTCTTCAACCCGGACCATTCTTTCAATTAATTCTATCTCTCTGTGTGTTTTGTATTCAATAACATTTGCTTCACGAATCCATTCGCTAAGATGGCCCTGAACATAGTCTCCAATTTTTTTCAATTCCTCATTACCAAGTTCCAAAACCTGTTCTCCCATAACAGCACTCCTCTTCCGGTTGTTTTACCTTATCTACCAAAAGAAATGAAATGCTGCTTCAAACATATAACATTATCTATTTTTTATCTACAAAGCTGCCCTTTAGCCCGCATTTCACATCACTGTCTCGCTATCGTTTTATAGGTCAAGCCGTTAAAACGCAGTCCACAATATTGATTTCTCCGGCAGTCAGGCCGTATTGCCGCGTTCACTCCTCCGGTATAGGGCATCATCCCGGCCATCCCGCTGCAGGCATTACACCGCTGTCTTCGAAGAGAAGGATTATCCCCCAGTTAAGACGCACGGCCGTGCGTCTTAACTGGCTTAAGGAAGGCGATATCCGTTATTTGAAGCGGTTTCCGTTATTGCACATGTTCATGGAGCATGATACTCTTACCCTTTAAAGAACGATCGTTCATCTATGGAGTTGTATGGCTAGAGCTAAGAATGAAGATAAACGAGCGCTGATACTCCTCACCTCGAAAACCCTGTTTGCACAAAAGGGTTTTTTCAACACCTCGATTTCGGACATTGTCAGTGAAACCGGCCTTCCTGTAGGCAGCATCTATACCTATTTCAAGAACAAAGAAGAAATCGTAAAGGTGATTGTTGAGGAAGGATGGGCGGACCTTCATGCCCGGTTGCTCGATCATTTCAGGTCAACGAAGGACCCGCTTGAAAAACTACAGGCTCTGATCGAAACATTTCTCCCGGGACTCTTCGATGATCTCGATCTTATCAACATCCTCCTAGCAGAGGCGCTGGATTACACGCGAATCGAAGAAAAACTGGAGGAGCTCACAAAGATGATCTTTTCAGTGCTTCGTTCGCTTGCAAAAAACAACGATATCAAGCTCGAATATTCCAAGAAAGAGATGGAAGTTGCCCTCATCGTCTATTTTCTCGGTATCCTTCATGCCGTGAAACTCGCCCGGTCGACAGATATCGGTGTCTCGATTCCGGAAATTATGGAATTTGTTAAAAAGAGCATCGAGAAGACCATGGGATTGAAAGTCTAGAATACCCGCCTTCCGGAACTGAATAAAAACCGCAGTACGATCATTCCCCTGGATAAACCGGAACCCAGTCTTTCGGAAAGGGACCGAAGAAAATAGGGTGACTTCAGCAGGAGGAACCTCCGTCCGGGACCACGAAAGAAGCGGAGAAAAAAACTCCGAAGGGCAAACCGTTTTCTCACGTCCCGGTAGTAATCTATGAGTGTGTGTTTCTGATAGTTCAGTTTTTCCTGGCTCTCGTCGGTGGCCATGAACCCGCAGTGAAACCGCCGGTTGCTGAATGCCGTCTCCGGCAGGGAAGTATTCCCGAAACCGAAAATCTCCAGCATGGACTGAAGATACCGTCTGTATGTAACCCGGCACCGGTGTCCCCCGGCTATCTGAAGTGTTTTTCCGGAAATCTCTTCAGAAGTTATCGAAGATGCCAGGGCAACACCCACATCACGGGTGTCACAGATTTCTATCGACGTGTCCAGGGGCATATCGAACATGATGGGATCGAGCTTCAGTCGTTTTGGATCCACGATATAGGAGAGCCTGAAGATGGTCCACTCCAGTGAGGATGCCCTGATCACTTCTTCACCCTTTAGTTTCTGAAGGGCATAGTAATCATCCTCGTTCGGATTCGGGCTGTCATCCTTCCCGATGTATGGTTTGTTCAGCCGGTCTCCGTATACTGCAACGGAGGAGGTGAATATCAGTTTCGGCGCCGGTTCTTGTTTTTCCATGGCATAGACGATGTTGTGTGTGCCGTCGACATTGACCAGTTCCGCCAGGTCCGGTTTTTTGTCCGCCAGCGGGGGGATAACGGCGGCCAGGTGTATCACTGCATCCATTCCCTGTACGGCACGGCGGACATCCTCGATGTGCAGGATGTTTCCACGGCAACCTTCGATACCGGGTCCGAAGGAACGGATTATCCTTCTGTTTCTCAGGGTATCCATGTCGAACACACGGACCGCGTGTCCCTGCCCGGCAAGACTCTTTACAGTGCTCTGTCCCACATTTCCGCACCCGCCGGTTACCAGTACTCTAATATGTACACTCCTTGTATATGAATGAATGCTCATTCTTTTATAAATATATCACACAGTGAAGGGAAAAAGTCAATCCTTTCTTGCAGAAAAAGAAAAATATGATTAGTGTGGTTTCAAAGGTATAATACCCAACCAGAGATCCCTCCAGGAGGCGAGTAATGATAGTGATAACCGGCGCTGCAGGACATCTGGGTAATACCTTGATGAGGCTCCTTCTTTCCCAGGGAGAAGAGGTCCGCGCGTTCATCAGGGAGACAACCAGTCGCCGGCCCCTGGCGGGACTCGATATCGATGTATTCCTGGGGGACCTGTTCGATCCTGGGAGCCTGGTCCGTGCTTTTTCCGGGGCGGATATGGTATACCACTGTGCCGCCTATATCTCGATTCTCCCGGGACAAACGGTACCCCTGTACGAGACCAATGTGAAAGGAACGGAAAATGTTATAAATGCCTGTATTAAGACGGGGATCCGGAGATTGGTATTCATAAGTTCCATCGAAGCCCTGGACTGGCATACCGGAAGGGGGCAGGTGAACGAAACCTCGGGGTATCATCCTGAGAATACCCTTTTGGAGTACGGCAGAACCAAAGCGGAAGCTTCCCTCCTGGTTCTCTCCGCTGTGGAAGAGGGGCTCGACGTGGTCATAACGATTCCTACAGGAATAACCGGTCCTTATGACTTCAAGATTTCTGAAATGGGCAGCTTAGTCCTGGACTATGCTTCAGGGAGACTTCCCGCATATGTTGACGGAGGATTCGATTTTGTAGATGTGAGAGATGTGGCTGCAGGTACCATAGAAGCGGGAAAAAGGGGACGTACCGGAGAATCCTATCTGTTAAGCGGGACATACGTAACGGTTTCCGCGATTATGGAAATTCTCGAGGAAGTGACAGGACGGAAAAAACCGGGGTTTAAAGTACCTTACCGCCTTGCCATGTTCGGAGCCAGGTTCAGCGAAAGACGGGCATTGAGAAGAGGAACAGTACCGAAGTTTACCAGGGATTCCCTTAGAATACTGAAAGAAGGGCTTTCCGCGGACAGCTCCAAAGCGGAGAGGGAGCTTGGTTACCATCCCAGGGATATCAGGGAATCGTTTCATGATGCCTATGGCTGGTTTAAAAAAGAAGGATATATCGATGAGAGTGCTTCTGGTAGAAGATGACAACAGGATAGCGGATTTTATCCAGAAAGGACTGAAACAGGCGGGTTATGCCGTTGACCGGACAGCCACAGGTGAGGACGGATTCGTGTACTCGCAGAGTACAACGTATGATACGGCGATCATAGACATCATGCTTCCCGGTATTGACGGACTGTCTCTTATTGAGCAAATGCGGGCAAAGGGACTGGATATTCCGGTACTCATTTTAAGTGCCAGGAGCAGTGTTGATGACAGGATTGAAGGGCTTCAGAAAGGCGGGGACGATTACCTTACTAAGCCTTTCTCATTTGCGGAGCTTCTTGCCCGGGTACAGGCCCTGATCCGCCGCTCCTCCCGGAGCAGGCAGGTGAGCTCCCTGTCGTTTAATGACCTCCACATGGATTTGCTGTCCAGAAGGGTAACGAGAAAAGGAAGAGAGATCGAACTGCAGCCGAAAGAGTTCTCACTCCTGGAGTATTTTCTCCGTAATCCCGGAACTGTCCTGTCTAAAACCATGATCCTGGAACATATCTGGGATTACAGCTTCGATCCTCAAACGAATGTTGTGGACGTACTGGTGCACCGCCTCAGATCCAAGATCGACCGGTCCTTCGACTGTCAGCTCATCCATACGATTCGCGGTGTAGGGTATGTCCTTAAAGAAAATTAACAACATTTTTGTAAAGCTGGACATCCGCCTGGCGCTGATCTTTTCCCTTATATTCATCGTCAGTTCTCTTTTGCTCAGCACCATCACTTTTGTAACCCTGTTTACGGCTATTCAGAAAAGCGATCATGAAGCCATCCGTCAGCGGACCCTGGAGTACTGGGCGACCTTTCAGCATGAAGGTGTTCACGGGCTCTTAAGCCAGTTTCAGGAAGAGAGCATCGTGGGAACAACAGCCACCTATTTTATCCGGTTTGCGGATATAGAGAACAACACCCTCTATATAAACCTGCCTCCGGAATGGGAATCTTTCGATTACAGCCCTCTCCTCCGGTCCCGGGCTCCCAGAAGTGTGGAATTTATCATACTGAGGTCAACAGGCGAACGGTTCAACCTGGAAGTTGCCAGCATCTCCTTCGATCCAGGCTTTATCCTCCAGGTGGGGAAGAGCACGGAAAACAGATATATCCTGAGGCTGGTATACTTCCGGATATTCAGTATCGTGTTCGTAGTTCTTGTGGGCTTTAGTTTTTTAAGCGGTTTTCTTGCAAGTTCCCGTTTCCTGCGTCCCATGAGGATGCTGAACGAAACGGTAACTACTATTATCCGAACAGGCAACATGGATGCACGAATAGCCGAGAGCGGGAGAGCGAGTGAACTCGAACAGTTTGTTAAGTCCTTTAACCTCATGCTCGACCGTATCCAGCATCTTATTGCGGGTATGAAGAACACCGTAGACAACGTGGCCCATGATTTGAAGACTCCCATTACCCGGTTCCGGGGAGTCGCGGAACTCGCTCTTCAGGGTGATGGAGATGTCGAGACCCTTAGAGAGGCCCTCTCCGAAGGACTTGTCCAGTCTGAAAATATTATCAGGATGCTCAACACTATTCTGGATATTGCTACGGCGGAGACGGGACTTCTTTCTGTGAGTTATCATGAGATGGATATATCGAAGATTTTAAGAGAGGTGGCGGAACTCTATTCGTTTATCGCAGAGGAGAAGCAGATATCTCTGGAAACCGATATTCCTGAAAGGTTGACCGCGGTAGGTGATTCCGCGAAGATTTCCCAGGCTCTGGGGAATCTTATCGACAATGCTATAAAGTTTTCACCAAAGGATACACGGATACACCTGCAGGCGGGGTTCGAAGAGGAGAGTATTGTCATAAAAGTGACAGATCAGGGCCCGGGTATTCCGGAGGCGGATATTCCCTATATCTGGGACAGGTTGTACCGCAGCGGAAATGCTAAAGGAACCCAGGGATTCGGTCTGGGTTTGAGTTTTGTCAAAGCTATTGTAGAAGCCCATGGCGGCTCTGTGCATGTGGAATCGGTACCGGGGAAAGAGACGGTTTTCTCCGTTATCCTGCCGGGAAGGAGGATGTAGTATTACAAAAATGTAATTGTCTTGAAAGGTTCCGGTCAGGTTCCTGCTGTATCTTGTATGCATAGAATAAGAGTCCAAGGAGGCAGGAACATGAAACAGAAACAACGAAATACAAAAACCGTTCTTCTCCCTGCGGTGTTTTTTGTTCTCGCTTTTTTCACCCTGGGAATAGCCCCGGTATTTGCACAGAATCCGATTCTCACTGACGAGGAAGAGCAAACTCTTCTCCTTTTCCAGAATGCATTTCGAAAAGTATCCAATGCTGTACTGCCGGTGGTTGTGGAAATCAGTGTCGAAAGTATAGTAAAACAGCCCGGTTTTGAAGCCAGGTCTCCTTTCGAGTTTTTTTTCGGCATGCCAGACCCGAATTCGAAATCTCAGTCGCAACCCCGGGAATTCAGAAGGCAGGGCCTCGGTTCAGGTGTCATCGTACGTAAGGTAAGAGACAAGGTGTACATCCTTACCAATAACCATGTTGTAGGTGACGCGGACAGCATAAGTGTTACCCTTTACGACGGCAGAAAGTTTGATGCGGAACTCGTAGGTAAGGACCCGCGTAAGGACCTTGCCCTTATCGTATTTGAAACGAAAGAAAATGTGCCCATAGCAGCCCTTGGTGATTCCGATAAGGTTTCGGTGGGTGACTGGGTATTGGCAGTAGGAAACCCGATGGGTTTTGAATCCTCCGTCACCTCCGGCATCGTAAGCGCCGTTGGCCGCGAATCGATGCCGGGCCTCGGAATCTCCAGGCTGACTGATTACATCCAGACCGATGCCGCTATCAACCAGGGTAACTCCGGAGGAGCCCTGGTCAACATCCGTGGCGAGGTTGTTGGAATAAACACGTGGATTGCTTCCCGGACAGGGGGGAGCATCGGCCTTGGCTTTGCAATCCCCATCAACAACGCGAAAAAAGCGATAGATGATTTTATCATGAAGGGCAAAGTCGAATACGGATGGCTCGGTGTCAATATCGGAGACCCTACAACGGATTTCAAGAAAGAACTCGGCCTGGAAAAGCAGGAAGGAGCATTCGCTTACGATGTGTTTATGAACTCACCAGCGGATAAGGGTGGAATTCTGCCTGGGGATTTTATCACCCATGTAAACGGCAAAAAGATTTCCAGCTCCAACAATCTGATAAACATCGTAGCCGATTTGCCCGCCGGCCGCTACACAACCTTTACCGTTGTAAGAAAAGGTGAAGTTCTCAATCTGAAAGTACGGATGGGAATACGTGACGATTCCGTGGAATCCTCCAACTCGGATATCTGGCCCGGTCTGGTTGTTGTTCCCATCACCGATGACATCAGAGAACGGCTTAACCTGGACAGGCGGAAAGGTGATGTTGTTATTGCAAACATTCGTGACGGTAGTCCCGCCGCTGCCGCTGGATTGCGGGCCGGCGATATTATCAAAGAAATAAATGACAGCAAGATAAATGATCTGGGAGCTTTCTATGCCGCACTGAACGACAGGAAATCCAAAGATCTTATGTTCCGAATCTACCGGCAGGGCAATGAGTTTCTCATCGGCCTTGTCAGAAGATAGCAGTAGGCAACTGCGTTACTTCCTCCCTCAGAGCCGCCCTGATACCGGGCGGCTCTCTTTTTATTCTTCATGAAAACCTTTGTCGGTACTTACCAGGCTGTGGATCGTAATCGCCGCCTGGTTTGCGAACATCTGCAGAATCTTGAATTCCTCTTCCGTAATAGAACCATTTTCGAAACTCCTGTCAATTCCGATAACACCTACGCTTTTGCCTCTCAGCACCAGGGGCGCCAGGGCAAATGGATTCATTCCGATTTTCGCGGCCAGTTCTCTGTTGATGAGTGTCGATTCCTCCGGGTTCCGTATATTATAGGGTTCCTGAAGGAGGGCGCATCGTGCAGTTAAGCCTGCGCTTTCCACGAGAGGGATGTTGACTTTAATCCCCCCGTGGCTCTTTGCGGCGACATCTTCCTCTTCATCTGCTTCAGCAAGGTTTATGCTTTCTACCGATCCGTCCTTGGATCTGGATTTCACCATATAGAGATGGAGAAACTCATTTCTGATGTTCAGGTAGAGAAGGGACCTGTCCAGGTGGAGATGATCGATGAGTTGAGCCAGAATATAGTCCACAACGTCTCTTACGGAATTATAAGAATTGAGAGATTTACTCGTGTGGTACAGGAGCAGCATGGTCTTATTTTTCTTCATCATCACTTCGTTTGCTTTTTTTAGCTGTCTCTGCTTGTTCTGCTGCAGACCGATCAGGTATGCAGCCAGGGCGGCAAATGCGAAAAAGGAAAATACCGAAAATGCCCAGGTGAGGATGAGATACGAACTGCTCCCTTGAAGACCGGAAAAAGGACTGAAAAAATCCTGGTGCGGAAGGATGTTTACCGCCTCAAAAAAAATGATTCCTGAAAACGATAGGGAGGTGATCCCTGCTATGAGATAGGCGGTCTTCCCGGTGACGATCATGGCGCTGGAAAAGATGACCATCAGGTAGAGAAAGGTAAACGGGCTTGTCCCGCCCCCTGTTTTGTAAACCGTGAGAGTGTAGTGTACGATGTCGATGATAAGCTGAAACAGTACCAGGGGTTTAAGGTTTTTAATGCGCCGGACTGAGATCAGGTAGATACTGTTCATGATAAGCATGACAATCAGGTTGATACCGTTCACGATGATCTGGTTTTCAGAAAACGCAGACTCTTTTGTGTATCCGAACATGCCTGCAATAAACATAATGATGAAAATACTGGGAGTGATAAAATACCGGATACGTATAATGAGTTTGATATTCTTGAGCGTTTCTTCCCGTGAATCCTGAAATGAAAAGGATTCTCCCAGGAAACCTAAAGGATCCTGCATGACTTTTCCCCTGTATCATAAAGTATATCAATCCGGAAGTCGATTGCACACCCGGCGGTGATGGCTGACCTTGATTCTTTCTCCACGGCATTGCACCATATGGATGACATGAAACCGAAGCTCCTGGATTGGATTGTAATATGCTGTACTGTCCTCATTATCGGTTTTTTTTCCGTTTCAGCCTATGCTAATCCATCAGCCCCGGGGACTGTTGTTATATCAGCCCCGGAATCGGAGTGGATCTTTTCCCTCTCCGACGAGGGAATCTATGCCATTCCCGGGGAACTGGGGGATATGACAATCGAAATACGCGACCGTCAGGTGAGAGTGCTGGATTCTCCCTGCAGGGAGAAGATCTGTATCCGCACCGGGGCGATTTCCCGGAGCGGAGCGTGGATTGCATGTATCCCCAGCAGGGTGTTTATTCGAATTCAGGGTCAGACCGGTGAAGAAACAGATGCGATCTCCTTCTGATGTGCTGAAAAGAACGGCAATCCTCGGAGCGCTCTCATTCTTTTTTGCTGCCGTGGAATATATGGTACCAAAGCCGGTCCCGTTTTTCCGTTTGGGTCTTGCGAATTTCCCGATTCTGCTCTCGTTCTACGTTCTCCCGCTGCCTCATATCTTTCTTCTCGCATTACTGAAAACGGTGGGTCAGGGCCTTATCCAGGGGACGCTCTTTTCATATACAGCACTCCTTTCCGTTTCCGGTTCCTTTACATCTGCTGGAACAATGGTTCTCCTGGCTGTGGTGTTCCGGAACCGTATTTCCCTGATTGGATTGAGTGTGGCCGGTGCCCTGGGCAGTAATCTTATACAGCTCCTGCTGGCGAAACTGTTGATTACCGGAGAAGCCACGTACCTCATTGTACCTCCGTTTCTCATAGTGGGTTTGGTCAGTTCCATCGTCCTGGGGACCCTGGCCCGGCGGTTTGTTCGTTCTTCTCTCTGGGTGCGGTCTGTAGCTCCGTCAAAGGCAGTCCTCCGATGAAACGGACCGGCTCATTCGGGGTGTTCGGTTCTGTTTCCGCCGGCGCCCTGTTTACAGGCGGGCTCCTTTCTATCCCTGCCTTTCTGTTGCAGGAGGATGTCAGGCTGAAAGCTCTGCAGACCGCCTGTTATCTCGTCCTTACCCTTCTCTGCAGGAGAAAGGTAAAGATTCTGCCGCCGGTTATCGCCTTTCTGTCCATCCTCGGTATGAACCTCCTTACACCTTACGGAAGGGTAGTGGCTTCCGTTTTCGGTTTAACGATAACCGAAGGCGCCCTGATACAGGGTCTGCAGAAGGCCCTTACCCTGGTCGGCCTTGTGTATCTTTCCAGGCTTTCGATTAGAGAAGACTTACAGTTGCCCGGAAGGTTCGGACAGGTAATAGGAAATACGTTTTATTACTTCGAACACCTGATGGAAGACTGGAAAAGAGCAGGGGGAACAGGAGTGTTTTCCAGGCTGGACAACCTGTTGACCCGTCTGGAAACCCTGGATACGGCAGGACAGATAAAGAGAACAGAGAAAAACCGGCTTCTTTCAGATATGGTTTTCGTCGTTCTGTTCGCCGGATGCAACTGGGCTGCGTTCGGATATTATGCTGTATGACGTATTGGTAATGGTGAAAAGACCGGTCATCCCGGAAGAGAGGAATACTTCCTTCTCCCGTGTAACGAATAATGCTTCCGCACCGGGAAATGTTTCGATGTAATCCAGTCCCTGCTCCACGCCGAGGGCGAACAGCGCGGTGGAGAGTGCATCCGCCTCCATCGCGTTTCCGGATACGATAGATACCGATACGACACCGCTTTCCACAGGATAACCGGTTTCAGTGTCGATGATATGGTGGTACCTGTGGCCCTGCTCTATGAAGTACCGTTCATAGATGCCGGAAGTAACAACGGCCTGGTTTGACGCTTTGATGATACCGATATATGACCCCCGAGAACCATCCGGATCCTGCACACCGATCCGCCAGGGGGTTCCGTCGTGTTTGGTGCCCATTGCGAAGATGTTGCCCCCTAAGTCGATGATTCCCTTTTCGATAGAGTGGGAATTCAGATACTCGACAACTTTATCCGCAGCAAACCCTTTGGCAATCCCTCCCAGGTCCACACGCATATTCTCCTGCTCCAGGTATACTGTACGATGTTCCGGATCCAGGAGAACCGATTTAAAATCCACGAGGGGGAGTGCCTCCATGATCCGGACAGGGTCCGGTACTGCCGCTTCAGGCGTACCGATCTTCCAGAGATCAACTAAGGGACCTACGGTAATATCGAACACACCTTTGCTGGTCCGGCTTATTTCAAGGGACTTGGCGATCACGTAGTACGTATCCTCTGTTACCGCTACGGGGGATCTTCCTGCGTTTTCATTGATGCGCATCACGTCGCTTCCGGGAATAGAGGTGCTCATGATTTCCTCGATTTCCCTGAGAAGGGTAAATGCCCGGGTAAACATATCGGGTTCGGTACTTTTGTCCAGTGAGATTGAGCAGGTCGTTCCCATTACGAAAGCAGTCTCCGTCTTCAGAGGTTCCTTTCCGCCGGTACAGGAAAACGTAACGAGGAGTAACGGTAGCACGATGAGCAGGTGAGCAAGCTGTCGCAGGAAGCCCATAGGTTGTTATACAACGAATGGAAGAAAAACTGAACAGCTTGCTTTAGCTCCCAGGATAGTTTATTGTGGTGCCATGAAAATATGGATAAAGCTGATTATCGGATGTGTCATCGGCATAGTCCTGGCGACCTTTCTGCCCCAGACTGAAGAGAACCGGGAATTATTTACCTATCTGACGGAACTCGTTCTCAACATCGGCAGATACTGCGTGTTCCCCCTTGTGTTTTTCTCCCTGGCTGTCGGCACCTATGAATTAAAGCAGGAACAGGCCCTGACGAAGACGTATATCCGCATCATTCTTTACCTTATCCTCTCTACCGTACTCCTTACTGTGATCGGCACTTTTTCCGTTCTTGCCATATCTCCTGCACGGATTCCTATTATCATCGAAGAGGAGGTCGTCTATGCTCTTCCGACAATCAAAGAAATGCTCCTGCGGATTTTCCCCAGGAACCTGTTCAGGGTCTTTCCCGAAACCGGCAATTTTCTCGTTCCCATCTATGTAATCGCTTTTCTGCTGGGTCTCAACTTCACCTTTGACCGGCTGGTAACCAAGCCTGCTATTCAGGTGTTCGACTCCATGTCGCGTATTTTTTATCACCTCAACAGCTTCATCGTGGAGGTGATCAGCATTGGGATTTTCGCGATATCAGCCTACTTCTTTTTCCAGCTGAAAAACACCCAGGAGCTTGTTCTGTACAAACAGCTCATTACCACGTTGGTTATCAATGCCGTAGTAATCATTTTTGGTATCTATCCTGCACTCATCTATTTCCTCTGCGGCAGGGAAAATCCGTACCGCTGGCTCTATGCCGTCATTGCACCGGCTATTGTGGGGTTTCTCTCCAGGGACAGCTATTTCAGCCTCACCTTCCTGGTAAAACATGGAAAGGAAAGCCTGGGTATTCCGCGTAAAGTGGGGTCTGCCAGTTTTCCCCTGTTTGCGATATTCGGCAGGGCGGGAACATCCCTGGTTACCAGCGTTGCATTTATCATTATACTTAGGTCCTATTCGAGCCTGGGAATAGGTGTACCCCAGGTACTCTGGGTTATGGGCTTCTCGTTTCTGATTTCCTTTGTTCTGGGTTCGGTACCCGGCCTGGGCGCTTTCATAGCAGTTTCCATGCTCTGTACACTCTACGGTAAGGGAGTGGAAGAAGGGTATCTCATCCTGAAACCGATTGCTCCGATACTGGTGAGTTTCGGCGTTTTCATGGATGTGGTCACCTCGGCGTTTGTCTCATACCTTGCGGCGGTCCACGGAAACATGCGCCGGGAAGTGGAAGTCAGGGATTTTATTTGATTTCATTTGAAGTAGTAACGAATTCCCCCGCTAATTGAAATGACCATCTGGTCGTAGAAGGGAACCCGGGAACCGTCTGCGCGTACTTCACCGTCCCACAGGTGGAACAGGGGGATGTACCCCTTGATCCTTACGGCGATTCCCAGTCGATCGAATGTTTTCCACAGGGCATACACCCCCACTCCGGGGTAGATAAAGCGGGCTTTCTGATAGAAATAGGAAGACATGGTGCTTTTGCATGTGGAGGATTCATCTGAAACTTCTGCACAGGTGCCCCAGGACCGTAACGGGATCCGGAAAACGAAAGAAGGAAAAACCATGAATCCCAGGGAGAATGAGGAAGAGAGCTGGAAGTCCATTCCTGTCTGAAGGTCCAGTACGGTGGAGAGGAACCACACTGAATTCGCGAACTCGATTTCTGTGGGAATCGTCTTTATGCCGTCGGCGGCAAGCTGGTACTGGGTACCGTAGAACCCTAATTCCGGGTGGAGAAAGAAGCGCCGGGTGAAAAACATCTGCATGGATCCGCCGAAGGTTCTCAAAAGAGGCGACGGACCTCCTTCTTCCACGCCGTTGCCCAGCCAGAGGAGACCGCCGTGAAACTGCATCGAAGGGATTTCAAACGCGTACAACGTTCCGATAGAGAGAATAGTAAAGATTAATACCAGTATGAACCGTCTTCCCATGCTATGTTTACGTAATATAGCACATTTTCGGTATCATTTCACTGTATGATGGAAACTGTTTTTACATACACTCCGGCAGTGCCGACGGTGTGTTGTTTCTGCTCTTCCCATGAGGCGACCAGGTGTCTCCCGTCACACCAAAAATCGGTATACACAAATCCCTCCGGAAGCTCAGGAAGGACGATCCTCCCGGAGACCCCCCCTGTTTCGTCCCAGTAAATCCTGTTTGAGCCGTCAAACAGGTAGGTAACATTGCCATGGGCATATGCCGTCAGTTCAATAATCCGGGTGACACCTTTTTTAAGTACATCCGGGGAAACAGATGCATACAGAATGGAACCCGGAAGGGAGGGAGCGGAAAAGGTGATCTGGACAACTTTTCCGGAAGATGGGTCATGTGCCTTTTCAAACAGGGTTTGAATCACAGACGGAGCTTCAGAGATACTCCGTACCTGGAAGCCTTCCAGGTAATCCCCCCTGGTAAGAGGTGCTTCGCTGTAATCATTTACATAATATTTCGTGTAACGGAACAGGGTCTGTTCCGTAGAGGTATTTTTCCACGCCAGAATCCAGCTCTCCTTTCCCGGCAGGAGATCCACCAGTTCCCAGTCCGGATTACTTTCGGCAAAGGGGAGGGGAAGTTCCTCGAGGGTCTTCTCCCGGGGATCGAACCGGTATACAGGATGCACGCGATCCGGAGGTTCCCGGGGGGTAAAAAACGCATTCCTGTACAAATGGAGATACATCTCATCATCGATGGCAAAGAAGGAGCCCATTGATCTTCGGGTACACTCGGGAAACTCCACCATCGGTTCAGGAATTAATCCTTTTTCGTTTTTCCGGATAGGAAGGATCCCCCGGGTATTCACAGAGAGGTAGAGGGTGTCTTTCTGTTCTTCGAAACCGAAGCACCGGAGAGCCAGGAGCCAGGGCGTAAAAGATCCGGTATCGGATGGGTGGAATTCCTCCAGGGGAAGAAGACCGTTCTCCCGGAAAAGATAGAATCCGTCGGCCAGAGCCGGTTCACCTGATGTTGTGGAGCCGGTTTCCCTGAAACATCCGGACATCGAGAACAGTACACAGCCAATCAGACAGAAAACCACGTGTGAAGTTCTCATGAGGACGATTAGTAGGCTTTACCGAAGATCGCCCTGTGTGCCGATTTGCCTCCGCAGATGGTGCATGTTCCTTCATGATGGTCCTGATCGAAAGGGAGCACCCTGATGGTGGCTTTTGTGTCGTCTTTTGCCTTTATTTCACACTCGGCGGATCCGCACCAGAGGGTGTCTGCGAACCCTCCGTCTTTTTCGAAAAACTCTTTGAAAGCCGGATAATCATGGATGTTCCTGGTGTGCTCTTTTCTGAATGTAAGGGCGTTTCTGAACAGGTTCAGCTGGATGTCCACAAGCAGCTCCTTTACCGCTTCCGATGCACCTTCAGCTTTCACCTCGCGTTTCTCACCTGTATCACGCCGGACAAGCATCACCTGGCCGGATTCCATGTCCCTGGGACCTATTTCCACACGGACGGGAACGCCCAGCATTTCCCACTCGGAAAACTTCCATCCCGGTGAATTCTGATCATCGTCATCGATCACCACAGAGAACCCGGCGGATAGATCCGCGTGTACTTTGTGGGCATACTCAAGCACTTCTCCTTTATTCCGGTTCTTGAAGATCGGAATGATCACGACTTCCGTCGGCGCCAGTTTCGGCGGCACTACAAGTCCCTTGTCATCTGAATGGACCATGATGAGCGCTCCGATGAGCCTGGTGGAGACACCCCAGGAAGTAGCCCACACGTAGTCCAGGGACCCCTCTTTCGTCTGAAAGGTAACGTCAAATGCCCTGGCAAAATTCTGGCCCAGGAAGTGGGACGTACCGGCCTGGATGGCTTTCCTGTCCTGCATCATCGCTTCGATGGCGTACGTATCTACGGCGCCGGCGAATTTCTCACTTTCACTCTTCACCCCTGTAAGCACGGGGATGGCCATGAACTCTTCGGCAAATTTCTTGTACACATTGAGCATTGTGAGGGTTTCTTCCTCTGCTTCCTCCCGGCTTTCATGGGCTGTATGTCCTTCCTGCCAGAGGAACTCCGTTGTACGAAGGAAGAGGCGTGTCCGTTTTTCCCAGCGGAGAACGTTGGCCCACTGGTTGATAAGGATAGGGAGGTCCCGGTAGGACTGAATCCATTTCTTATACATACTCCAGATTATTGTCTCTGATGTGGGCCTTATGACAAGGGGTTCTTCCAGTTTCTCTCCCCCGGCGTGGGTTACTATCGCGAGTTCCGGAGAAAATCCTTCCACGTGTTCCGCTTCTTTATGGATGAAACTTTCAGGAATAAGAAGGGGAAAGTAGGCATTGGTGTGACCTGTATCCTTGAACATTACGTCTATGTTCTGCTGAATTTTTTCCCACAGGGCATATCCTCTGGGCCGTATGACCATGCATCCTTTTACCGGTGAGTAGTCGGCAAGTTTCGCCTGGAGAACGATGTCGATATACCACTGAGAATAGTTTTCCTCTCGGGACGTTATTTTTTCTGCCATAGATTCCTCGACACCTATGATATGGACGGACGCAACGGTTTAGAATTAATAATTCTACGTCAGTTTTATAATTATCAGGATGCTGTATTGTAAAATGCTTCCCTTTCGGGTGTCAAGGTTACTTAGCAGAGGGCACCCTGGGGCAGCTAAGGCGTAACCGTGCCTCCACACAAGTTACGGGTAAAAAGGCCGTTCAAGGTTCAAAGGATGGCCTGGTAGTGGCAGCGGTACTGGCGTAAACCGAAGGAGAAAAAAACATCATGCCCGGTTTTGTTCTGCCCGTACGGGGAGGGGAGGACTCCTTAAAAAAAGGTTATATCATTTCTTTACAAACTCGCGGTAATCAAAAATAATGGAAGTATGAAGACAGGCAGAACCGGTCTTACTTTCCTTGTGCTTTTCACGCTCCTTCTGTCACAATGTACCCGTCCCTCTTCTCCTGTTTTATCCATCGATCCGGGATATTCCCCGGCGGGTGTATCCTTATCGGCCTTGATGGAAACCGGGATTTCAGAGAAAGAAGCCTATCAAAGGGAGAACCTGGTTCTCCGCTTTTCTTTCCTCGGAGACATCATGGCCCATGATGTCAATTTCAGCAGACCCCCGTATTCACGGATCTATGAAGGGATAGAAGAAGTGCTGCAGAATGATGATCTGACCTTCGGTAACCTGGAGTTCCCTGTAGACCCGGACAAACCCATGTCCAACTATCCCGCGTTCAACGTACACCCTGCGTATGTGGAAGCTGCCCTGGAAGCGGGAATCGAGGTGTTTTCTATGGCCAACAACCATATAACGGACCAGGGAGCCGGCTCCCTGCTTAAGACAATAGGACAACTGGAATCGATACAGAACGAAAAAGGATTTTACTTTTCCGGTATTTCCGAAGATCCGGAATTGTATTTCCAGCCGTTGACCATACCCTGGGGCGGGTACACCATCGGATTTCTTGCTGTAACGGAGTTTCTCAACAGCTACACAGGCAAAGAATATGTCTACCTGTTGAATTATCGGGTGGAAGAAACCAGGACCCGGTTCCTGAAATATCTCGAAACGATTTCAGAAAACTACGATATCTTTGTCCTTTCTTTTCACGGCGGTACCGAGTACGCCGGGGAACCATCGGAAGAAAAAAAGGCGTTTTTCTATGATGTCCTGCTCTCCGGTGTGGACATTCTCTGGGCCCATCACCCACACGTTCTGCAGCCTTATAAGCTGTATACAGTTCAAGGGGCACAGAAACTCATCATCTATTCCGCGGGAAATCTCATCTCCGGCCAGACCTGGCGTCTCGATCCTGAGAACCCGGACCCTGCAAGGATGCACACCGGGGATTCCGCGGTGTTCCGGGTTACCCTCGAGTTGGGGGATTCAGGGGTAGCGGTGGTGGAAGTAAACCCGCTGCCGGTGTCCAATTACCGTCATCCTGAGTACGGCATGATCATAAGGCCGACGGAGGAACTGTCCATAGGGGAAGATATTCCGGAAATATGGAAATCGTACTATAAAGAGAGGCTGGAAGAACTTGAGGCAGGCGTGTTGAAAAAGTAGAAACCATTCAGGCAGCGGACCTTTCCCCTGAACTTGCCTGCCCGGCTTTTTAAGAGACGATCGGTAAAAGTGAATGCAGTGTGATAGAATAAAAGCACTGCAAGGAGGCTGTATGAGAAAAAGTAACGTGATTCTGGTTTTTATAATCAGTGTTCTTATACCGGTCCTGATCCTCACGTCCTGTGCAGGACTCGCTGAATCTGTTGCAATACAACCCCCGGGTTCCCATGAGCAGGGCGGAGAAAAAACCGCTCCTGAAGGCTCCCTGGCGGAAAGCGGGGAGGACGATGAGACACCGGGTGTTCCCGGTCCGGAACCGGCTGAGAGCGAAAAAAAGGAATCTTCCGGGCTGAAAGCTTCCGAATCTTCCAAGGATGACGCGGTCGCTTTTATGGAGGAAGTGGAGGTGTATTCCACAGGTGCCGCGGAACCGGATTACGGAGACACGGAGGAATACCGGTCGGGTTCACCATCCCCGGCTGCTGCTTCCCGGGGCAGTGCCCCTTCGGTGTCGGGCCTTAAAGCAGGGTTCTCCGATGATAATAAACAGTACGGCTATTTTCTGAATTTTCTGGAAGAGTACAGTGGGGTACCGCACATCGAACTCCCGGTGATGGAACGGATCGTACTGAAGGTTACCGACGGAGACGGTAAAGCGGTACCTAACGGGGATATCGAAATCCGGAACGGCAGCACCGTAACGAGAGGGAAGACCATGGCAGACGGAAGGTTCCTCTTGTTTCCTTCTGAATACCCGGGTTATGTAGACACCTTTACCGCAACGGTGTCCGTCATGCAGGAAACCAGGGAACTTACCATTCCCAGGACCGGGAAGAGAGAAATAGAGGTTCAGTTTCCCTTTCCGAGGATCATCCCCGGCAGGGTTCCCCTGGATATCCTCTTCGTCCTTGACACCACGGGGAGCATGGGTGAGGAGATTAACAGGCTGCGAACGACGATAGAACTGATCCACCTGAATCTTACCAATCTTTCAACCAGGCCCCGGGTCCGGTTCGGTATGGTGCTCTACAAGGATCTAGGGGATGAGTACAGGACACGGGTGGTCCCCCTGACGGACAACCTGGCTGAGTTCCAGGAGGCCCTCGCCCTTGTGGAAGCTTCCGGCGGCGGGGACACCCCGGAAGATCTGCAGGCGGCCATGGATGTTGCCGTTAACAGGATACAGTGGAACCGGGAGGGTATCCGGCTGGCCTTTATTATCACCGACGCTCCTCCCCACATCGACTACGGCCAGGAGTTCGATTACGCCGAAGCTTCACGGAAGGCAAAAGCTTCAGGGATAAAGTTCTACGGCGTCGGTACAGGAGGCCTGGACCTGATGGGAGAGTACATCCTGCGCCAGATAGCCCAATATACTTCAGGCAGGTATATCTTTCTCACCTACGGAGAATCCGGGGAGAGCGAAGGGGGATCGCCGGGAAGCGTGAGTCATCACACAGGCTCCAATTTCCAGACGGACAAGCTGGAAGCGATTATCATACGGTTTGCCAAGGAAGAGCTCAGCTACCTGACAGATGAGCCTATCGAATTCGAAGACCCCTATTTCGAGGCGAATAAGATAGATTCGGAAAAACGGGAGGAGACTCTGGAGAAACTCTTTACCATGGCCTTTACCCAGCTAGTGGACTATTCCGCCTTTCCTATAGGTGAAAAAACTGCGGTGGCTGTCCTGCCGGTTATCCCGGCATCGGAAGAGCTGGCTTTGAACAGTGAATACTTTACCGAGCAGATCCTGCTGTCCGCGGGAAAGAGCGGCTACTTTACCCTGGTTGAGAGGCAGGACATGCAGTCCATCATGGAGGAGATCAAGCTCCAGCTTTCCGGGGTAATCAACGAGGACACCACCGTGGAGATCGGAAACCTCCTGGGGGCCCGGGCGCTGATATCGGGGAAGCTGTACGCGAAAACAGACGACTTCGAGCTGTTCCTCCGCCTCCTCCGTGTGGAGACTGGAGAAGTCCTTTCTGTTACCCGGGCTGTGATTGCAAAAGAGCTGGGGCTGTAAGAATCTCTGTCTGATGTAAGCCGCTCCGCCCAGTGTCACCTGGGTAAAAGAACGGTGAGAGGTTTCGGTTATTCAATTCGGGATGCCGATGTGTAGATCCCGGTTTTCTATCTCTATCAAGATCACCCTCTCGATTAGCATCTCTTTTCTCCTAATTCTGGTTGCAATAAGTCTTTTGATCCTGCATAGCATCAATATCTTCCTGAACCGCGAGGTAGCCAAGAGTCTTACCCTTACAAGGAATGTGATCCTGGAAAACCCGGGAGAATTCAACTCAGATTTCAAAGAAAATCTCGAAGAAATTGTAACCGATCCGCAGCAACAGATCACCATATTCAATGAGAATGGGGAGGAAGTATACACGAAAAACCAGCTGTTCCAGATCCCGTTTTCGAAAGATGAAGGCCTTGTTGAATCACAAATCGAGGATCAGACGGATGATGACAGGGGCGACAACGATAGTGAAAAATCCGTATCCAGGGTGATGATCCTGCGCTTTCGCCTGCCAGGGGGTGCGAAACCGTATCTGATGCAAATCGTGCAGGATATGAACCCCGAGGACAATTTTTTACGGATTTTATGTAATCTTCTCATTATCGCAGATCTGATCGGGATGACTGTTTCATTTCTTTTCGGTATGTACATGAGCCGGAGAATCCTCAGTCCGGTGAATAAGCTGACGAAAGCTGCAAGAAGCATATAGGTTCATGATCTTGCGAGCCGTATCCCTGAAACAGGACCGGACGATGAGCTTACCCGGCTGGCAAAAGCCTTCAACGAGATGCTGGGAAGACTTGAAAATTCGTTTATCAAACAGAACCGATTTGTGTCTGATGCGTCCCACGAACTGAGGACACCGATAGCTATTATCAATGGCTATGTGTCTATGCTTATGCGCTGGGCGAAATCAAATCCGGATATTCTGGAGGAATCCATCGATGCCATAAAATCGGAAACGGCCCATGGGCTATTGTAATGGGTGCTTTGAGAAGCAGCTTGAAATTGATCTCCTGAAAGAACGAATCGAACATCTTGAGCATAAAATAACCTACCGGAAACGGAAGGAGAAAGAAGGATATTTCGGTTCTCAATATGTAGCCGGAGCAAAGGCACGTTCAATTCTTATAACAATCCTTCATACTGCAAGAAAAAGATTGCCTACCGGTTCACTTGAAGAATGGTTCAAAAACAGTTTAGATCAAATAGCACAAGACCCTTCAATCGAGACATACTCCTTCATGCCAAAACCCACTAGAGATTCTTCTTGATATCCCCTAATAACTCAGGGATTACTAAAATTATTTTAAAACAGTTGACAGGATTAATATTTAATTATATAATTGGTAGGTACCAATAATTCAAAATAAAAAGGAGAATAGTTATGGCAAAAAGAATTTTGGGTGGTTTGTTAATGTTTTTCATCTTTTCCATGTTTCTTTTCGGAGGCGGCCAAAAGGAAGAACCCGCGGCTGTGTCCGGTGAAAAGGTAACACTGACAGTGTGGGCTGATTCGTTTTTTACTCCTAGATGGCAGGGAAAACAAGGGCCGGTGCTCGATGCAATTTGGAGAGAATTTGAAGAAGCCGAAAATGTCAAACTGGATCTCCAGCTGGTTCCTTATCCGGATTTTCAGGCAAAACTTTTAACAGCGCTATCGGCCGGGAATCAACCGGACGTTGCTATTGCAGATCAATACTGGTTGGCTTCCCTGGTAAATACCGGTGGTGTTCAGGAGATCGGTGGCTCATGGCCCGAGGCGGACAGAGACGATTTTTTTTCCTGGTCGATTGACGGGGTCACAGTCGATGATAAAATCTTCGGTATCTGGTACACTACAGATGCCAGGGTTTTATACTACAGAAAGGACATTCTTGCCGAATATGGATATGATGAGCCTCCGAAAACATGGGATGAGTTATATGCTGCCGCAAAAAAAATGACTTTCGGGGATCAATACGGAATGGGAATGGTCTGCTCCGGTGAAGGTGGTATGTGCACCTTGTTAATCGACTACTGGTCACTTGACGGTGAACTGATTGATTCCGGCGGGGATCCTGTTTTTAACACCGGTAAAAACAAGGAGGCGCTTCAACAAATATTCACGTTTTATAAAAAACTCTACGACGAAAATTTAATCCCCGGCGACAGCGTCACGTATGGATCTGAAAACGACATGAATCCGAGGATCTTTGCCGGAGGATATGCAATGTTCTACGGCGGTGGCTGGCAAATAGGAAATATTCAGGATAACTTGCCACCTGCGGACGCGGATAAGTGGGGTATTGCTCTCCGTCCGACTCCACCGGGTGGAAAACCGATGAGTTTAGCTGGCGGGTTCGACCTTAATGTGTTTGCTTCCGATCCTGTAAAAAGGGAGAAAGGGATAAAATTTATCCAGCATCTGTCCCAGCCGGTTAATGGGGCAAAGTTCGCGGCTGCGTCGAGGGGTCTTCCGGTAAGAAAGAGTGTCTATCAAACCGATTCGTTTTTCTCAACGGATCCATACATGATAGAATATGGAGCTATACTACCGTTTGCCAAGACACGGCCGAACTCTGTGATTTATCCGATTATTTCCGACAGCATAATGAAAGCGCTTGGGGAGTATTTATCAGGTGAGAAAAGCGTAGAACGCGCGATTTCCGATGCTGAAGCGAGAGTTCGCAGTCAAATGTAAATAAAAAAAGATTCGGGTAATAATATAAAAGAATACGCCGGGAAAGGTTATCTGACTTTTCCCGGAATTAAAGGAATCTCATGATAAAAAAAAGGCTTTACCTGATTTTTGTACTTCCGGCATTAATTCTCGTACTCCTTTTTACTTTTTATCCTTCGGTTTATACAATTTTTCTCTCCTTCACAAACAAGTCGTTAATTGCACAGGACTACTCAATGGTTGGGACCAAAAATTATAGAGAACTTTTTTTCAGTATCGAATTTTGGGGCAGCTTAAAATTAACGCTTCTTTATGTATTGGTAACGATCACTCTTCAGCTTGTTCTCGGCCTGTGTATTGCGCTGGTTACAGACAAATCGATGTTCGGCAGGAGATTTGTCCGTACCGTAGTACTTATTTCATGGGTTATACCGGAGGTTATCGTTGCCCTGACTTTTAAATGGATGTTTATCAGCGATAAATATGGCCTTGTAAATTCCGTACTCCTTCAGCTTGGAATAATAAAGGAATCGGTAAAGTGGATGTCAACGGGTAATCTAACCATGTTGATTGCCATAGGAATGACAGTATGGAGAGGGACTGCGTTTTCCATGATCATGCAGGCAGCGGGGTTACAAAGTGTGCCGGCTGAATTGTATGAAGTTGCGGAGATTGATGGCGCGAACAGATATGAAAAATTCTTTCGCATAACGCTTCCTTTGATCAGTTCAACTATCTTGATAAACCTCATTATTATTAGTATCGCCACCTTCAATGTCATGAGTCTGGTGTACGCTTTTTCGGGGGGAGGGCCCTTCCGTACCACGGAAGTGATTTCGATTTACATGTATAAAACAGCATTTAAGTTCTTTAGATTCGGTTTTGCCTCATCCATTTCCGTGGCAATGCTGCTCCTTAATATAGTTTTCACGGCAACATACATTAAAATAACGAAGAAAGAATTTCTAAGTACATAAGGATTTCCGGTATGGGTTTAGTTAAAACCAGAGCTTTGGCGGTTTTCATTCGCAATCTGCTCTATGTTCTAATAATTCTGTTAGCTCTCATCCCCATCGCATGGATAGCTGTTACGTCCATAAAACACACTATCGATGTTTTTGCATACCCGCCGGTTATCTTTCCGGAAATGCCTGCATTTGATAATTACCTAACCGTATTTCGATTAACCGAAATGTCGAAAACTTTTCTAAACAGTATTATTGTTACCTCCGCTACTACCCTGTCTGTTGTGCTGCTATCAGCGATAGCTGCGTATAGCTTTTCCCGCTTCCGGTTTAAGGGAAAAGGTGTACTTATGATGATTCTTTTGGGAACACAGATGATACCAGCTGTGACCAACATCGTTCCGCTGTATATTACAATGCTGCGACTTAAAATACTCGATTCGCTCCTCGCGCTTTTTTTAATTTATTCCGCGTTAAATATTCCTTTCTCGGTCTGGATATTGAAATCGTATATCGACTCGATACCGGTATCCATTGACGAAGCAGCTATGATCGATGGGGCAAACCGTCTCTATGTCGTCTTTAAGATGATATTTCCACTTAGTCTTCCCGGTATTGCTGCGGCAAGTCTATTTGTGTTTATCCAGTGCTGGAACGAATTTAACATTGCCCTGGTGCTTACTTCAACATTGAAAAGCAGAACTATTCCCCTGGGACTGTTCACATTTCAGGCAAGTTATGATATTCAATGGAATTTATTAAGCGCGGCTTCAATTGTGGCGATGCTTCCGATTATAATCTTGTTTATCATATTACAAAAGAATTTCGTATCAGGTTTAACAAAAGGTGCATTCAAAGGATAAGACAGAAATATCATCTATAACCGTATTTTTACGGTTTTTACAGTTCCTGAAACCGTATTGGAAAAAAGGTGCCGCTGCCTTTTTACTCATGGTTGTAACAAATGCACTGCAACTCCCGGTTCCATTTCTCACAAGGTATTTAATCGACAATGTTATTCCAATGAAAAACTACTCTCTGTTGAATGTGATTGGTATTGTCATTTTCATATCACTGGTGCTGAGGGCGGTTCTGTATTATTATGAAATATTTCTCCGAACGATTTTCAGGGCAAAAGTAATATTTGATATAAGAGCAAAGTTATACGATCATATCCAGAAATTATCCATGAGCTTTTTCCGGAAACAAAAGTCCGGCTATCTTATGTCTCGAATCGCGAGTGACGTTCAGTCGCTTCAGGGTCTGTTATCTGATACAATCCTTGCTTTCTGTCAAAGCATTTTAACCTTTGCCGTAGGTATTGCAGGTACTGTTTATATACATCCGAAATTGGCGATTTTTACGATTGCGTCTCTCCCCCTTTACGGTTTTGTACTATTCCTGTTTAACAAAAGGATAAGAAAAATGTCCTGGGAATTGAGAGAAGCGCATGCGTGCATACAGAGAGATTTAATGGAATTTATTTCCGGAATTTTTGTAATTCAATCATTTTCAGCTGAAGCGTGGGCCCGATTAAATTTGATGAAAACGGCAAAAACCGCAATGGATCAGGATATTAAACTTAGCGTTTTCAATAATCTACTTATAATCATATCATCCTTCATAACATCGCTTGTTCCGCTCATTGTCGTCTGGTATGGTGGCGCAGAAATAATAAAAGGAAATTTAAGTATTGGTGGGTTAATCGCCTTTAACGCTTTTCTTAGGTATCTTTTCGGGCCTGTAAACACTTTCGTAAACCTTAATTTAAGCTTCCAGCGTTCAATCGCCTCGGCAGAACGTATTTTTGAGATGTTTGACATCTCGCCGGAGGTCGGCAACGTGGAAGGCCCAGTACATTTCGAATCGATAAAGGGAGGAGTGGAATTCCGGAATGTAAATTTTACATATGACGATAAGCCGGTTTTATGTGATGTAAATTTCTGTGTCGAGCCGGGTGAAACAATTGCTGTTGTCGGCCCAAGCGGGGCAGGGAAATCCACGCTCCTCAATCTTGTTGCGAGATTCTTCGACCCGGGCACAGGCGAAATAATAGTCGATGGAGTGGATATACGAAAGATGGCGATACAGTCCCTGAGGAAAAATATAAGTATAGTTTCGCAGGATGTCTTTCTTTTCAGCGCTACCATTGAGGAAAACATAGTACTTGGAATGGATGTGCTGAAAAATACCGACATTATTATGGCTGCTAAGGACGCGTGCGCGCATGAGTTTATAGAGAAACTGCCGCAGCAATACAACACCGAAATAGGAGAAAGAGGGGCAACGCTTTCGGGTGGTGAGCGTCAAAGGTTGGCAATTGCCCGAGCTGTTGTAAGGGCGCCTGATATTCTTATTCTGGATGAAGCCACTTCGCAATTAGACTCGGAACTGGAAAAGAATATTCTGTTGAATCTAAAAACTCGCATGAAAGGGAAAACACTATTTATTATTACACACAATTTACCGGCCGTTGCTAATGCCGGAAGAATTATTGTTGTGGATAAAGGGACTATCATAGCTGCAGGGCAGCATCCCGTCCTCTACGAAGAATGTCTACTCTATAAAAAACTATACGATATTAGTGTATCCGAAACTAATATAAAGGACAATTAATATTTTATGATCGATGTCAATGAAAACATTTCCAGGTTTCGAATAAGTCGATAAAAAATATTGTTGACAGTAGAATAAAATTACATTAAAATGGTAGGTACCAATAAAAAATAAATATGCGGCTGGAATTTTTACGGGAATAACAAAGTTATGGTTGGTTCTGAAACGGAATTTCAAATACAACAGGTTTCCAGAGATGTCGCCATAATAAAAGACGCCAGGGAAATCTATGCATTCCACGCGCCTACAATAAAAGTCTTTCATATCGACGAACTTACCAAAAAAATAATCGAACAAAACACAGGAAAATCTTCGGAAGCCGGTCCGGTAACGATCGGCATATATACGGAAAAGGAAAAAGAAATTTTAGAGAATCTATCTGGCTCGGGGTTATTTAAAAAAGAGAGTAATCATGATATTGCGGACAAAAAGAAATCTTACTATGATACTAATCCGTCTTTTAAATCTCTTATGATGACTGTATCTCTGGAGTGTAATTTAAAATGCACTTATTGCTTTAACGGGCAATCGTCTTATCATTATACTTCAACCGAAACCAGAATGAGTGAGAATGTCGCACTGAAAGCAGTGGATTTGTTCCTGGATAACCCGGACCAGGAAAATGCACAGGAAGCTATTGATTTTTTCGGAGGAGAGCCTCTTATCAATTTCGATGTAATACGGACGGTTATTCAGTACGCAACGCGAA
>JAJSAL010000128.1 GCA_024274705.1 Spirochaetota bacterium
AAAGGGGGACCTCCCCCGCTATGACGTTAAAAAACGAGTGATATCTGGAATGAAATAGAGTGAAAAACATTTGGGACTCATGCTATTGGAAAAACAATCTGGAATTCCATTCGTAGAAATGAGTGTTTTTGCAGGGGAGTCGTTAATAATTTTGCTTGTAAACCGGTCATACCATACATGCCCTGAATAAGTGAACAGACGATTAAATTTTAAAGCGAAAACACTTAAAATCCATTGCATTATCCTGGACAGGTTTTCATTTTTCTGCGGCCTGATAATCAAATGGAAATGGTTACCCATAATGCAGAAGTTTTTAACGGTAAAACATTATTTTTTCTGTGCCCTTCTTACAATGTCGAGAAACATTTCCTTTATATCAGGGTTATTGAATATCATTTCCTTGCGATTTGCCCTGGACATTACATGGTAGGTTGCGTATTTTTTTAATTTTCTCGGCTTTCTCATACCTTTCTCGCCTTCCTTTCCTTGTTTTGTAATAATCTACCTACGTCTTCATATAAGAATAACAGGGTATTGATTCGTAGTGATTCAGCATTTATAAAAAATAAATTGGGAATATTAATAGTTATTATTTTGGAGTTTTTTGATAGCCAGCCAGAATAGTCAGAATAGTCAATTCCTCCGTCCCTATTTGACTTGCATACTTATCTCTTAAAAGAAAACTCCTTTATAAAATTTGTTAAGAATTCAATTGATATTAATGGTATAATTCTCTATAGTGCTTAAATCGTAACCATCATCTGCTTGAATTTCTAAATAATGTGGTTGTGAAGCCAATCCTGATGTATCTACCTGTATCTTCCAATAACCAGAAATTAAACTTATATAAATATCACCCTGAGAAATTGTACTGGAATTTACAGTAACATTATTCTCATCCAAAAGATCATTATTGTCATCATATCGAACACTATTAATAGTCACCCAATCACCCGCATCAACAGTTGTCGAATCCGGCTCACCATCTGCTTCAGGATGAACTGGTGGAGTATTCAAAGCATGAACAACTATACTATGTTCTCCGACATAATTAGTATTCTTGTACAACTTCATAAATAATGTTTTATCGCCAACCCAGTTGACATCAAGATCATAGAATCCTCCGGGAGTTGTAATCTTCTCTAAACTTGTATCTAAATAATATCTCACTTCATCATAATCTTCCTGTGAGTCATCATCAGCACTAATTTCAGGATTCGCATCCATATTATGCTGAACAGTATCACCAGGATTAAGAGTCATCAGGATAATCTGCTCAAGAACATCTATCTGCATTGTATCTTCTGCAGAATATTGGCCTATGCTATCTTTAGCTCTGGACCTAATTATGAAATTCCTATCAGCTCCGCTGTTAAAAACATTCACATCAAAATATTCACCATCTCCGATTGCATACCTTGCAATGATCTCATCATTGCCGAACATATAACTCTGATCTATAGTGAAAATCTTCCATGCACCGTCATGAAACAATTCTATGGCAGAAACACCATTATCATCGCTTGTTACAACATAAACAGCAAAAACATCGCCATTCCAATGAGTAAAAGCAGGATCACTTGGGCCTGTATAAGCGCCATGCCTTAATTCTAAAGTTGGAGGATCATCAACTACTCCAGGAACAACATTGATGGTCATAGCATCAATTCCAACTTGGTCAATATCATCAAAAACTTTACCGTCAAAATTTAAATCACGAATATCACCGGAAGAATTAATGCTTACATCAAGATAGAAATTACCGCCGTCATATTGAACAGTGGCAGTATCGCCGCTGCCAAAATCAAGATTCATGCCAGTAAATATTTCTTCAAACTGTAAATTAGCAGGATTAAGAATCTCATAACGGTTTACACCATTATCATCCTGGCCGAATAAATATATACTGAAATTATCACCATTATCTTTATAATAATATTCGCCGGATGGACCATTCACAGCGCCAGGCCTCATCTCTAATGTTGGAGGATCATCAACCTGCACCGGCGGGTCAGGACCAGGTGTAGGACAGCCAAGAGTGGTGAAAAGTAAAGCGCCAGATAAAGTAACTATGGCTGCGCCTCTTGCAATCCTGCCAAGAATTCCTCTTCTTTTAGGTTTTTTGACCTCTTCTTCCACTATTGAAGAAAGTCCATCATTTTCCGCCATCTTTTTATAGTAAAAATATACCACAGAGGACAAAAGGAAAAAACTAGTGCAAGTGCCAATTCCTCCGTCCCTATTTTACGATTTTGCGTCCGTGTGTTATAATGGTGGCAGGATGAAGCACATTATTCTTATCATGTCGATAGTAACTTTCCTTGCCTTCGGTTGTTCCACATCACGGGGATTGTTATTCCGTGATGTTGTTGAAGATGACAAACCGGAAAACGCCTCCCCGGAGGTAGAGCCTGGCGAAAAACAGGATGCCCCCCGGGACAAACCGCCGGAAGAGACAGGTGAAGATGAACAAGGAGTCTATGTCACATCGTACCCGGATGATGCAGAAGTATATATAAACGGCGAACTCCAGGGCTACACGCCCCTGAAGATCGAAGATCTCGAGACCGGAACGTACAAGGTGGAGCTTTCCATGGAAGGGTATGAGCCGGAACGTGTATGGGTTACCATTGACGAGGACTCCTATGTGGAACTGGACTTTGAGCTCTCTTTGATTACCGGTTTTATTGAACTCCTTCCGGCGGATCATGATATCGAATTATATATCGATGGTGACCCTGTGCACCCCGGCAGACAGGAATTACCGGTTGGCGAGCATACGGTGCATGCACGAAAGTTCGGGTTTGAGGATTACAGTGCAACGGTCCTTATTGAAGAAGACAGGACCGCCAGGGTGGACATAACACTGGAAAAAGCTGTATTTGCTCTCCGTGACATTAATGTTTCCCGGGAAATCTTGAACCCCGATAATCCGGGAAACCTGGGTAAATCATCGATCTCCTTCGAAGTTACAACCTTCGGTACCGGAACACTCACCCTGGAAAACGAAACAGGACAAACCGTGCTGGACCATACCTTTCCGGATTTTACGACATGGAAGCATGAAATCACCTGGGACGGGTCCGACAACCTCGGGAATCCCCTCCCGGACGGCACCTATCGCGTCACGGTATCCGGAACCAGCTCAGACGGGTCGGTTCAGGATACGGTTGTATCACAGATCACGATAGACAGAGAAGCGGTAATCCGGTTCCGGCTTCTCCTTTCCGGTGTATCAGGCCTTCTATACGCTCCATCTCCCGAAGTGCTTCCCGTGGGTGTGATTCAGTTCTCTTCATTGATCCTGGGACATTTCGAAAACACCGGTACCGCTGTTCTTGCACGATTCCCCGTTCAATTAAGCCTGCGCTTGTCTTTTTTTCCGCGTGTTGAATTCGATGTGCAGGGTACCGCTTTTATACAGACCAGTGAAACAAAACCGTATTCCATCGGCGGGGCGGTAAAATATCTGTTCTTACAAACGGGAAACAGGTTCCGTGTTTCCGGTGGTCTCACAGGTAAACTTACCTATCTCGCCGGGGAAACGAATGACACCGTGTCGAATTACAGCGGGTTTCACCTGGGATTTCCCTGGATGCTTTCTCTCGGTCCGGTTTCGCTTATCCTCCATCCGGAGTTCTCTCTCTGGTTCAGCAGGATAGCCTACCCGTTTGAATCACCTGAAACAGAAGCCGTGGTCTTTCCCGGGGGATATGGGAGGGCAGGTCTTCTTCTCGATTTCGGTACAATCTGGGGGGGTATCTCTACAGCCCTGAGGACATTACCCTTTACCGAAGGATTTAAGCTTCATCTTCCTTTTCTGGCTGCAGGGGAACTGCACCTGCTGATACCCAACACGCAATTCGTCATTTCCGCCCTTGCGTCACTAGAATACGCGACTGTGGAAAGCTGGTATATCATGGGCGGTATAGGTCTGGGATTCCTCAATTGAGAAAAGTTCCTCATGAACAATTGCTTGATACCCTGAAAAAACTACCCGGGGTGGATGTTCAGAACCGCCTTTCCATATGTTCCGACAGGGAACTGGCACTTGCCACGATGTACATGGAGTTACTGCAGCGCAGCTGGTTTCTCTCGTTTCTGCCTGAAGCCAAGGTAAAAAGGGTGCAGGAGGAGATAAATCTCCAGAAGAGACTTCATATCCGGTACGATTACTACCTGCGGGCACTGCAACGGATCCAGGAAATCCTGCTTCGCCGGAAACCGTCATCGGAGTTTACATCCTACTTACGGCCGCGAAAGTAATTTCAGAAATTCTTCTTCTGTCACTATCGTCACCCCCAGTTCCCGGGCCTTCGTCAGTTTACTTCCGGCACTTTTCCCTGCCAGAAGGTGGGTAGTGGCGCCTGAAACTAGGCTCACCGTCCTGCCGCCTCTCTTCCTGACTTCATCCATCGCCAGGGACCGGGGATTAAAGGTATCGAAACTACCGGTCACGCACCATACCTGGTCTTTGCATACCTGTTCGACCGGTTCATTCCCCGTTGTTTCTTCCACGAAGTTGAGACCCTGGTTCCTGAGGCTGTTTATGGTCTTTCTTAGATCCGGCTTACGTAATTCCCGTACAATCCTTTCAGCAGTCTTTTCCCCTATACCATGAATACGTATCAGGGACTCCGTGTCATGGTTATCCGCCAGGGCTAAAAGGGAGTCGATATCACCGTAACCCCCTTCGATGATGAGTTCCGCAACTTTTCTGCCAAGTTCCGGTATACCCAGGGAAGGAAGAACGATACGAAACGGCTGTTCCTTACTCTTCTCGATCCCTTTCCTGATCAAAGCGACTTTTTTTTCACCGAATCCCGGCAGACCTATCAGGCTCTCAAAGTTCATCGTGTAGAGATCGTCGATTCCATGGATCAATCCCCGGTCGAACAGTACATCGATGGTTTCCGGTCCCAGGTTTTCGATATCCATCTGACCCTTCCCGATGAAAAAATTGATTTTTCCCTTTACCTGTGCAGGGCAATACCGGTTCGTACAGAACAGGTGGGCACCGGAAGGTTGAAGCAAGCCGCTGCAGGAAGGACAGGCAGGGGGCATCCGCCAGGTAGTGTTTCCGTCCTCGTTCTTTTCGATAACCCGTTCCACCGCGGGAATAACATCCCCGCGTTTGGATACTGCGACACTGTCCCCTACTGCGAGTTCGAGCAGGTCGATATACAACTGGTTATGGAGGGTCACATTCGACACGGTTGATCCACCGATTTTAACAGGTTCAACCCGTGCCACCGGTGTTATACGGCCGGTGCGGCCTACCTGGACATCGATGGATATCACCCGTGTTTCAGCTTCGGGAGATTCGAATTTATAGGCGATAGCCCACCTGGGATGGTGTCCGGTAAACCCGAGGGTATTCCGTGCCGCCATTTCATTCACTTTCAAAACCAAACCGTCTATTTCATAAGGAAGCCCTGCCCTCTCTCTCTCCTCTTTTTCTATATATCCCTTTAATGCTGAAAACATTCCAAAGATCCAGCCCGGATGACGTGCCTTAACGGTACTTCCAACATCCCGTTCCGTGAAATACCCTACCCGTTCGTTCAGCCGGAATCCCAGCTCACCCAGCCTTTCCATGATCTTAAGGTGGGTGTGTATCTCCTCCTCGAAGTAGCCTTCGTATACAAACATCTGCAGCGGTATAGCGGCTGCTTCTCTGCTTTTCAGCCGCCGGATCGTACCTGCTGCAAGGTTTCTTGGATTCGCGTAGGATATATCCTGGTTTTCGTTTACAATTTCAAAGTCCGGTTTGGACAGATATATCTCTCCGCGAACCGCAACAGTCTCGTCATCGGAAAGCCTTAAGGGTACAGAACCGATAGTCCTGATATTTTCGGTAACATCATTTCCAACTGTGCCGTTTCCCCGGGTGACTGCACGGACCAAACGACCATCCGAATAGTAGAGCACGATGGATACGCCGTCGATTTTTTCTTCCACGATAAAAGACAGATCCATACCCGCATTGGCTGCGGTCTTATTCATCCAGTTCTCCACGGCTTCCAGGGTATAACCCTTATCCAGGCTCAGCACAGGGATCGAATGTTCGACTTCCGGCAAAGAGGATTCCAGGTCCGATCCGACCCGTTGTGTCGGTGAATCATCCTTTTTCAGATGTGGATACGTCTGTTCAATTAAGAGAAGTCTGTCGAAAAGGCGGTCATACTCCTGATCGGAAACACCGGGCTTATTCAATACATAGTATTCATACTGCAGATGTCTGAGACGGGAAGCGAGTTCATCCGCCTCCCGGATGATCTCTTTCGGCGCCATTGAAAGATTACTCCGGCCTGTGAAGGAACGCGCCTTTGTAGCCTTTCGCTTTCAGATTATAGAGAAGGGATCCGCTTTCATCTCCGGTAACAGGCCCGATCATCACTTTGTACACCCTTTGGGAACGGAAATCCGTTTCATATATGGTAACAGGATAGATGTCGGATAACGTGGATGCCAGGGTATCAGCCGACCGCTGTTCCGTGAAAGCCCCAAGCTGAAGGTAATAAGATCCCCGTTCCAGCTCCAGGGAGGCTGCTTCCGGTGCAACGGAAACATACTCCGGTTCGGCTTCTTCCGTCCTTGCAGTTTCGAGCTCCGGTTCACGGATCTCAAGGCTGTCCAGCTCCTCCCTTTCCAGGGAAGTGCCGGTTTCTTCTTCAGCGGTGAGCACATCTTCCTCGAAATACGGAATTTCTTCGATTGGTTCTACCGGTTCTTCAACAATCAATTCGTCTTCCGGTTCTTCAAGAACGAGCTCCGGTAAATCGCGCTCTTCCACGCTTAACTCTGCAGAAGATGCTTCTCCTGCCAAGGGCGTGAGAAACCCGTTTATCGCTTTCGGTATCATGTCTTCCGGCGGTCTCGGTTCTGCCGGTTCCAGGACGAGCTCAGCGTCCTCAGGGATGGGTACAAAAGCGGCTATTTCCTCTTCAATGAACACCGGGGTTTCCTCAATGTCTTCCGGTTCCGCAGGTTCGGTTCCTGCAGGTTCTTTCGGAAGGTCGAGTTCAGCCAGCTCAATCTCCCCTTCCAGTTCCGGTGAGGCGATAAAATCATTCACTACTGTTGGAGCCTCAACACTTTCCGCCGGGGTCTGCTCTTTCGGGAGGGTTTCAGGTTCATCCAGCGCTGCAATTTCGATATCCCGGACTTCCTCAGGACTTTGCATGAGCTCACTTATCCTGGGAGTCTCTTCTTCCGGAAGGGCCGGTTCTTCCACTACCTCTTCAACAGGCACTTCTTCCGGTTCTTCTATCACCTCTTCCGGCAGATCCAGTTCCGGTATATCGATTACAACTTCTTCCGGCGCATCCGGAAGATCGTTGATGACTTCGGGAGGCTCTTCTACTTCTACATCCGCTTCCGCACTGCGCGGTTCAACACGGACTTCCTCTTCTACAGGAGTTTCCGCCGCCATTTCTTCCGGTGTTTCTTCTTGAGGAATTTCTATTGCAAGGCGAATTTCTTCTTCCGGCTGTTCCGGGATAACCTCTCCGGCTCCTTCGATCACACTCTCCTCTTCCACCGGGACCGTCTCGATACCTTCGGAGAGGAGAAATTCCCGTAAATCATCGATACCGGCAGCAGGATTGATATCCGGATCGGGATTATACGGAAGATCTTCCTGAATGCCTGAATACCTGCTGTTGTCCTGCCGCACCATCGAGACTTTTACCTGGGCGATCTCTTCCTGGGTAATTCCCAGCTCTCCTGCGGCATCCCTGGAGAGAAGTATAAAGAGTCCGGAATCCTCCAGACGGCCTACAATAATCACCGTTGATTTACGGTTGTTTTCTACATTTTCCACTTCCACGAGGGTGTTTCGGGCAAACGAATTGGAAGCACCGTACAGACCGGTAATGGGAAACTCGCCGTACCGGCCCATAGCTGCACTGCCTTCCCAGACGGATTGTCCGAAGACAGTTCCAGTAAAGAGAATGATCATACATATGAACAAAAGGTATCGTTTCATATAGAGAGCTCCTGCTATTATCATCGGAAAAAGGATGGTTTCATTAACCAGGTTTTATACTTTCACATAGACCCGAGACTCTGCAGAGCAATCCTTTTTCCGAATAAAAAACTGCTTTCCTCTAACCCGACTCCGTCTTCCCCTGTCCCATCCGAATAGAGAATACCTTCAGCTATTGTACGCAGTTCATCTACAAGAAGAAAACGGTATGCCGCAGAGGAAAGGTTACTGTCTTCCATCGTATCTTTTTCCTGCCATGCCAGTGCTATTTCAAGGAGCAGAGAGGCCCCCTCTTCTTTTGCCATGTAAACCGGAAAATCTTTCTGAAGTGAAGCATTTTTTATACCCGCATTGAAAATGATATGTCCAGCTTCGAAAAACTCATCCATCACACCCCCTTCGAAAGCGTAGGCAAGTGGTAACGACACCTCCGAAAATGGAGACCCATCCGCTTTTTTTATATAGATCAATACGGTCTCTGCCAACAGTGTACCCGAAAGAATCAGGAAAAACAATATTACAAGTATTACCTTTTTCATAACCACCTTTCACCTTTTCATATTCTCGCCATAATTATCGGCCTTTTTTCCCCTTTCGTAAGTAGTTGAAGGTATCGAACTTCCGTGATATTTTAGCTTCGTGCATAGAAGCCGGGGTTTTCACAGATAACCATGAAATATTTCGCCATACAGGTGAAAACAAGGGGTGAAGGAAAATTCCTTAAACTCGCCCGGTATCACCTGGACAGCAATAACCTCCTTCCTGATTCCGAGGGACGGCTCATCTGGCTCCGCCGCCAGATGACCATTAAGAAAGGAGGCGTATTACAACATACCAATGCTCCTATTTTTCCCGGGTACATCTTCCTCGAACTGGCGGAATTCAATCCGGACGTGTATTGGGTAATGCGGCGGATTGATGGCTTTTTTAAATTTCTTAAAAACAATCAGAATATCGAGCCTCTTTCCGGACATGACCTTAAGATACTGCTCCATTTTCTCTCTTTTGGAGAAATTGTTTCGAAATCAAACGTATACTATGACGAAAATCAAAGGATACGCGTAGTGGAAGGCCCGATGAAAGGCCTTGAAGGTAATATTGTGAAAATCGATAAACGTAAAAAGCGGGCTAAAATCAGGTTGGCCCTGTACGAAGATTCTTTTCTTGTGGATTTCGGGTTCAATCTGCTGGAGCCGGTTAAGCATAGTGAAGAAAAATAATATTTACATTATTGGTGCCGGTTTTGCCGGGCAGGCCATCGCTGAAGAAATTATCGAGAAGGGTATCCTCGGAAAAGTTGCGGCGTTTATTGATGACGATCCCGGAAAAATCGGCACTACCCTCCTGGGGATACCTGTCTACGGACCTGTCAGGAACATTTCCCGTTTTCTCAAACCCGGCCCCCTGGAAGAAGCACTGATAGCGATCCCCAGTGCAAACCAGGAGCAGCTCACAAAGATCCACAGGATACTGCACACTGCCGGCTTCGAAAAAATCCGTTTTTTGCCAGGGCTGTCTCAGATTCTGGACGGAGATGCCCACCTGATACAGACCAGGGAACTGGATGCACAGGATTTTCTTCCCAGGGACCCTATTGTGATAGCATTAAAAAAAAGCCTCGCCTACCTGCGGGGGAAACGGGTCCTTATCACAGGAGCCGGTGGGAGTATCGGCAGTGAACTCTCGCGGCAGCTCCTTTCCGGTGGAGCCCAGAGGCTCTATCTTTTCGGTCACGGCGAGAACAGCATATATGAAATAGAACGGGAACTGAAAATCTTACAGGAGGAAGGCGTCGGGGAAAAAGCTACAATCGTTCCTGTAATCGGCGAACTCCTGGATATCGAATTTGTCCGATTCATCCTAAAACGGCTGAAAGCGGATGTTGTTTTCCACTGTGCAGCATACAAACACGTGCCCATGCTGGAGGCGAACCCGGTAGAAGCAATCAAGAACAATGTGTTCGGAACCCGGAATCTTGTCCGCGCTGTAAAACAGGGCGGACTCTCCCGTTTCGTTTTCATCTCAACCGACAAGGCAGTTGAACCGGTAAGTGTGTATGGCGCTTCCAAGATGATTGCCGAGGAAATCGTACTCCGCGAGGGTAACGGCAACCAGAAATTCATGGTGGTTCGTTTTGGGAATGTACTCGGGTCCAGGGGGAGTATCATCCCCCTTCTGCGCACGCAGATCCTGAAAGGAGGTCCTGTCACCATTACCCATCCTGACATAACCCGTTTTTTCATGACGATCCCGGAAGCATCCTCCCTTGTCCTTAAAACAGGCGGTGTGGGGGAAAGCAGGACACTCTACATCCTGGACATGGGTGATCCTCTGAAAATTCGGGCCCTTGCGGAACAGATGATCAGGTTTTACGGTTTTAAACCGGATAATGAAATACCGGTAAAGTATATCGGATTACGGCCGGGAGAAAAACTTAAGGAAAAACTATGGTGCCCTGACGAGACACCGGTAAGTACGGAACATCCGCACATTATAAAACTCTTACGGAACCCCCGGTTCAACGGGCATCTTGAGCAGTTTATGGACAGGCTGCAGCCTGTTTGCTTTTTTGATCGGGACCGCCCGGATGATTACAGAAACCGGAGGAAACTCAAACAGATACTGAACGAATATATACCTACTGTTTGCATGCAGGCAGATGAACCGGAATACTAATAACCCTGACGATTTTATTCCCTTTGCTCTTCCCTGTTTAGGTCCTGAAGAAGAACGTGCCGTGATCAATGTACTCCGGACAGGGTGGCTCACAACGGGAACTGTGGCAGGGTCCTTCGAACGGGCTTTTGCAGAGAGAATCGGGACTGCGAAGGCTCTTGCCACAAGTTCGGCTACTGCCGGACTGCATCTTGTCCTTAAGGCGTTGGGGATACCCCGGGGGGCCCGGGTCATCACCTGTCCTTTTACCTTCGCAGCTTCTGCCGAGGTAATCCGGTACCTTGGTGCCCACCCTTATTTCGTGGATTGTGAGCCTGATGGCTTCAATATTGATCCCGGGGGAATTGAAAAGGCCCTACTGGAAAAACGCAATATAAAAGCAGTGCTCCCGGTCCATATCGGTGGTGAGTTATGCAGGATGGATGCAATTATTGATTCATCGTCCAGAAGGAATGTCCCGGTAATCGAAGATGCAGCCCATGCGTTCCCGGTTAACACGGACAGGGGATATGCCGGTACCCTTGGAACTGCCGGTGTATTCTCTTTTTATGCAACAAAAACGATTACAACCGGTGAAGGCGGTATGGTTGTCACAAACGACCCGGAACTGGCAGATTCCATCTCAGTATTAAGACTTCATGGTATCGATCGTGTTATCTGGGACCGGTACCGTTCCTATTCATACAATTCGTGGGAATACGATGTTGTAGATGCGGGATATAAGTATAACATGCCCGATCTTCTTGCCGCTGTGGGAAGAGAACAGCTTAAAAAGGCGGACCTCTTCCTGGCAAAGAGAACAAAGATAGCTCACAGGTATATCGATGCGTTTCAGAACCTGGATTTTCTCAAACTTCCCTGCAATACTCCGAATCATGCCTGGCATCTCTTTATCCTTCGCATCGTCCCGGACAGCCTTACCATCAGCAGGGATGAATATATTCGCCTTCTGGTAAAACGGGGCATCGGGATATCAGTTCATTTCAAACCGCTTCACCTGATGACTTACTATAAAAAGCTCTACGGCCTCAAGCCGGAGGATTTCCCCAGGGCCCTCGCTTCTTTCGAATGCTGCTTTAGCCTGCCGATCTATCCAGGCTTAACAGAATCGAGTATTCAATACATAATAGACCAGGTTACTGCCGTAGGTAAGGAGCATTATAACACCATCCATGCCGAGTAAACCCGGTTCAAAAAATAGTGACCAGAACAATGCCCTTTTTATCGACGATTTTTTTAAAAAAGATATGCTCTTCGGAGCCATCTGCAGGGCCCCTGTGCCCCGGGGATCGATAAAAGGAATAGTTGTTCCGGATTTTATCGAAAAAGAGTTTACCGTCTGCAGGTACGAAACAATCCCCGGCGACAAGGAAATATCATTCTACGGTTCCAGGATCCCGGTTCTCCTCCATTCTGAAATCCGTTACTTAGGAGAACCTTTTTTCCTCCTGGCAGGACCGGATGAACACCTGGTGAATGACGCTGTGAACCATGTGGATATCCGGTATGAGAGAGGAGATTCCTTCTATTTCTCTCCCGGTTCTCCGGAAGTACCGGAATCACAGGTCATGCTTGAAAAGCGATACGAGCAGGGCAATGTAGAGAAAACCCTTAACAGGGCCCACCAGGTTGTGGAAGGGAGCTATTTCACCGGCACCCAGCATCCCAGGTACAGTGACCCCCAGGGAGCGTTCGTAATTCCCGGAAAGGATGCCATAACCGTCTACAGCCCCACTCAATGGCCGTTTCACGTCCGGTCGTCTGTTGCAGGGGTGCTGGGGATTCCGGAGGACAGTGTTATCGTGAAAGTTCCCCGGATATCAACCCATCTGGATGGTAAAATCTGGTACCCCTCTCTTATCGCGTCCCACGCCGCCCTGCTTGCCCGGCAGTCAAACAAGGCGGTACGGATTATCGTACCGCCTGCGGACGACCTGATTTATGGCCCCCGCCGTGCACCGGTACTGATAAAACACTCTACCGGGATAGATAAAAACGGATCAATTCTTGCCATGGATATCGGGATCACCGTCGATGCAGGTGCCTATCCTATCCTTTCAGAAGAAATGCTCCTACGGATTATGAGCTGCAGTATCGGTCCCTATCCCTGTGATCATGTCCGCATACTGGGACGGGTGATCCGGACAAACAATCCTCCTTCAGGAACCTTTACCGGTTTCGGACTCAGCCAGGCATTCTTTGCCCTGGAAATGCATGCCAACCGGCTGGCAGAATTATCAGACAACGAGCCTTATTCCTGGAAAAGGAGCCAGGTTTTAAAGCGAATGCTGAAACATGAACATACCGGCAAATCCAGAAAAAAAGAATCCTTTGTCCGCACTATGGATGATGCAGTAAAGCAATCAGATTTTTTACGAAAGCATTCCGCCTACGAGATGATGAAAAAGCGGAGAGAAGAGATACACAAGGAAGAAACGGTGCTCAGGGGAATCGGTTTGTCCTACTGCTATCAGCTGGGCGGCCTGCTCATGCACGGTGAGGATCCTGACACCTATTCCATCTCCATACGCCTGGACGACAACGAACGGCTCCACATCTATACATCCGGTATTCCCGGAAGTAAAGGAACGGAAATGCTCTGGAAACACACAGCCGGTTCTATCCTTGCCATCGAACCGGAAAATATCATCATTGAAGAGATTGACAGCAGCCGTGTTCCGGACTCCGGTCCATCTATCCTGTCGCACAACATTTTTATCATTGCACGGCTGATCGAGAGGGCATGTCAGGGAATTCAGAAAAAACGATTCAGGTCTCCCCTGCCCATCGAACTGCAGCGAAGTATTCGCTCTTCCTCCCAGAATGATTTTAATGTTGCAGACCTGTTCAGCTCACCTTTCCCGGTTACCTGGGCATCTTCTGTCCTTGAGTTGGAAGTCAACCCGTACAGTTATGAAATAAAAATACGGGGAATATGGATCAGTGTCGATTGCGGAGAGGTTATCAATCCCCAGGCCGCTGAATCCACCATCGAATCCGGGGTTCTCCACTCGCTGGAATGGCTGGAATACGCACAAAAAACGAAAAAAAGCACCGCCGGGTATTCCCCGTTTATTACCCTTCCGTACCAGGTACGGGTACCGCCTGTGTTCGTCTCATTTCTCGAACAGGATAGAAAAAACCCGCCCAGCGGAGTTGGGGAACTTGCCTCCAGCCTGGTTCCGGCGGCATACAGTACAGCCCTTGCACAGGCTACGGGGTATTATATCGATACGATTCCTTTTGAACCGGACAAGATATTCGGATATACGGAGGGCTGATGAATATATCCTTTACCTTAAACGGCGAAGAGGCAGCCATCGATACATTTCCGGACAAACGGCTGGCGGACCTTATTCGTGAAGATTTTGGACTTCTCGGAACGAAATGCGGCTGCTATGCCGGCTACTGCGGGACTTGTATCCTTCTCCTGAATAATGTCATTGTTCTTTCCTGCCTTATCCCCGCCTTCGCCGTCAAGGGGAGCAGAATCGTCACCATCGAAGGTTTTTCAAAAACCGACGAATACGCGGATATCAGGAAAGGGTTTAAGAAGGCGAAGTACCAACCCTGTGAATACTGCGCCGCGGGAAAGTACTTTTCCGTGTACGCCCTTCTGGAAACGAATCCTCATCCGACGGAAAGAGAAGTATTCGATGCCCTTTCGGGGAACCGGTGCAGGTGCGATGATATCCATTCGATTCTGAAAGGGGTACATTTTGCAACGATTGCGAGGAGGGCCAGAAACTATGCCCAAAAAACATAGTTCCATCCAGGCCTTCCTCCCGGAACAGTTGCAGGTCCTCCTCCAGGTATACAGCAGGAACCCGAAGGCTATGTTGTTTTCAGGAGGAACCTACCTGGGCAGGCAGGGGCACTCAAAAATACTCACCTTCCCCATGGACATCATTTCTCTTAAGAAGGTGGAAGATCTGAAAAGGATAACCCGCAGCGAGAGATACCTGGAAATCGGGTCCGCCGCGTCAATAAGTTCTATCCTGCACCTCACGAAACGGCTTCTCCCGGGACTGCTCTCGGAAGCTCTCTCCTCGATCGGTACTCCTCCGGTCCGGAATATGGCCACCTTAGGAGGTAATATCTGCGTCCCGGACCGCCGGATGGATTCTGTACCGGTTTTGACAGCGATGGATGTACGGCTGGAACTAAAAACGCTGTCCAGAAGCCGTATAATATCCCTGGCGCGATTTTATGACAAACAGGGTAATCCTCTTCTTGAAAAAGGAGAGGTGCTTTCCCGTATTCGTATCCCTTTGGAAGAGTGGAACCACTACCTGTATAAAAAACTTGGAGATTTTCCCGAAGGAGACGGCAGTTATCTCTCCTTCTGCGGACTGGCAAAAACACAACGGAATATCGTTACCGATTTCAGGGTCGTGATCTCCACCGGCGGCAGGGTGATCATCCGGGACAGAAACCTGGAAGTACTCATGAGCGGCAGAAAAATACCTCTTACCGAAAAGAGCATCCTCCCTGTTATGAATGCCTTTCAGGAAACCCTGGAAAATAACGGTTCCATCACACCCATTCTCGGGGCACGGGCTTTCCGGTTGTTTAAATGGTTTACCGAAGGGTTGGGCGAAGAATGAAATAGCCCTCTCAGCTTTACACATATTTTTTTTATCATTATAGTCTTCTAAAGGAAATAATACGTGCCGGACTTCGTACACCTCCATAACCACTCTGATTATTCACTCCTTGACGGAGCATCATCGATTCCTTCGATGGTTGCGAAAGCAGGATCTTTCGGTATGAACCATCTGGCTCTTACAGACCACGGGAACATGTTCGGCGCATTAAAATTTTACAATGAATGCAGGGAACACGGCATTAACCCGGTTATCGGGTGTGAGTTTTACGTTGCCCCGGGCTCCCGTTATACAAAATCGGGTACTGAAAAAGGAAACAAGTACCACCATCTTATCCTCCTGGCCCGGGATCACACGGGATATCAGAACCTGATACGCTTAAGTTCCAAAGGGTACACAGAAGGATTTTATTACAAACCGAGGATCGATAAAGAGCTCCTGGAGTCCCATACCAGGGGACTCATATGCCTGTCCGCCTGTATCGTCGGTGAGATTCCCAGCCTGATCATACGGGGCCAGAAGGAAGAGGCTGAAAAGGCGGCC
>JAJSAL010000129.1 GCA_024274705.1 Spirochaetota bacterium
AAAAGCGAAGCGGAATACATCGCCCGCACCATCGAGGAGATGATCGGAGGCCTGCGGTCGTTTTCCATGGACAGCGGTATATCCGACGGCGGCGGGCAGGAGGACATTCAGAGTCTTTCCGATTTTGCGGTGCTCTGCAGGACAACGGGGCAGATGGCAGTGATAGAAAAAGCCTTTTCCGATCACGCTATACCGTATCAGAAGACCGGGGAGGTTCCCTTTTTTAAAGAGGATCCGGCGAAGTGCATTCTTGACGTGCTTAAGGCCGCGGACCTGCCGGATACCCGGGGCTGGAAGGGCGATGATCTTAAGAACATCAGCAGGAAACTGAAAGAAATCGAAAATCTCCAGGACCGGATCCGGAAAGCGGCGGATATTATCGAACCCGACAAAAAAGGAAAGGGGGAGTTGAAAAACAGCGTACGCCGGCTTCTGTGTTTAAGCCGGCAGTTCGATAATGACACCGAAGCTTTTCTGACCTACACGGCTTTAGGGTCATCTGAGGATGATTTCGACAGCAGGGCGGAGGCGGTATATGTAGGCACCCTCCACGCTTCCAAGGGGTTGGAATGGAAATGTGTGTGTATTCCCGGATGTGAGGATGGTATCCTGCCTTTCACAATCCTGGACTCAAAAAAGGCGGACTTCCGGGAAGAGTGCCGCCTCTTCTACGTGGGTATGACCCGGGCGGCGACCTATCTATTCTTAACCAGGGCACACAAAAGGACGATCTTCGGAAAAACAGTTGCTTTACCGGTGAGTCCCTTTATCACCGCCATAGAGAAAGAACTGACCGAACATATCGATACGCTGTATGAAGGAAAAAAGGGAGACACCCTCAAGCAGCTGTTGCTGTTTTAATAAAAGTGAATATGCAGAGCTTCCTTCTGCCTCTCGATCCTGTTCCAGTTCTCATCGTATTCACTGTACAGAAAGCTTAAGAAAAGGTCGTTTCCCGGCAGCCTCTGTAAGGGCACGGGAGTCAGGTTCAGGTTGAAGGTTGTGATGTTGGAGATCTCCCTTCTGCAGAAAATATATCCGTCCTTCATCTCTACGGTACTGAACCTGTGCCGGGATTCATCTTCATAAAAAAGGTAGTGGGGAGACGTATTGTCGATGATGATCTTCTCCTCCGGGTTGAATAGTTCCTCGGCCATACCCATAAACATTTCCGGGCTCTTGAGAAGATCTTCGACCGGCCGGCCCTGTCGAAACCCGTTGTGGAGCCTTTCGTCAGTGGAAAAATTGACCAGCACGCCCAAGGGTTCCTTCATGATGATAACCAGGGTAAAGGGTTTCTTCTCGATTTCCACGATTACCCCGGGGGCAGGCACGACGTTTCCGTCCTGCTCGATACAGATGGAGAACCAGTCATTTCCGGAGGGCAGGTCACACTGAATTTCAGCAGAAACAGAAAAGAGGACGCTTAGAAACATGAGGAGAATAGTAACTGACATCTTTTTCATAACACTATTCATTGTAGGGTATCATGGTAAAAAAGCAAGAGACAGGATAGAATCAGGAAACAAGAGGGAGATCATATAGTGGAAGAACAGCACCCGTCCTGGATCGGAAAAGTGGAAACGATCATCGATACCGCGTTCGAAGAAGGCAGGAACATCCTGTACGAACCGGAAGTATACGATATCCTTACGATCCTGGGCATCAGGACGCCCCATTACAGGAAGATACTGAGTCCTGACGGAATCACCAACGGTCTCCTTGGGGAGTTCGGTAGTTCCCGGCTGGTTCTTAAAGTGGTGGCAGCTGAGGTAGCCCATAAACATCAAGCCGGTGGCGTTAACATCGTGTACAAAGACCTGGATTTCCTGAAATACTCCTTCGAAAAGATGCAGGCGGCCTTTGTCCGCCGTGGCATAGAGATTCACGGGGTTCTTCTGGTGGACTACATCGACTATTCCAAGGACTTAGGGAATGAGATACTCTTAGGGTTCAGGGAAAGCACCAGTTTCGGTCCTGTCCTCTCCTTCAGCAAGGGAGGGACCGATGCGGAACATTTCGCCGGGAATTTCAGTTCTCCCAACCTGGTGCTTCCCCCGGTGAACCGGGAGTGGGCATCAGCCCTTCTGCATTCCACAAAAATTTATAAAAAGTATGCCGCGGAACACAATGAACACTACGTGGACAGCATCGTGGAAGTGCAGGAGAAACTTTCCCTGTTATCCGTCAGTTTTTCGAATTTCTTTGAAAGCCCCTCCCGGTATGTGCTGAAGGAGTTCGAAATCAACCCGATTATCTTCGATAATGACGACAATTTTACAGCCCTGGACGGCTACGCGGCCATCGGGATAAAAGAGAGTACTCCCATGGATCTGTCCGTTCTGCCGAAGGAAACCCTGGACTGTTTTTTCCGGCCCCGGGGTATAGGGGTAATCGGTATAAGCAGGTCGGACAACAACAAGGCGGGTAACATCATTGTGAAAAACCTTCTCGATCTCGGGAGGGACGACGTGTATTGTGTAAATCCGAAAGGGGGCGAAATCGTCATCGGGGAGCATACGGTGGCGCTCCATGCCGGCATCGACGTCCTCCCGGGTTCCGTGGACCTGGCGGTGATCACCGTTCCGGCGGAAGCAACCCTGCCGGTGGTAAAGGCCTGCGTGGAAAAAGGGGTAAAAGGGCTGCTGCTGATTCCCGGGGGATTCAGCGAAGCCCGGAAAAACGCGGAACTTGAGGAGGATATCCTTAAGGTCTGCAGAAGCCGGGGTATCCGGATCATGGGACCGAACTGTCTGGGCATCATCTATGCCGGAGAACAGGGAAGAAAGGGAGTAAACACTTTTTTTATTCCGGAAGATAAGTTCAAGGTGAGTTTCGAAAAAGAACAGAATGTCGCCCTCTTAAGTCAAAGCGGTGCCATGGGCATCATGGAGATCGATACTCTTAAGAATGCAATTTCTCCCAAGGTGATCGTCAGCTACGGCAACCAGCTGGATATCGATCCTACCGACCTGGTGCAGTATTTCGAAGGGGACCGGTCCATCGATGTGATCGGACTCTATATCGAAGGATTCAAAAAGGGGGGGGGCAGACGGTTTTTCGATATGATAAAACGGAATACCACCCCTACCGTCGTGTACAAGGCAGGCAGGACCGAGGCGGGCCGGCGGGTAACCCAGTCTCACACGGCAAGTATCGCCGGAGAGTATGCAACGGCCAAGGCGGCTATGAAGCAGGCGGGACTCATCGTGGCAGACACCGTAATGGACCATACGGACTTCGTAAAAACCTTCGCGTTGTTAGGCGATCTCCCGGTACCGGGAAACCGTGTTGCCGTTATCGCAAACGCAGGATACGAAAAAACTTACGCTGCAGACAACATCCTGGACATGGAAGCTGCACCGCTGGATGAACAGACTGGGAAACAGCTTGAGGATATGCTCCCTGACTTTATTTCCATCGACACGTTCCTGGACCTGACCCCCATGGTGACAGACAAGGAGTACGGGAAAAGTATCGATATCATGCTCGGTTCCCCGGCTGTAGATGCCCTGTGTATATCCATCGTCCCCCACGCCCAGCTTATCCATACGACAGACCGGGAGATCGAATCATACAGGGGAAACATCGCCCATCGTATCGTGGAAACCATACACCGCCATAACAAACCGGTGGTCGTTTCCGTGAGTGCGGTTTCCGGTATTCACGCAGTATACAACAGGCTGGGGCAGATCCTGGAGGAGGGAGGAATACCTACATTCCTCTCAGCAGGAAGGGCAATGTTCTGCTTAAACGAATTCCTTACATATCACCTGGTAAGGGAGAAACGGAATCTGAGTGAATGGCTGAAGGAATGAATTTTCCGAATTATTCCACGCTTTCGAAATTGATGCCCTCTTCCTCGATATACGCCAGGGCCTCGGCGGTGATATCAGGACCATATGTGGATTCCAGATATTCCAGTACCGATTTTTCCGTGTAATCATCGGAAGACATGGTAAGTTTCCGTTCTTTAAAACCGGCATCGAGAATCATAAACTTAGGCGAGCCGGGATTGTTCGTCCAGGCCGGCCACCCGGGGAGGGCATCCGGAACGTCCCGGGTGTGACCGTTCCAGAGAAATGATGTCTGGTATGCCATCACCGCCTCTGTAAGAGATGACGCTCCGGGTTTGTTCTTCCCCGTAAGAAAAAACAGCCCCAGAACCGGGCTGCCTGCCCCGGAACCCATGAAAAAGGGTATCTCCAGGGCATGAGAGGCGCCGAAGAAAAATCCCTTTTTCCCGGGGAACACGCTTTCACCGTTTTCATCCAGGGAACCCCAGTTGAACAAATAGGCGTATACAGGCGGCTGGTCCCGGTGCTTCGTCATCTGCCGGGCAATACTATCCACACCGTTCACCTTCCACATTCCACTTCCGTAACCGGTAACAGCCGCATAGCGATTCTCGTTTTTTCGAAGCTGTTTGTCCCAATACATAAATAGTTTTATTTCATCGGTGTTGCTGCCTATCATGACCGGTACTTTTGAAGGATACGTGCCATGGCCGAGGGTCCGGGCGCCGGATTCCGGGATAACGGTACCGTCTTTAAAAAGCGTAGGCATGTCGGTCATACCGAAATGCCATGGCTCGTAGAAGGACTGGATTTCCCTGGCAGGAAGAGAATAGAAAAAATCAGCGACTTCCCGGTCATCCATCGCTTCCCGGAGCGAGGCAGCTTCCTCTTCATCTTTTATTTTCTTCGATAGCAGCTTCATCAGCACCGCTTCCGCACTTGCGTCCCCATCTTCCACGGAACTCATGACAAACCCGCCGCTTCGAATAATGGCTTTATGAAAGAGGCCCTGAGCCACAGGAGAGATGATGAGGGATAAGATATTGATTCCCCCTGTAGATTCCCCTGCCACGGTCACGTTGTCAGGATTACCGCCGAACGCCCGTATGTTATCCCGGACCCACTTGAGGCTGTGGATGATGTCCAGGGTACCGAAGTTTCCCGAAGCTTCAAGATCGTTTTGAGCCTGTGCCCGGAGAGCTGGATGGGTAAACCAGCCGAAAGGGCCGATCCGGTAATTGATGGAAACGAACACGGCATTGGACTGCCGGGCCAGGTGGTACCCGTAATACTCTTTCGTGTAATCCCCGGAACCGGTGGTGTTCCCCCCGCCGTAGATCCAGACATACACAGGGAGTCCAGTTTCCCCTGTCTGTGGACGCCATACGTTCAGGTACAGGCAGTCTTCAGACCCGGTTATCCGGTTTTTACCGATAGGCCTGTACTGTACACCCATGGGGCCGAACCGTTTTGCCTTGAGCGTCCCTGCCCAGGGCTCCGGTTCCACCGGGGGCTTCCACCTTAAAGGGCCAACCGGCGGTCCGGCATATGGTATACCCCGCCACACCCAGGTGTTCTCTTTATCAGGAAAACCCTCAACACGGCCGTATTTCGTCATGGTTACCGGTATTCCTGACCATTCGGCTACCTCGTATTTCTCAGATACTCTTTGCAACCTGCCCGGTCCGGAGACGCAGGATATCATTATAAAAGCCGGTACGCTCATCATCAGGATAAAAGGTGATCGGCACTTTATCATGTACTGTTCCTCTCTTCCATTGTAGGAATAATCGATTCCCGTGTACAGTAACATGCAGAAAGGATTGATATATGCATTGTCCCCACTGTAACAGGGAAATCCATGGACAGGGATCGGCCTGCACCTGTGAACCCTGCGGAAAAAAATACTCCCTCCGTTTCTCCTGTGAAGTCTGCGGAGAAGAACCGGAGGAAACAGTATCCTGCGGCAGCGTCAGCTATTTCTGCAACTCCTGCAACGAGCCTAAATCCCGGTCTTCCATGAAGTACGAAATCCTGCATGAAATGGATGCGGGCTGAATAAGGTACGAAGAATACCGGCCGGATTACACTGGAACCGAAGCAATTCGTGGAGCGGAATATTATAGCTATATGATATAATCAGTACAAAAAAACACCGGGAGAAAACTCTTAACAGACGTTTCTTAAAACAGGTACCCGGTGCCGATTGTGAATATATGGGACAGCTCCTTCTCATTAGTAAAATCTTTATTGGTCCAGTATTCCAATGTGTACCCGGCTTTTGCGGTTACCACACCTTTTCCAAGGGGAATTCGAAGATCACCTTCTGCTCCTATTTGAAAATTGTATTCTAAAATATCCTGTGTAAGAAACCGGGTAGAGTCCTGGAAGGTAGGCTGCCCGGAATCATCAAAACCATCGTCGAATATTGATCCGTCACCGTCCGTGTAACCGGCCGATGCATTACCATGGCGGATAAACCGGGACATCAATGTTACATCTATCCATTTACGGGGAGTTATGAGTATATCCAGGGAAAGTCTGTCAGAGTTCGGTTCCAAAGCCGGACCCAGGTTGACACCGGCGTGTGTGTAGTTCTGGTAATTGATCCCGGAATCGATATGGGAATACGTATAGGGCGTTACCATGGTATAGTCGAAGGCAATACGCTTCATGTACGTGTATAGTGGAGTCCAGGTGATTCCTGTCTGAACAGCAACTTTATATTTCGTATCGAAATCGAAGCGAACCATGTCGTTAAAATGCAGATCATCAATGTACAGCACAGCCATGTACTGAACATCTTCAAAAAATCGTATTTTAACGGATGCCCCGAACATGGCGTTATCCAGGAACCCGATTATCCCCTGGAAATAAAAAAACTCTGAAAGAGGGATCAGGTAAAGAGGTTCGAGGCGCCCCCCATACACAATCGATTCGAAAACACCCACCTCCAGCCAGGAAAACGGGAAGATCTGAAGACCATGGAGACTCATATATTTACCTGGATAACGGCCTTTTCCTGTCTCATTAGTTGCCGTGAGCATAAAATGTGCGATCGTAAGAATGGTTTTTTTAAGCCTCCAGGTAAAATTAAATGTTCCTGCATGGGGGGCCTGGGGACCAAGGATCACACCATTTTCAAAAAACGGCCCGAAACTGTTTCTGTTAAGGCCGAGGGAAAGATAGACACTGCTAGTCCCAATAGTCGTAGATAAAGCCAGGCTCTGACGGACAAAAACCTTTCGGCCGAAAAGATCGAAATCACTCCAGTCTTCCAGGTAGTCCCTCTCCGAAACCGCTCCAAACGGAAGAAGGTCGCCCTGCTGCCGGTCCACCAGCCAAATAGCAGCCCTGCCCGAGTAGGAAACCAGGGGATGCAGGTTACCCACAAAAGGAAAATCACTCCCGGTTTCTCCATAAAAGGCATCAGGAGTAAACCTGCTTTCGTGTCCCGGCGTGGGCTTAAGAGAAAAATCCGGATTGATGCTTTCCAGAAACTCCCCGGCAATGCCGGCATCTTCTCCACCACGACGCATCACCTCTTTGAATATCTCTTTGAGATATTGAATGGGGTAGGGTCGCAAGGGCGGTATTCCGGATATCAACCCCTTTCCTTCCCAGAGATCGATGTAGGTATACATACGGTCATTCAGGTCAGAGGGAAGATCCCCGAAAGCAACCAAAGTACAAAACAAGAATACAATGATAATTATTATTCTTCGGCTCATTTTCAGTAACTAAAATTAACGGGATAATTCAAAAGAAATATAGGGAACCCATTGAACATCATCCTTTTTTTCCCCCGGTTTGTTTTGAGAGTTCAGCACATGAACCCAATACAGCTCACTTCCTATGGTTATAAAATCAAAAGGCGTATAGGAACCGGATATCGATAGTACTGATTTTTTCTCCGGATAATCTCCGGTAGGCGAGTTCAACATGACAGCCTCGGGTCCGGATTCGAATGGAGTATCTATACTTATCTCGCCTTTCTGCCTTAGATCCAGCTCAATCTCAATATCGAACATATTGAATACTTTATATCCAACTCCCATCGCAAATACGACGGAATCCGGTCCAAGCCAGTATCCAAGAGACTGTTTTCTGATCTTTTTATCACCTAAATAATTAGAAATAACACGTCTGTGAACGATGTAATCCGGTTGCCCTTCCATGAGATACATCCATGGGTCTGTTTTTACCCACTCAAAAAAGGCATTCAGGTATCCTTTCCATAAAGGGTATGAACCTTTAACACCGAGAATATACCCATATGCATTTGGCATCGCATCTGCACTTGCATATTCCTTTTTTTCATACGCTGATTGAATCTGGTCCGCGCAAAGCTGGCCGTACAGGCTTAACCACCGGTAGGGGTTGAACTCCAGTTCAAGCCCAAGATTTACATTAGCGTACTTATCATTGAGGAACCAGTTATGATAAACCATGAAAGGGTTCAGGTAGCGGGGTTCGAAACTGTTGGACTCCAGCATCATGCTCTCTGACAATGCAATACCGATTCTATCGAAAAATCGTATTTCAATTCTGTGTCCGAGAAACAGTTTAGCCGCTTCTTTCGCCGTACTAACATCCCCAACTTTCCAATTATCAAAACCAATATAAGTGGTAGTGAACTTAAAAGCCTTCCAAAATGTTGTAAATCTGACAAAGTCATGATAATCAGCATTATCAGAAAGCATCAGGTTTCCGGTTGTTCCATTCCCCCACGACAGTGTCTCCCTGCCCATCATTACATTCCAGTGATCGCCGCCAACTGTAAAAAAACTTTTGAAGGGAAAATGCCCGTCGACGTCAGAAAAGCTCGTGATAACATTCGTTTTTGTTTCAGAAACTCCGACTGTATAAGGGTCTTTTTTTAGAACAGGATTCATAATTGCATAAAAGCCATTCATGATCCAAATTTCAAAAGGGATATCGATAACGGGTTTTCTATCCTGGTATGTATACTCCCAGTCAAGGTAGTCCGCCTTCGAGTGAAAGTAACCTTCAATATTTGTTTTAACCTTGATATTTATATCCAGATTTCCATTCTGTTCCTTATAGAGTGAATTTCCGTTAAGCTGATCAATGAGATAATCATAAGAATGTTTTCCAGCAGTTGATAATGTATACCTAGAAACCCTATTTAAATAAAGTTTAAACTCGCTTCTGGTATATGGTCTTGACGTGGAAGGTAAGGAGAGTCCTGATTCGAGACAAACAGATTCAAGTGCTGTATAGAGGTCGTCAAAATCAATAGAAAATATTTTTTGATCATTATCTGCAAATGTGTAATGAGTTACATAAAATACAAATAAAAACAATAAAACAACTATCTTTGATTTCATACAATTTGCAGTGTACTTCATGCGTAAAAATCAGGTCAAGATAAATAAATTTAAATAAAACTCAGGATTTATTAT
>JAJSAL010000130.1 GCA_024274705.1 Spirochaetota bacterium
CTGGGACCGGGAATGGCGATACCCCTTTCAAATGACCCGCGCGTTACTCGTCGATATGATGGACAAGCTCCTTGAAGTTCTTGGTTCAAATCAGGATTTTAAATATTTTCTGCTTGATTCACAAACCGTTGTACTCGAAGATTATCTTGCCATAAAACCTGAAAAAGAAGCCGAATTAAGGCGCTATGTTGAGGAGGGAAGACTTCATATCGGACCATGGTACACCCTTCCTGATACTCCGGAGATAAGCGGGGAATCCATTGTAAGAAATCTTTTAGCCGGTATGTCGATTGTAGAAAACTGGAAGGGGAAAAAATGGACAGGTTATAGTCCTTTCTCTTTCGGCCAGTCCTCTCAGGTTCCTCAGATCTATAGCGGCTTCGGAATCGACCACATTTATTTCTATAGAGGTAACAACGACCGCATTACAAAAAACGAATTTATATGGGAAGGTGCGGATGGAACCCATGTCCTGGGTATGCGGGCGGTAAATCCTTATGGCCGGGCTAACTGGTATGTTCATGTTTATCGGCCTCTTGCCCTGAATAAGTGGCCCTTTCAATGGAAATTCCAATGGAAAGAGGGGCAATTACCGTTCCACCCGTGCAATGACTGGAACTGCAGCTCCGATTACCGGCTTCTCGAAGCTACCGATAGCAATGAATTACACATTAAAAATCTGCCGAAGGCGCTGGATGAAATAAAGGAATATGCCGTCAGAGGAGCCAGCTGCTCCCATCTCCTGTATATGGACGGTATGGATCAATCTCACCCATATAGGGGGACCCCGGAAATTGTTACTTTAGCCAATAAGCTGGATACTGGCGATACATATCTGCATGACTCGTTTTATGATTATGTGAAGATGGTTAAGGCGAGCGCAAAAAACCTCGAAGTCGTAAAAGGAGAATTTCGTCACCCGATGGTGGATGGCTTTTGGCAGAATCTTTTTCCCGGCATGCTAAGCGCCCGTATGTACCTTAAACAGCAGAACCGGGAGTGTGAGTTGGCTCTCCAGAAAAATGCCGATATGTGGACGGCATTGGCGGAATTAGTCGGTATGGAATATCCCGGCGGCTTTCTACAGTTGGCGTGGAAATATCACCTGATAAACCAGGCCCACGACAGTATTGCCGGATGTGGCGTCGACACAGTTCATGAGGATGTGGAGTACCGTAATCGTCAAGTGAAACAGCTTGCCGAAGATCTCACCCACCGGGCGACCGCCTATATACTGAAAAATACGGATACCAGGCAGTTACCGGAGCATTCGATAGTATTTACCGCATTTAACCCCACCCAGTTTCACCGAAGCGATACAGTCATAACAGCAATCGATCTGCCGGAAGAGTCGGAGGCTACGTGGTTTACCGCGGAAGACGAGTACGGCCGGGAACTGCCGGTTCAGTTTCTAGGATGTTCGGATCACCGGCCTACTGTCAACCATCCAAATGAATTTCCGGTGCCGTTTAAAGCGAAGCGTGTCCGGTGCGCTTTGTACCTGCCGGAAGTCCCCGGCCTGGGATACAAAACGTTTCACATAAAACCCGAAAAAGGCGTTAAAAGAAATACCGGCAGCCTTTCTCCGAAAGTAAATACCATGGAGAACGAGTTCTTACTTGTGGAATTACAATCCGACGGCCGTATGAATTTAACACATAAGGAAACAGGGCGAAAGTATGAAGGGCTCCACTATTTTGAGGATATCTCCGAGACTGGGGATCATGCGACCCATCGCGGGACGGATAATGAGGAAATTGTTACGAGTATCGGCTCTCCTGTCCAAATCTTTAAAGTTGCGGACGGACCGGTTCTGGTCCGATACAAAACAATTGTGAGGATGATGCTGCCGAAAAACGCGTTGCCCGACAGAAGCAGGAGAAACCCTGAAAGGGTTCCCTTCATCATAAATTCAATCATTAGTTTAAAAAAAAGATTGCCGTTTGTGGAAATTCGCACAGAAGTGGACAACCGGATTTATGATCATAAACTGAGCGTTATGTTTCCGTCAGGGTATAGCCGGGTAAAAAAGTCGTTTTCCGAAACACATTTCGCCGTGACATCAAGAGACATCGATCTTCCGGACACATCTACATGGAAGGAGCCGATGTTACCTTACTATCCGCAATATATGTTTTGCGGTATAGAGAATAAAGAGAGCGGACTTACAGTTTTCAATTTAGGTCTGCCCGAATATGCCGTGCATTGCGACCGTAAACGCACTATCGGTCTTACGCTGCTCAGAACATACAGATACCCCGTTATTGGCGCCGACCCGGAGGATACTGTTACCGACGACAGTCAGACAATGTGTCATTGCCTGAGGAAATTCGTATTCGATTATGCAGTTTATCCCTATACCGGTACCTGGCAGAAAGGTCAGGTGTTTCAACATGCTTACAGGTTTAATCTCCCTCTAAGGCTATATCAATCCGGCCGGACCCGGGGAACTTTGCCTCGTGAATTAAGTTTCATACAAGTAGAACCGGAACACCTCATTCTCTCCGCAGTGAAAAAGTCATCCCATGAGAACGGTTTGATTATTCGCGTGTTCAATCCTACTGAAAATACAATTAAGGGTACACTTCGTTTTTTCAGGCAAATCCGGAAAGCAAACATCGTGGATCTTAATGAAAAAGTTGTTAGTAAAGCGGAACATCGGGGAAATTCGATGAGACTGATAGTTGGAAAAAATAAAATTGTGACAATAGAAGTTTTTATTACGTGAAGATACGCCGGGACTCCATTTCAATTTTGTAAGAGCAGAACCGATTTGCCGATAATAAATTTGGATTTAATAACTTTCCGGGAAGGTGTTTGCTGTTTTTTTTCTATAATATCGACAATCGCCTTCCCTGCTGCGTTTCCCATCTTTATCAACGGTTGTTCAATACAGGTAATCTCTGTGCCGTGAAAAAATGATTCTTCAGGGTGATCGAAGGTTATAAAAGAAATATCCTGGGGTACTCTCATCTTCAGCCTGGAGAACGCGCGAAAGGTGACAGCACCGAAATACTCGTTAAGCGAGAACACGGCGGAATATCCTTTCAGCTTGGATATCATGGAGGCAAGGATTTTTGTATCCTTGTTTATATCGTCATGTGACGCTAAAACGATATTATAACAATTTGAAAAGGGTACGCCATTTTTATTAAAAGCTTCCTCGATGCCTTTCAGCCGTTCCAGAAAAACTTGTGTTTTATCCCCTATAACGATAATTTTTCTGTGCTTGTTTTGAAGCAGATACTCTGTTGCCTGAAAAGATATTTCGGCATTGTTCGTTACAATTGCATTCGTGTTGCTTTCCGAAATTTGCCTGTCGATAAGCACAACAGGAATATCTTCTTCATCGAATTTATTAACGAGAGCTTTGTTGTCCTTAAGATAGTCCTCAGTTAATACTGGATCAAGTATTACACCCTTTATGCCATGTTCAATAAGTGTATTGACATATGTATATGTTTTCCGGATATTGCTGTGATCCTGGCAAAGAATCAGTGAATACCCCCGCAGGTGCAGATAATCTTCAAGTCCGCGGATTATCTTTTTTCCGAAATTGAATTTAACATCGGTGATTATGATTCCTACTATTTTCGATTTATTTATCGAATTTTTTTTCCCCCATAATATCTTCGAATTAACGAATGTTCCTCTCCCTACTTCACTATAAAGATATCCCTCCTGAATCAGAATGGAAAGAGCCCTGCGAATCGTATTCCTGCTCACCTTAAATTCTTCCAAAAGGTCTCTTTCGGCAGGTATCTTCCTACCAGGCGCCCAGGTTTTTTTGTCGATGATTTCGTGCTTTATCTTGTGAATAATTTCCGAATACCGTAGTATACGATCACTTGCATCTACATTGTTTGTGCCTTCATTCATAGTATTACGGGATATATTTCCATCCTCAATAGTATTTTGCGTAAGAAAACAATGATACCTACCAATTATGATAAAGTCAACACGTCGCATTGCTAAAAAAAGGTATCACAATTTTCGCGTCAATCAAGCAATTCATGAGCTTTTCAGCCCATTTTTCAGCATGTTCGGAGAAATATATCATTTCTTATTGACTACGATGCTTCTTGTCTATAGAATATGTCTATGGACAAGAACTATGAAGTAGTGGCTGCCGGAATATTCAAGCAGAAATGCCTGGCAATTATCGATGCCGTGGCGAAAAACCATAAACCAATAATCATCAGCAAACGGGGGAAGCCTGTTGCCCTCCTGATGCCTCTTGAAAGTGAACAGGAGATAGAAGAACGGATCCTCGCGGGACTTCGTTCCGGTAGTGGGGGCATGTTGGTGGATGAGAAAACATTCCTCGAACCGACTAATGAGTTAGCAGGCTGGACCGAATTTTGATAATCCTCGACACCCACACAACAGTGTGGTGGATCCAACAGCCGCAATACCTGGGAACCGGTGCGGTAAAGGCGCTGAAAAACACCGACAGTATCTTGATCCCCGCTATAGTTTTTTGGGAAATAGCACTTCTGATTCGAAAGAAACGTCTTGCCTTGAATAATGATCGACCAGTTAACGAGTGGTCCGCCGAGGTACTGTCGATTCCCCGGGTTGTAGAGGTTCCTCTCTCCCATTCCATCGCGATTCGGGCCGACGCGCTCGAAATGCATCCCGACCCTGCGGATCGTTTTATCGTCGCCACGGCGCTCCATAATAAAGCACCGTTGGTAACGAAGGATAGACTGCTTTTGGCGCTACCCTGGATCGAGACCATCTGGTAGGAACTTGCCCGGAGATTCCGCGGTGTTCCGGGTTACCATCGAGGTAAGGGATTCCCGAAAAAGCTATACAGGCAGAAGAGCAGGCGTACCGCTTATCCGGCTTTTTCGAACAGCTTCAGAAGAAATCCTTTCCGGGGTTCCTCCCGGCGGAGCAGCCATGTCCCGGGGTCGATCCCGGGGAAATAGGTGTCTCCAGGGTAAGACCCGGGAATGATGGAAAGGTATATCCGGTTTGCCAGGGGCAGTGCGAGACGGAACACTTCTGCTCCACCTATGATAAAGATCTCTTTTCCCGGCATCCCGGATTCCGCTTTTTCCAGTGCGTCCTTCAGGGATGGAACGACAAACACATCGTCCCTGATATTCCCTTTACCACTTCGGGATAATACGATATTTGCCCTGCCTGGAAGAGGAGTACCGATTGATTCAAACGTCCGGCGTCCCATGATTACCGGGTGCCCTGTAGTGAGCTTTTTAAAGAACCGAAGGTCTTCGGATACGTTCCAGGGGATTCCGCCGTCTTTTCCGATAACCCGGTCTTCCGTCATGGCGGCAACGATACTGACCGGGGCGTACCGTTTCGGGGGCTGTTTCGGCTTCATCCTGGAGGATATGGGATTCGAACCCACGACCTGTTGATTGCGAACCAACCGCTCTGCCAACTGAGCTAATCCCCCTGTTTCATACCATAGTCTATCAATTTATTCGGGAAAATACAATTAATTGTTGGAGTTAACCGGGAATAGGATGATAAAGCCGCTCCTCTGTAACCTTTTGCAACCCTGCTGTAACGTGTGGAACTAAAAGTTTAGCATCATAATGACACCTTGTGGCCTTCATGTGGTATCACTTGGATATCAGCGGGTTTCGTTGTCAAAGAAAGTGATTACCAGGTATATCGTACTGCATTACTCGGACAGGACCTCCATGGTCCAGGGATC
>JAJSAL010000131.1 GCA_024274705.1 Spirochaetota bacterium
CACGAGCAGGCTGGAAAAAGACCAGCACTTGTGCTTTCTCCAAAGGAGTATAATAGAAAAACCAGCTTGATTATTGCCTGCCCCATTACAAGCAAAATAAAAGGGTATCCATTTGAAGTACGCGTTGTTAGCAAAAAAATAGATGGTGTGATCCTGTCAGATCAAGTAAAAAGTCTCGACTGGAAAGTAAGGGCAGCACAGCTGATTGATCAAGCAGATACCGAAGCAATTTCGGAGGTCCAGGCAAAACTATTGCTGCTAATTCAATAGTGGAAAAGAAACAGCTCATGACGGAATTAATTGCGAAGGCAAACCCGGTTGCAAAGTGTTGAAAAAATGCGTATAAATCGGTAGCCGGTAGATTTTCTCTACCGGCTACCCACACCACCGGACATGCTTAGTCCGCATCCGGCGGTTCACTTCACGGAGCAAACGCTTCCTTGAGCTGGCCGGTACCCCTGGGCTACGCACCAGAGATGTTTGATGTTGACCAGTCCTTGCTTGTTAATCCATTCCTCAGACATACCTGCATTGGTAGAGAAGGTTTTCGACATGTGCCAGTACGATGTACTGCTTGCTCCTGTCATGATCGCGAACTTCTTAGGCACACCCAATTTCATCAGTTTCTTCACTTTTGTTCCGGGATACCGCCACATGTTCCAGTAACACATCCTGATCCGCCTTCGCAACCATCCATCACTATCCTGCACGGGTGCATAATAGTGTGAGATTCCGTAGTAGTTCATCCACCCTCGGATATATTCGTTCAGTTTGCGAATCCAATACTTCATAGATACACCCCAGGATCTCCTGGTCAGGAATTTTAGCTGGTTCCGGGGTTCCCTACTCCGGTTCTTTAAGACAGTTCTTTTCAAAGACCCACTATCAGGTCTCCCCGAATAAGTGCATAAACATTCCCTGGACAATCGCGCGATTTACCCTATCTCTCTTCCCACAGGGTATCGTTATCATTGGCTAACTTGCCTCAAAGATGTGAGCCTTTTATCGCGTTCGTGTTCCTCGACTCTTACGTTTTGCTCATTAGACTTCCTTCAGACAGGACCTCGCGATCCTGCCCTTGTCCTTGGCTAGTAGTTTGAATAGACTTTCCTAAAGAGAGGATGCGTCTATCGTGGGTTACCTACAGGGGACTTTCACCCCATATGTTTATGCCCATGTCGGGCGTACCAAATCACTGCAGTGGATTTTGTTTCGCTGTGCTACACAAAACCACTGAGCTCAGACGTTAGGCAGTAACAAAGGAGTTTCATCACTATGTGGCTAAAAATAACCGTACTGATCCTCATTTCGCTTGCCGTATGTATTGCCGGTGCCATCGTCTACGGCACATTACGCTGGCAGGGCAAGACCAAATCTATTCACGCCAAGATGGAGGCTGCGCGCATGCCGATTAAGACCGCAACCTATGACGCGAGCGAGATTAAGAGTCTGCCGGCACCGGTGCAACGCTACTTTCGTGCGGTGCTGAAATACGGGCAGCAAATCATTGACGTGGCGCGGTTCTCGCACGAAGGACAGTTCCGGATGAAAGAGTCCGAGGATCGATGGACTCCTTTCACCTCCAACCAGATCGCAACAACTCGACCTGCTGGTTTCGTTTGGGATGCGCGTATACGCATGGCACCCGGCGTGACTGCGTTTGTACATGATGCCTATGTGGCGGGGGAAGGGATACTGCATGCCGAAGCACTTGGTCTTGTTACTGTCCTGGACTTGCGCGGCACACCCGCGGCCGCTCAAGGAGAACTGCTGCGCTATTTTGCTGAAGCGGCCTGGTATCCGACGGCTTTGTTGCCCAGCCAGGGCGTGCGCTGGGAAGCGATGGATGACTCTAGGGCAAGAGCCACACTCACGGACGGCGCAACAATCGCTTCGCTCGAGTTTAATTTTGATTCCGAGGGGCTAATCACTTCATTGAATGCCGCGTCGCGCTACCATGGAGATGTAGATGGCGTCCCTGAGTTCGTGCCGTGGCAAGGGCGGTTCTGGGCCTATGAAAATCGAAACGGCATGCGGATTCCGTTGGAGGGTGAGGTGGCATGGCAATTGCCGGAGGGGCCTTTGCCGTATTGGCGTGGGCGCATCACAGAGATTCACTACGAGTTCGCGCGATAAGGACAGTCTGGCTGCGGATCTTCTGCCTAACAAACGGATGGAGCAGTCGCCTTCTCGGCCTTTGGCCTGCGAGCCCTATCATCGATTCGGACGATCGGATTGTCCTGAAGACGGCATTCCCGAGTCGAAAATATCATAGCCACTACGGAGTAAACCGATGAAGTATCATTTGACGCCAGAAGAGAAAGGGAAATCGAGAAGAATGTAGATCAGTTGCGGAGTGTGCGTGACGAAAAACGTGCACACATTGAGAGCATCATTGACCGTACTCGAAAGAATCAGGCCATCAGCCTCAGACTTTCGGGCTTTGATCTCGAGATGGTGAAGAAGCGAGCTTAGCAGGAGGGGATTCCGTACCAAACATTGATCACCATGATCATCCACAAGTTCGTCACAGATCAGTATTATGACAAAGATGAACTCCGCGAGGTGTTGGCCGGCGTACAAGAGATGAAGCCAATCTTCCAAAGAAAGGTGTTGTGAATATTACCCATTGAACCTATTGATGTGTAAAGGAAAATGGTAACCATGGGGTCATGCTGACCGTCAAAGGCGCGGCGATTTTTCAAAGGCAGTTGTACCTCAGCACAGGAAGACAGGCCGGGGGAAATGTTCGTGAGAATTGACACAGGTGCATAAGCCACGACACGAAGAGATTAAAAATCGTCCTCCTCGATAAAATCCCTATTAATAGCTGCACAACTGTTGACACGAATTACTAATTCGTGCTACGTTTTCTATAAAAGCATACTATTTCAGGAGGAACGCATATGCATATGGCTGATGCACTGATAAACCCTGTGGTAGGGGGTACTATGTGGGCGGCTACTGCCGGACTGACCGCCTATTCCGCTAAAAAGGTAACATCTTCAATGGATAAGAGCAGGATCCCTCTTATGGGAGTGATGGGTGCTTTTGTGTTTGCAGCGCAGATGATCAATTTCACCATTCCCGGCACCGGATCCAGCGGTCATATCGGGGGTGGACTTCTTCTGGCAATCCTGTTAGGGCCCTATGCTTCATTTATCACCATAGCATCTATCCTTACGGTACAGGCCTTCTTTTTTGCCGACGGAGGCCTCCTCGCCCTGGGAAGCAACATCTTCAACCTGGGCTTCTTTCCCTGTTTCGTTGCGTATCCTCTCATCTTCCGGAACATTGCAGGGGACAACCCTGGAAAGGGAAGACTCTTTTTCGGTTCCATCCTGGCGGCGGTTATCGGACTGCAGCTTGGTTCCTTAGGCGTTGTCCTGGAAACACTGTTCTCAGGCATCACCGAGCTTCCTTTCGGTACTTTTCTCCTTCTGATGCAGCCTATCCATCTTGCCATCGGCGTCGTCGAGGGGATCGTTACCGCGGTTATAGCAGTGTTTATCCTGGATGCACGACCGGATATCCTCTCTCTCCAGGTCCGGGAAAAACCGAAACAGTTTTCCATGCGGAAACTGGTCATCCTTTTTCTCGTGCTTGCCGGTATTACCGGGGGCGGGGTATCCTGGTTTGCCTCTTCGCATCCGGACGGTCTTGAGTGGGCCATAGCCGGAACTTCCGGCAGTGAAGAAATCACCGGAAGCAGTACTGCAGCTCACCGTGTACTGTCCGAAGCCCAGGAAAAGACAGCTATCCTTCCGGATTATGCATTCAAAGAGAGGGCAGCTGAACCTGCCGGGAAAGCTGATCCCGGCACATCCCTTTCCGGGATCGTCGGCATTCTTCTCACCCTTGGTATTGTCGTACTTGTAGGATACCTGCTGAAAAAATTCGGAAAGCGGAGCATGTCTAACAATGAGCAACTTAGGTAGCGGTTTCTCAGCGCTGGGAGAACTGGATGAGCTCTCCTACGGTGTTTCTCCGGTACATACCCTGGATTCCCGGATAAAACTGCTTACCACCTTCGTCTTTATCATCATCGTAACGTCTTTCGGCAAGTACGAAGCACGTCAGCTCGTTCCACTGGTCCTGTTTCCCGTGGTAATGGTGACTTCCGGCAACATACCGCTGAAGTCTATACTCAAGAGGGTCCTGATCGTTTCCCCCTTTGCAGTACTCATCGGGATTTTCAACCCCCTGTTCGACAGGGTCCCTCTCTATTTTATAAACGGACTGCCCATTTCCGGCGGGTGGATATCGTTTCTGGTCATCCTGATCAAATTCGTTCTTACCGTCAGCTCCTCCCTCATCCTGGTGAGCACCACCGGTTTCTACGATGTGTGTCTTGCCCTTTCCCGGCTGCGGGTACCGGTGGTATTCGTTCTTCAGCTGATGTTTTTGTACCGCTATCTCTTTATCCTTGTAGAAGAAGGCATCCGGCTTACCCGGGCTCATTCAGTCCGGTCCTTCCGGAAACGGGGTATGGACCTGAAGGTGTTCGGCTCCCTGGTGGGCCAGCTCCTTCTCCGGACCCTGGACAGGGCCCAGCGGATATATACAGCCATGATCTCCCGGGGATTCGACGGAACCCTTAAGCTGTCCCGGGAATCCAGGATCCGTGGGAGGGATGTTCTTTTTATCACCTCCTGGTGCGGATACTTTGCGGCGATCCGTCTGTTCGATATTCCGGGAATGCTGGAAATACTTTTTTCAAGGATCTTTTCATGAGCCATCACATTGTAGAAGCGATAGATGCAGCATATACCTACCCGGATGGAACACCCGGTTTAAAAGGAGTATCCTTTCGTATCCTTCACGGCGAATCGGTAGGACTGGTAGGTGCAAACGGCGCCGGGAAATCGACCCTCCTTCAGCACTTAAACGGCTGTATTTTCCCCGGTCATGGGGAAGTACGCATCGGAGACTATCCTATTACAGATAAGAATCTCCATGACATACGCAGGAGAGTAGGCATCATATTCCAGGATCCGGATGATCAGCTTTTTATGCCCCGTGTATTCGATGATGTTGCCTTCGGGCCACTCAACTTAGGACTGCCTAAGGACGAAGTTGAACAGCGGGTAGCTCACGCCCTTAATGAGGTAGGAATTTCCCACCTTGCCGACCGGCCGCCTTTCAAGATATCCGGAGGGGAAAAAAGGGCTGTAGCCATAGCAACGGTGCTTGCCATGAAACCGGATATCCTTCTCATGGACGAACCGAGTTCAGGGCTCGACCCGAAATCGAGGCGTCAGTTGATCCATCTCCTCTCAGGCTTCACACACACGAAAATAATCGCGACTCATGACCTGGACCTGGTACTCGATCTGTGCGAACGCACAATCGTTCTCAATCACGGCCGCATTACCGCGGACGGGCCAAGCCTTGAAATATTCAATGATCAGCGGCTGCTAGAAGAAAACCACCTGGAAAAACCACTCACCCTCCAGATAAGAAGGTGCTGATCAACCCGGGGATACCCCCGGGACATGGGGTTTACACAGGAGCACCCCGGGGGTGCTCCTTATTTCTGCAAAGTCGCCTCATGGATACCGCGGGATGCCTGTTCTCCTGAAAGATATTCGATAATTGTAAGAGAAAACTCCGCAGCTGTTCCGGGACCACGGCTGGTAATCACGTTTCCGTCATGAACGACCCGTTCTTCACTGAAAGTGCCGCAGGTCAGGTCTTTCTCGAATCCGGGATAACAGGTTGCCTTCTTTCCTTCCAGTACTTCCAGGGGCGATAACACTACCGCCGGTGAAGCACAGATGGAGGCCACCAGTTTCCCCCTTGTGAACATACCCTTGATCAAAGCTCCCACTGCTGAAGAAGCCGCCAGATTGGCTGCCCCGGGCATACCCCCGGGCACTACCACCGCATCCAGATCAGAAGAAAGCTTTTCTACCGTTGTATCCGCCAGGAATGTCAGGCCATGGGCCCCTTCGATGGATGTTCCCCCTACCCCTGCAACAATGACATCGATCCCTGCCCTCCGTAAAAAGTCGATAGGTGTCGCGGCTTCAACTTCCTCAAAACCAGGTGCCAGCAGTACCGCTGCTTTTTTTGCCATGGTTATCTCCTTCGGCAGATCAGGTACGGCCCATAACATCGTGGGCATGGAGAAGGAGTTCTTCCGTTTTCTCCCACCCGATGCATTCATCTGTTACGGATTTGCCGTATTCCAGGTCTTCCAGCCGTGGAGAAAGGTCCTGTCTGCCTTCTTTTAAATTACTTTCCAGCATAAACCCGATGATAGAGTCTCTCCCGCGCTGTTTCTGGTCCAGAACCGCGTTCAACACCCTTTCCTGACGGGTATGCAGCTTCCCGGAATTGGCATGGCTGCAGTCGATCATTATCACCGGTTCTAAACCCATCTGTTTGAACAGTTCCTCTGCTTCTTCCACGTTTTCTTCATAGTAGTTAGGACCGGAACTCCCTCCCCGCATGATCAGATGGACCGCTTTGTTCCCCGTTGTGGAGAGGATACAGGTACGGCCTTCATGATCGATACCGATAAAACTGTGGGGATGTATCGTCGACTTGAGGGCATCCATGGGAATCTGCAGATTTCCGCCGGTTGAGTTCTTGAATCCTACTGCCATGGAAAGACCGCTTGCCAGTTCCCGGTGGGTCTGGCTCTCAGTTGTTCTCGCACCGATGGCAGCCCAGCTTATCAGGTCCGCGATGTACTGGGGAACGATGGGATCCAGCACCTCAGAGCCTACAGGCAGACCCATTTCCGTGATGTCCAGCAGGAGCCTTCGGGCGATCTTCAATCCCTGGCCGATATCGTAGGAACCATCCAGGTGGGGGTCCACTATGAGCCCCCTCCAACCGATGGTCGTCCTGGGTTTCTCAAAATACACCCGCATAATCACGAAAATCCTGTCCTGTATTGTTTCACTTAAGCTTTTAAGGCGGACTGCATAATCTTCGGCAGAACGGATATCATGGATCGAGCAGGGTCCTACCAGGGAGAGAAGCCGTTTATCCCGCTTTTCCAGTATGTCCCGTATCACCTTTCGTCCGTTATATATGACGTCACTGCTCTTTTCCGTCAGCGGAAATTCTTCCGCCAGCTCTTTCGGCGAAATAAGGGAGACCCTTGAACTGATGTGGAGATCACTCGTTCTTTTCATGGTTTCACTTCATCTTTATGCATCGAACCGCGAGGACAAATGGTAAACCGTTTACTCCATTTAAGCAATCCTTGAACACTCTCCCCCAGTTTCTCCGGTGAATTGTTGTTCTTCGACATATGACAGAAATAGACGATACCTGTCCGGGACGTCCCATCTTCTTCCAGGCGGTTGAGTACATCAATTGCATCGACGTTGGAAAGGTGTCCCTGTTCTGAAGCAATTCGTTTTTTCAGCACACCGGGATACGGTCCGGTTTCAAGCATCTCTTCATCATAGTTGGATTCCAGAAAGAGAACATCCGATTCCCCTGCGTAGGAGTACATCTTTTCAGTAATGCATCCCGTGTCCGTGATAATCGAGAAATGGACACCTTCGGCACGTATATGATAGCCCAGGGAAAAAGGCGAATCATGGGAACTGTAAAAAGGCTGGACCTCGAGAGCTTCGACCCGGCAGGGTGAGGCAGGATCCACAGAAAGATTGTTGTATACCTTCCCCCCGATGGCCCGCTCCAGCCTGCATCCCGGGTGGCTGTATACCGGCGCTTTAAGCTGCTTAGAGAGCACCCGTACACCCCGCACGTGGTCCGAATGGGTATGTGTTACAAAAACGGCTTTCACCGTCCAGGGATCGAAACCGAGTTCGATCATCCGCCGGGTGCATTCCTTAGCAGAGAACCCGTTGTCAACGACAATCGAACAGCCGCCTGTGCTGAATATGTAGGCATTTGCGTCGGAACCGCTGCCTAGAATTGCGAACCTTATTCCCAGTTCTGCCATGGATTACCGAATGCTTTCGCGTAGAAAGGGCATGGTCATACAGCGGACCCCTCCGCCGCCCCGGGCGAGTTCGACACCGGGAATGCCGATGGCGAGTTTTTGGTACTGATCGACAGAATCATCCCCGGACAGAAAGTCCCGGGCGTTCCGGATGGTATACCCTTTTTTGCCCAGTGCTTCGAAGGTGGAAACATTGCAGTCATAGCCGATAATTGTGCCCGGCTCTACACAGAGCACATTGGTACCGGACATCCACTGTTCCCGCTGCTGACGCCTTATATCACCGCCCCCGCACAGTACAGGCTCTACAGGACAGCCGGCGGTCTCAAGGGCTTCCAGGAGATGTCCCTCCCTTTTAAGTGTTTTTTTTCCCAAAGGATCGACATGCATGGAGATAACCGGCAGCTTTTCGTTTCCCAGTATGTACGGTTCGTATACAAGGGCCTGGTTTTTATCGATAAGGGTAAAAATCATATCCAGATGTATCGTAGCCCTCTCATGAGGGAGAACCACCGCTATCATGTCCAGGGGTACCCCGGTATATGAGCACAACCGGTCTGCCAGCACATCGACAGCTCCGGTGGTGGTACGTTCGGAAATTCCCATCAGAAGTACTCCCGGAGAAACGACCAGGAAATCCCCACCTTCCAGGGTGACCCCACTGTCCGACACGATACTTCCGTCAAAAAGGAGTGTGCCCTTTTTCAGTTCCGTATGATGAGAAACGATGCATTTCATGATCATCGCTTCCAGTCTCCGGACGTTATGGGCCATGGCTCCGGTTATCACTCCATTACGGAACACCATTGCGCTGTCCCGTGTAAAATAGAGGTTCGGAAGAGGATTCAGATCGAATTCCCTGTCCGATAGGAAGCTGGTAAGACTCTCCTTTTTTTCCGGGAGTCCTCCCACCAGAACCCGAACCAGCTGCTCCGCTTCCAGGTTCAGAAGCTCTTCCTTCCTGTGTTCGATGGAAAAGCGCTCCGCTACGGTTTCAACGAAATGAACACGTACTTCTTCGCGGAGCAGGACATCCAGGAGGAAATCACGTATCTCGAAAACCGAGCAGAACAGGCTCAACACCTTTTTCAGGACACGGTGTTCTTCGGCAACCACAGAATACGGGATGATGTCATTATACAGTACCCGTTCCGCGGTCTTGGGCGTCATGACCTCGATTTCCAGACCCGGACTGTGGACCAGCACTTTTTCCAGCTTACCAACCTCGGAATCGATAAACACCTCTTCTGATGAACCATCCATCACACGGCACCTTTGGCTTCATCAGCCCACTGCTTCCAGGTATCCGTCCGGATTCCATTTACAGCCCGGCGATTCCACCGTACAACGGGAACCTTCATGAGAAGGGGATGCTCTAAGAGTTCTTCTATACAGTCAAACTCCATGTACTTCATACCTCTCTTCACATATTCCTTACTCTCTGTATCTATCAAGTCTCCGGGAGGTATGCTCCGGCTGATATTCTGCAGTTCTCCCTGGGAAAGGGGGCGCTCTGTCAGATCTACGAACTGATACGGTACACCTCTCTCCTTGAAAAAACGTTCCGCTTTCCGTGTGTCCCCATTCTTCCTGGTACCGATGATCTGTATCATTCCCATTTCCCCATCATGTCCACAGAATACCAAATAGGACCTAAGGTCACAAGGGGAAACAATCTCCGAACGGAGCACTCTTCATGAGCATGCCTGGTGAAATGCCGGTGGTTTACTATATCCTCCCGCTGTGATATCAGTATCCCTACACCATGACAGGAAGAGGCAAGAGGATGAATGAACAGAGGATAAAGGAAATTCTGAACATGGAACCGGATCACCGCTACGTTGAAATACACGGATGGATCCGTACAGTGAGGACATCGAAGAATGTTACATTTCTCGAAGTAAATGACGGCTCATGCCTGAAGAACCTCCAGGTGGTCCTGGACCATCAGCGAAAAGAGCTGGCAGACCTGGTACCCTCCTTAAGGACAGGAGCCAGTGTTTCCGTACAGGGGGACATAGCGCCATCCCTGGGGAAAAATCAGAAGCTGGAACTCAATGCAACAGCTGTTGCATTAATCGGACCTTCTCCGGAGGATTATCCCCTGCAGAAGAAACGTCATTCCTTCGAATTCCTCAGAGAGATTGCCCATCTGCGTCCCAGGACCAACACTTTCGGTGCTGTTGCCAGGGTGAGAAATGCCGTCTGTTACGGAATTCACTCCTTTTTTCAGGAGCGGGGATTCATCTATGTCCACACGCCGATCATCTCATCCAACGACTGTGAAGGAGCCGGTGAAACGTTTCAGGTTACCACCCTGCCCCTTAAGGACATACCGGTGAAAGAGAATGGTGAAGTGGATTTCACCAAAGACTTTTTCGGTAAAAAGGCATCCCTGACGGTAAGCGGTCAGTTGGAAGGGGAAGTGTATGCTCTTGCCCTTACAAACGTGTACACCTTCGGGCCTACCTTCCGGGCGGAAAATTCGAACACCAGCAGGCACCTGGCGGAATTCTGGATGGTTGAACCGGAAATGGCATTCTGCGATATCCATGGGAACATGGACCTGGCAGAGGAATTCCTGAAACATATCATCTCCTACGTCCTTGACCACTGTACGGAAGATATGAATTTCTTCGACACCTGGGTAGAAAAGGGAGTTACGGCCTCCCTTCATCATGTCCTGGACGCTGATTTCGCCCGGATAACCTATGATGAAGCGGTCGATCATCTGGAAAAAGCGGACAGGTCCTTCGAATTCAAGCCATTCTGGGGTGCAGATCTTCAGTCGGAACATGAAAAGTATCTGACGGAAGAGGTTTTTCGGAAGCCGGTTATTGTCACGGGCTATCCTAAGGAGATCAAAGCATTCTACATGAAGCAGAACGATGACGGTAGAACCGTTGCCGCCATGGACATCCTGGTACCCCGGCTGGGAGAAATTATCGGGGGCAGTGAGAGAGAATCCGATAGGACCAAACTGGAAACCCGGATAAAGGAGATGGGACTGCCAAAAGAGGACTACTGGTGGTACCTGGATCTCCGCTCTTACGGAACGGTACCTCATGCGGGGTTCGGGCTCGGCCTGGAACGGTTTATCCAGTACATTACCGGGATGCAGAATATTCGCGATGTAATTCCGTTCCCCCGGGCCGTCAACACCGCGGAGTTCTAGGTTGCCAGGCTGACCCTGTTTCTCCCGGCCTCTTTGGACCGGTAGAGAGCCTGGTCCGCCCTGTGTGTTATAGAATCGATGGTGTCTCCAGGAAGGAACCCGGTAACGCCGCAACTGATGGTAATGTTCCCTATGGATTCGAGTTCGGGACTGAAATCGATCTCCTGAACGGCTCTGCACAGCCGTTTCGCCGTGTCAAGCGCCTGGTTTCCGTCTGATTCTGCCAGAATAATAAATTCATCTCCCCCCCAGCGTGCGAGAAGGTCCGTGGGCCGCAGGTTGTCTTTAAAACACAGGGAAACACGCTTCAGTACTTCGTCTCCTGCAAGATGCCCTTTCGTATCATTTATCTCCTTGAAACGATCCACATCGATCAGGATAACCGATATGGGACTGCTGTACCGTTTATGCCGGTAGACCGCTTTTTCGAATTGACGTCCGAACTCCCGCCTGTTCGCAGTCCGGGTAAGATCGTCCGTTACCGTCATGTATTCCAGCTTTCCCTGTATAAAGCGCACAGCAAAATAACTGACCGTGATAATCACTGCAGATGTAGCCAATCCGATGAGAAGGGTCCTGAACAGGTTCATTCTCGCTGCATTGAGGGCCGATTCTTCATCTTGCTCAACGATTAAAAACCAGTCGATTTCCGGAATATACCGTGCAGTAACCATGGTGTGTCGACCGTTGATGCGGTACTCGTGATTGATGGGGTTTTCCGAGACGATGAGAAGATTCCCGGAAATTCCGTCCAGCCCGGGCATATCGAAAATGGAGGTCGTTCCTATCATATCAATCTGCGAGTGGGCCTGAATAATCCCCTTTTCGTCGACCAGGAAGACCCTCCGGTCATACTTTTCCTGGGTATTGCGAAGAAAATACGAGAAGTTTTTCATTTCAATACCGACTCCGGTTACCCCCAGCAGGTTGCCCCTGGAATCTTCCAGGCGATAATTGATGAATATCGTAAGAGAATCGTCTGCCGCCTCGTTTGTATCCACATCGAGATCATATTGGTCTCCTGTTTCTATAAATCTGAAGTACCAGACATCGTGCGGATCCGAAGGGGAAATCTGCTTCAGTATCCCACCGAAGTAGTAATAGGTTTTAGTAGTCTCTGAAATAAAGAAAACTGAAAAGTAACCGTACTGCCGCCGGATTGTGGAAAGATACTGAGTGATCTTTGACTGGTCCTGTTCACCCTCCACAATCCAGTCGATAAGAAATGAATCATTTCCCATAAGGGAGGCAATATTGATAGGGGGAACCAGATCGTTCATGATCTCCGAGTAGATGTTTTCCCTGGTGAGGGGAAGAGAAGACGTGATGATCTCCCGCCGGGCCGACTGCCTGGCCGTATTGAAGTTGATGAAACTTAACGTTAAAAATGAGGTGACGAGAATAACACTCAGGGTGAGGAGAAGCCTGACCCGGTACGATGCAACCATCATACTCGCAAGTATAAGCATTCGCACCGGGAGAGACAATGCTGCTTGTGTTGAGAGTTGTATCCGGAATCAGACGTACTTGTTGTATGATTTAAGTAGGATGAATGATTGGGTTGCAGCTATCCCTTCTATTTTCGAGAGGATTTCAGTAAGAAACGTAACCAGCCCCCTGTTTGAATCCACCAGCACTTCCACCAGCAAATCATACTGGCCGGAGACGATGGAAACTTCCAGCACGTGTTCCAGTTCGGCTATCTCCTTTGCTTTCAGATCCAGCGTTCTGCTCTCTTTTACAGTTACCGCGATCATGGCAAGCTGCTGATTCGCCAATACTTCCGGGTTTATCAGTGCCCGTATGGAAAGGATATGAGCCTCCTTCATCCGTTTTATCCTCTGCCTGATCATACCCTCAGAAACATTCAGTTTCTGGGCTACTGCACTGTTCGTGGTGTATCCCTCTCTCAGGATATTGATGATGTTCCAGTCAGTCGCATCCGGCTGCATACTCATCCTATCAATTCCTCCGCGGGCGTCCATTCGAGATCAAAGGTGGAAGCAACCTGAGGATATGTACACCTGCCGCCGTACGTGTTAAGTCCCTGCCGCAGGGGTGCGGACATTCTGCAGGCATGCTCCAGACCATTATCGGCTATCATGAGTCCATAAGGCAGAGTCGTACTGGTCAGGGCCTGGGTTGACGAAAGGGCCACGGCGCCAGGCATATTTGCAACACAGTAATGAACAACACCGTCTACCACGAACACCGGGTCGTCATGGGTCGTGGGATGACTGGTCTCTACACAGCCACCCTGGTCTACTGCAACATCCACGATAACAGCCCCCTTCTTCATCCGGGACAGATGGTTCCGCCGGACAAGCTGGGGAGCCTTTGCTCCGGTAACCAGAACAGCACCGATCACCAGGTCGCTCTCAAAGAGAACTTTTTCGATGTTGCTGTTCGTACTGTACAGCGTCGTAATACGGGTACTGAAGATATCATCCAGATAAGCCAGCCTGTCTGCATTCACATCAAGAACGGTAACATCTGCACCGATCCCAACGGCAATCTTGCAGGCATTTATTCCGACGATGCCTCCGCCTATGATGGCGATTTTACCCCTGGTAACCCCGGGAACACCCCCAAGAAGGACTCCCCGCCCCCCGAATGTCTTTTCCAGATACTTGGCTCCTTCCTGTACGCTCAAACGCCCTGCTATCTCGCTCATAGGCTTCAGGCAGGGAAGACTGCCCGACGCTGTTTCAATAGTCTCGTAGGCAACAGACTTTACTTTTTTTGCAAGAAGCATCCCGGTAACCTCTTTTGAAGCCGCCAGATGGAGGTAAGTGAACAGAATATGCCCCTCATGAAACAGGGCAAACTCCTCGCTTAAGGGTTCTTTTACTTTAATGATCATTTCCGCATCTTCGAAAATCTTTTTCTTATCCGCCAGGATCACCCCGCCGGCCCCCTTGTATTCTTCATCGGTAAAACCGGTATCGACACCGGCCCCCTTCTCGATAAAAACAGTATGGCCGCCGGAAACATAGGTCCGCACACAATCCGGAGTAAGGCCGACCCTGTATTCCCTGGGCTTGATCTCTCTTAATACTCCGATTTTCATAGTTGCCTTCCTTTAAATTTTTGTTTTCGTATTTATTCTATATTTTATTGCGTTTTTCGTATATTGTCAACAAAAGCCAGCGAGTATTGTAGGAAACCGTTTTTTTAGAAAGGAAGCGATGGAAAAGTTTATTTATTACTCTTGATATACTGTAGGGGGGTATAGTATACTTATTTTCAGGAGGCAGGAAAATGGGTATAAAAGTTAAAGATCCGGTTTGCGGAATGGAGGTGGATGTCGACAAAGCAGCAGCTGTAAGCATGCATATGGAAAAATCTTTTTATTTCTGCTCTGTTGGTTGTAAGAAAGCCTTTGACAAGGATCCTATGCAGTACATGAAAGAGAAGAAAAAAGGCTGCTGCGGTTAAGGGGAGTTACATTGCTTCCGAAAATCATTCTAACCTCAAGTAGATTAAGGAAAATGAATGGTGCGGGCTTTTCGAGGCGGAATTCATCCCCGGTATTTTCGTGAACTGACTCGTGATAAACCTTTAAGGGAAGCAAAGCTCCCCGAAAAAGTTGTCATCCCATTGAGCCAGCATATCGGTGCACCTGCCGAGGCCCTTGTTAAGCCCGGAGATGCGGTTAAGGTCGGAACGTTAATCGGACAGAGCAGTAAATTTATTTCGGCCTCCGTACATTCATCACTGTCAGGAAGGGTTACGGCAATCGAAAACCGCCCCCACCCGGTACTGGGTGATGCCATGGCTGTGGTTATAGAGGGGGACGGAAAAAATGAGCATGAGATATTTTCTTCCAGGGACCCGGAACATGTTTCTTCTGAGGAAGTTAAGAAACTAATAATAAACGCGGGGATTGTGGGTCTGGGAGGAGCTGCTTTTCCCGCTCATGTAAAACTTTTTCTGCCCAGGGGGAAAAAAGTAGATACTTTCATTTTGAACGGGGCGGAATGCGAACCCTATCTTACCGGTGATTACAGAATTATGGTGGAGAAAACAAAAGAGGTTATAGGAGGATTAAGGATAATAAAGAGAATCCTGAATACAGAGAAGGCCTACGTGGGTATTGAGAAAGATAAAACGGAAGCTATCAGAGTAATGAAGGAAGCTCTTACAAATGAAAAAAATATAATAGTAATTCCCTTAACAGTAAAATATCCGCAGGGGGGTGAGAAACAATTAATAAAAACTATCCTTAACAGAGAAATACCAGGAGGCGGTCTGCCGATGGATGCAGGCTGCATGGTCAGCAATGTGGGAACCGCCCTGTCTGTTTATGAAGCCGTTACTTTCGGCAGGCCGCTGTACCGACGGGTAGTTACCGTGACAGGGACAATGATAAAAAATCCCGTTAATTTATTGGCACGGATAGGAACCCGAATCGGCGATCTGATAGAGGAGTGCGGGGGTGTAACCGGGAATTGCGCTAAAGTAATAACCGGAGGGCCGATGATGGGACCGGCCCAGTACAGTCTGGACGTTCCCGTTATTAAAGGAACTACGGGTATTCTCTGTTTGGGTGGAAAAGAGATTTCTCTTCATGAGGAGCTGCCCTGTATTCACTGTGCACGCTGTGTGGATGTCTGCCCCATGGGGTTATTACCAACAGAGATGAGAAAACAGATTAAAGCCGGCCGATGTGAAGAACTACAAAACTACAACCTTTCGGATTGTCTGGAATGCGGCTGCTGTGAATATGTGTGCCCTGCCCATATTCCTCTTGTGCATCTGTTTAAATTGGGGAAATCGGAAATTCAAAGGACAGGCCGACCATGAAAGAAGGTTTTATTATCACTGCACCGCCGCATATAAACAGCGGAGTGACTGTTGGTTCCATGATGCGGGGTGTTCTATATACATTGATTCCTGCGGCAGCTGCTTCAATTTACTATTTCAGAATGAAAGCGGTAATTCTTATTGTTGTCTGCATTGTAACCTCCTCATTGACAGAGGCGCTTTTTCAGAAGGCCCGCCATAAGAAGGTTACACTGTCCGACGGCAGTGCGCTGGTAACAGGACTTCTCCTTGCTATGGTTCTTCCTCCGGGTATTCCCCCCGGAACAGCCGCTTTAGGAGCAGTAATTGCCATTGCCTTGGGAAAACAGATATTCGGAGGACTGGGGTATAATATCTTTAACCCCGCCCTGGCGGGAAGAGCTTTTCTCATGGCTTCTTTTCCCGTACTTCTTACTACATGGGTAAAACCTTTCAGCCTGGATGCCGTTACAACAGCCACTCCTTTAGGCCTTATGAAGTTCCAGGGAGCGGCAACCCCGCTGCTTAACCTCTTTTTAGGGCAAACTGCCGGATCGCTGGGAGAAACTTCTGCTATAGCTATTCTTTTGGGCGGAGCTTTTCTGATATGGAGAGGCTACATAGATTGGCGGATACCTGCGGGTTATATTTTTTCTGTTTTTTTATTGGGTGAATTTATTCACCTGATGAATCCTGCTACGTTCCCTTCTCCTTTTTTCCAGGTACTTTCCGGAGGGCTTCTTCTGGGAGCTTTCTTTATGGCTACCGATCCCGTAACAACTCCAGTAACAAAAGCAGGAAGATGGATTTTCGGCATCGGCAGCGGCATCCTTTTGATAGTTATCAGGATTTGGGGCGGCCTGCCGGAAGGGGTGATGTATTCCATACTGTTAATGAATATGACAGTTCCCCTTATAAACCGGTATATCCGTCCAAAACCTTTCGGGAAACATGGAAGAAGGAAAAAAGATGCCCCGTACGTTTAAAATGGTAATTGTTTTAACAGTTGTAGGAATTGTTTCCGGATTAAGCTTAGCAGAAGTTTATAAACGCGCGGAGCCTCTTATAGAACAGCAGCAGTTGAAAAGGTTAAAAAAAGCTATTTTCACTGTTCTCCCGGAAGCAAAGGACTACCGTATCGAAAAAAAGGATGGTTTAATAATCTACAGAGGGCTGGGCAGGAAAAAGAATCCTGCGGGAATAGCGTTTCAAGTGGAAGGGCCGGGCTTTCAGGGGACAATCCTGTTAATGGTCGGTCTTGACAACAGCATGAGCACATTACTGGGAATAGAAGTTTTAGAAAGTGTGGAAACACCGGGTTTGGTAGGAAAGATTACCGGTAGTCAATTCAAAGAGCAGTTTAAGGAGCTTTCTATAAAGCAGGAGATAACGTATGTTAAAAACAGGAATCCTGCCACACCTAAAAAACCGGGTCAAATAGATGCCATAACCGGAGCAACAATCAGCTCGAAAGCGATTGTTAATATGCTTAACAGGGAAATCGGTAAGGTTGTGAAAACATTCAAACAGAATTGATATGAAAGAATATTTTAAAAGAAGGTAACGGTTAGGATGAGGCAGTATGTTTTAATAAAAGATACTCTTAAGGGGCTCTGGAAAGAAAATCCTGTATTCCGGCAGCTGTTGGGTATGTGTCCGACTCTTGCTGTAACCAATGCCGCTGTATATGGTCTCAGCATGGGATTGGCTACTGCATTTGTCCTCCTGTGCAGCAGCATTATTATCTCTGTTTTCCGGAAGGTTTTTCCCTATGAGGTTAGAACTGCCTCCTTTGTTGTTATTATTGCAACATTTGTAACAATAGTGGATCTCTTTCTTAAAGGAAACTTCCCTTCTATCAGTAAAGCACTGGGGCCCTATATCCCTTTAATAGTTGTCAACTGCTTAATTCTCGCCAGGCAGGAAGCTTTCGCATCCAAAAAGCCGGTTCATCGTGCCATCGCCGATGCTTTGGGAATGGGAATAGGTTTTACCGCCGCCCTTATTGCTCTTGGCAGCATCCGGGAACTGTTAGGTTCCGGAACTATATTCGGATGGAGGATTCTGGACCTTTTAGAAACAGGCGGCTGGTTCCGCCCCTGGGCTATAATGCTGCTGCCTGCAGGAGCGTTTCTTACTCTTGGAACAATGATAGGTGTTATCAATATGTTCACGCATAAAAAAAATAAAAAACAGGCGTACCGCTTACAAAAGGGAATAGGATATGAGTGAGTTTCTCTTAATCTTTATAAGCGCTATCCTGGTAAACAACTTTGTACTGAAGTATTTTCTGGGAATATGCCCTTTTATCGGAGTATCCGACGAGGTTACGGCGAGCTTAAATATGGGAATGGCCGTTATCTTTGTAATGACTATTACTGCACCTGCAGTCTGGCTCATTCATACATATATTCTTGCAAGATTTAATCTTCCTTTTCTTGAATATGTCACAGATATTATTGTTATTGCTTCTCTCGTTCAACTGGTAGAGATGTTTATCAAGAAAAACAGCCGGGGGCTCTACAATACTCTTGGTATTTACCTTCCCCTGATAACCACAAACTGCGCAATCCTTTTCAGTGCTCTGTTTCTGGTTTTACGTGAATACAATTTTATACAGAGTATAATATTTGGTTTCGGGTCGGGAATAGGGTTTACCCTTGCAATCGTAATTATGGCCGGTATCCGGGAAGAACTGGAGTTTGCCGATGTTCCCATGCCCTTTAAAGGAGCTGCTATCACACTTCTCGTAGCGGGTCTTATGGCTCTTGCTTTTATGGGCTTTGCCGGAATGCCTTCTGCTTAAAAACGTGTTTTCGGAGTAAAAAGAATGAATACTGTAACCCTGGTAGCCGTATTGAGTATGGCTGGTTTGGGAGCCTTTTTCGCCTTTATTCTTGCTTTCTTCAGTAAGAAAATGTCCGTTAAAGATGATCCACGTGTGGAGGAAGTAAAAGCCATACTACCCGGAGTTAACTGCGGTGCCTGTGGCGTCGCAAGCTGTCAGCTTTTTGCAGAAAGGCTCATTGCAAAGAAAGTACCTGTAAACGGGTGTGTACCTGGCGGTGTGGAAGTTGCCAAACGTCTGGCTGCTGTACTGGGTGTGGAAAGTACAGCACCGGAAAAAAAAGTAGCCGTTGTTCACTGCGGAGCCGGGCTTAAGGAGAGAAAACTTCGTGCAGATTACCGCGGGCTTAAGAGCTGCAGCGCCGAAGTTATGGTAGCCGGAGGGGAATTGGCCTGTACCTACGGCTGTCTCGGATACGGAGACTGTAAGGAGGTCTGCCCGTTTGATGCTATCCGCATGGTGGAGGGACTTCCGAAGATAGACCTGGTAACATGTACAGGCTGTGGAAAGTGCGTGAAAGCATGCCCACGTGGCATAATTTCTCTGGAGCTCTGGGACGGCAGTTATCCTTTAGTTACTGTTGCGTGCAATTCTCTTGATAAAGGTAAAACGGTAAGAAAGGTCTGTCCTGTCGGTTGTATCGCCTGTAAAATATGTGAAAAATTATCTCCTGCACTTTTTAAGGTGGATAATAATCTGGCATGGCTTGATACTCCGAAACTCAAGGAGAATAATAACTGGGAGGAACCGCTGGAAAAATGTCCTACCACATGCATAGTTAAATTAAGTCCGTTCCTCCATTCCACAAGTAAAAAGCCTCTTTTCCCGGACTTTATAAAGTGATCTCATATATCTCAATAGTATCTATTTGACATACCGGACAACATCAAGACCCTCTCTTAAACGGCGGGGTGGAAGCGGAAAACAGCCGCAGGAAAAGTATAAAAGTGCATAGGAGAATCAAGA
>JAJSAL010000132.1 GCA_024274705.1 Spirochaetota bacterium
ATGAGGCGCTTAAGGATGGCATTCGTCATGCCCAGGGAGAGACCTGCTACCCGGGCAAGGTCCCGCTGGGGCACCGTGTTTTTCTGGGAGTGGATGTATTCCAAAATTTCCAGTTCTTTTTCTGTCGTTCCGGTCATGGTTGTTAATCGGTGTACATGACACTATATGAAATCACGTATATGCTGTAAGTACCTATCAATATGGCTGAGCCTTGATAACAGTGTTTTGCAGATTTGAATATAGTCGGTCCGTTCATAATCATGGGCAAGAAAATTCCTGAATGAGGCAATACGGGCAAACTCGTAAGCAAAATCACCGGGAAGAACACCATGGTCGCCGAGGATATCGATCGTTTCCGCATAGCTTTGAGGCTCTTCAAATTCCTTCCATTTCACGATCAATTCCGCAAGTGAAATGCAGCTGTCCGCAGTAACATAAAGGTAATAAATGACTGCTCCTCTATATACCTCATCTTTCAGGATTCTTTTCTCACAGTCATCCTTCAATTCTCTGAGAATGGAGACATAGTGTTCGATTTTTTTTATTTTCTTATGTATTTGATCCAGCATATTGAAACACAGGATTCTCTTTAAAATCTAAATATTCATGAAATCTCAGTAGTTCATAGTTAATGCGGGCTTCATCATCACGGCAGAAGAGGAGCTCTCCCTTCCGTGTAATGTTGTAGATAAGGATCAGGTTCTTAGCCGTATTCAAAACCACGAGATCAATATTTCCGGATATCATTTTTGATAAGGCATGATGTACACCTAATCCATAGTCAAATAGATTATCAACATCTGAAACATATATTGCAATATCGACATCACTCAACGTACCTGCATTATTCCTGGAAGACGATCCAAACAGGTAGGCAAAGAGAATATTCTGTTCTCTTTTCAACACCGAAGTAATCGAGTCAATCAATTCTTTTTTCGTTGTTTTTAAGGGGTCAATCATAAGGTCTTCAGGTTCAGGCTTCGTGATAAATTTTCTCCCTTGCTGTGCTCCCTGACGCACCGGAACGGGAAGAAAAATGGCAGGAGGACTTCAAAAAGGCCGCCGAAACAGGCTCTCCCATCAGCCAACCGTAGTAAAATCTGAATATTCTATGTTCAGACCTTGAACAATATATCACAGGCAACACATTAATCAAGAGGAAAACCTGAAAAAAAGACCGCCCGGATTACCCGCAACGGTCTTTTTATCTTTATTGATAAGTTATTTCGGCTTAACCCGCTTCCTTTTGCAGTTCCTTCACCTTGTCAGTCCGTTCCCAGGAAAAATCGTCTCTTCCGAAGTGGCCGTAGGCGGCTGTTTTCTGATAGATCGGTTTTAACAGGTCAAGAGTCTTGATAATACCGGCGGGACTCAAGTCGAACACCTTCTGTACGGCTTCTTCGATGCGGGCTTCCTTTACCTTGGCAGTTCCAAAGGTGTCCACCGTTACCGATATAGGGAAAGGTATTCCTATAGCATACGCCAGTTCAATTTCACATCGCTCGCACAGTTCGGCAGCAACGATGTTCTTGGCTACATACCGGGCCATGTACGCTGCAGAGCGGTCTACCTTGGAAGGATCTTTCCCGGAAAAAGCGCCGCCGCCGTGGCGTCCCATACCGCCGTAGGTGTCGACGATGATCTTCCGCCCTGTAAGACCGGAGTCTCCGTGAGGCCCTCCGATGACAAAACGGCCGGTGGGATTGACGAAGTACTTCGTATCCTTATCCAGAAGTCCTGTAGGCTCCAGGATAGGATTGATGATCTTTTCTATAATAGCTTGTTTGATCTGGTCATACCCGACAGATTCATCGTGCTGATGTGATACAACTACCGTGTGTACCCGTACCGGAGTATGACCATCGTATTCGATGGTTACCTGGCTCTTGGAATCCGGCCGGAGCCAGGTAATGGAACCGTTTTTCCGTAACTCTGCGGCGTACATAAGAATCTTATGGGCATATGAAATAGGTGCAGGCATGAGCTCCGGTGTTTCCTTACAGGCAAACCCGAACATCATTCCCTGGTCCCCGGCGCCCTGCTGCCCTTCGTACTCTTTGAGTCCTGCGCCGGACACACCCTGGGAAATATCCGGGGATTGGGAATGGACCGAACTCATAACCGACATGGACTCGTAATCCAGGCCGAACTCCGGTTTATCGTATCCTATCTTCTTGGCCACGCCCCGGGCAACTTCCTGAAAATCGACATAGGTGTGGGTTGTTATCTCCCCCCCGATGAGTACCAGGCCGGTGGAGGTGAAGGTTTCACAGGCAACCCTGGAGTGAGGGTCGTCCTTGATGCATGCATCCAGTACAGCGTCGGACACCTGGTCCGCCAGTTTGTCCGGATGACCTTCACTTACCGATTCCGATGTAAATAGATATCGTCTGTTTTCCATAATATATTCTCCAATATATAGCTTTTCTGATGCGGTCATCTACTATAACGGTTTTTCAGTGTTTGGAAAAGGGACTTACCCGCCGGGAATTACACATTCCCAGGGACCGATTGATTTTGATGCTGTTTCGGCATAATATCCTAAACAATATGAAAAACCGGTGGCGTGACTGGCTCAAACAGGCGAAAAACGACCTGCTCTGGGCAAAAGATTCCCTTTCTGCAGGCAGGTACTCCCAGGTGTGCTTTATCGCTCAGCAGGTTGCGGAAAAGGCCGTTAAAGCATATGCCTATTATAAAGGGAATGATCAGATACGGAGCCACTCTGTCCTCGAAATCGTTAGGGCCCTGGAGATAAACGGAGAACTGGAAAACATCGCCATGCGCCTGGACCAGTATTACATAAGCGCCAGGTATCCCGATGCGTTTCTAAGCGGCGCGCCATACGAGTATTTCACCCAAGAACAGGCTGAGGAAGCTGAAAAGATGGCGGAACATATGCTTCGGATCATCGAAGGGATGACGGCTGAAAATGAGTGATATACTTGTTTCAATAAAACGGGACCCCCTCTTCGGCCGGACCCGGGAAGAAGTGATCAAGTGTTTCCGTGGTATCCTGGCCGGACGGGTTGTGGCCGGCTACTTTTTCGGTAGTTTCACGACAGATGATTTTACTAAATTCAGCGATATCGATGTCATCCTCGTACAAGAGACAGATAGGCCGTTTCTCCGGAGAAGCGAGGAGTTTTTCGATCTAAAAAACATCATCCCTTCCATGGACATCCTGGTGTATACACCGGAAGAGTTCGCATGTATGATTTCCGACCCGTCCCCTGGATTCTGGACCTCGGTCAAGGGCACCCTCGAGCGGTTTGTTTAATTGACATAGTTACTCCAAATATTCTATTCTTAACGGCAATAACGAAATTGCCCGATTCAATTCATTTTCGAGCAAAGAAAAATCGAAAGTGCTATAATTAAGGAAGCATGAGTTCAACCGTAATCGTCCTAATCTCCAGCTGTGCTACTTTTACCTCCAGTGTTATCATCATCGGGTGGCTCATCAGGCTGTCCCACCGGTACAAGTGGTACGACGACGTAGACCACCGGAAGATTCACTCCGGGGATGTTCCCAGGATCGGGGGCTTAGGGATATTTTCATCCTTCTTCCTCGGGCTGATCGTCTTCTTTATCCTTTCCGTTGCAACCGGTACCGAACCATCATCCCAGACCTTGTTGCGCTACGTCCCTCTGTTTGCAGGGCTCTGCATCGTCCTGGGCGCAGGCTTGGCTGATGACTTCGCTTCCCTCCGTGCCCGGTGGAAGCTTCTGCTGCAGATAGCGGCTGCCGGCCTCATTACCGGGTTCGGATTCGTATACACAGAATTTTCCCTGCCGGGATTTTCTTTTTCCCTGCCCCTTGGCGTATTCGGGTACGTATTTACCATCTTCTGGCTGGTGGGTATGAGCAACGCAGTTAATCTGATCGACGGAATGGACGGTCTCGCCGGGGGCATAAGCTCTGTAGCCTCCCTCTTCATCGGTATTATTGCGGTACTTCAGGGGGACACTATCATCGCATTATTCGCCCTTTCCCTCTTTGCAGGAACTGTCGGCTTTTTGGTGTACAACTTTCCCCCTGCAAGGATCTTTATGGGAGATTCCGGAAGCCTGTTCCTGGGCTTCGTCATTGCCGTGCTGCCCCTCCTGAAACGGGGCGGTCCTTCTTCGACGTATACCCTTATCTCGGTGTTCACCCTTATGCTCATTCCCATCCTGGACACCTTCGAGGCGATAATCAGGAGGGTCAGGAACGGGGTCCCTATCTACAATCCGGACCAGAACCACCTCCATCACAAACTGCTGCGGTTAGGCCATTCCAACAGGAAGATTCTCGTATTCGTCTACCTCCTTACTGTTATAGCCGGTATTGCTGTTCTCTTCTGGGGGTACCTTGGTTCTCCTTTTCTGGTATTCCTTCCTTTTGGCTCCTGTCTTGTTACCTGTATCTTTTTTCTCGTCCTGGACAGGAAAAACCGCAATATAAACGGTGGTGAAGTAACCAGAATTAACGACGTCCACAATATGGACTGAATCCACACGTTATCCACAACGCGTTTAAGAAAATGCTCCTGAGTGTAATTTCTTGCATACTATCAAATTGCGCTGTTGATTTTCTCACAAGTTATACACACTTAAGGGTTTTCAGTCCCGGTAATGTCCCCTGTAGATGATCCGTACTTGCTTGTACAACCCTTCGCCTTCGCTTTTTGTATCGATATCCCGCATGTCGTTTAAGGACGTATGGACCAGCCGGCGCTCGAAAGGGTTCATCGGTTCTAAAAGTTTCGACCGCTGTGAACGGCGTACCTGCTCTGCAGCTCTCCTCGCCAGGCGTACGAGTGTTTCCTCTCTACGCAACCTGTACCCTTCAGCATCGAGGATGATCCTCTTTATACTTCCTGCTCTCCCGGCAAACACATTAACCAGGAGCTGCAGGGCATCTAGGTTTTTACCTTTCCTGCCTATAAGAATACCTGTATGTCCGGATTCGATATCCAGACCGATCTTCCGCTCTTCCCGGAACACGATATGTGCCTCCCCGGGGAACCCCATTTTTTCGATACAGGTTTCGGTGAACGCTATTATTTTTTCTTCCACTTCGTCCTCCGGGGGGAGGGATTCTTCTTCCATAATATCCTGTATGTGGACACGGATCTTCACCGGTCCTTTTTTGAACAGACCTTTTTTCCCTTCTTCGAGGATCTCCACATCGATTTCGTCCCGTTCGATTCCCAGTGATTCAATCGCTTTCTCAATTGCTTCGGTTTCTGTTTTTCCTTCGAATTCTTTTACCATATATGATTCCTCCGCATTATAAGTCATTTGCTTCTCTTCTCTTTCCGTTTCTGCAGTGCAGGAGCGATATACTTCTGCTGAACTGCAGTGAGGGCATTGGTTACTGTCCAGTAAAGGAGGAGGCCCGAAGGGGCTTCGTACAATATGAAGAAAAACATGATCGGCATAAGATAGGTCATCATCTTCATCTGTCCCTGGGATTGCGTGGCCGACGGGGTCTGCATCATCTTGCTGGACAGAAGCTGTGTTCCCACGAAGAGAATCGGCAGGAGCCTTAAGTCGGACCACCCCACAATGGGGAGTTTGAAGGGGGCGAAATTCCACACCGATTCCGGTGCCGAGAGGTCGGTAATCCATCCGGGGATAAACATGGCTCCCCGAAGATCAAAATGCTTGTTTAATAGACCGTACAAGGCGAAAAACACCGGCATCTGCAGCAAAAGGGGAAGACATCCACCTAAGGGGCTGGCTCCTTCCCGTTTGTACAGGGCTGCCATCTCCTGATTCATCTTCTGAGGGTTGTTCTTGAACTTTTCCCGGATTTCCTGGATCTTGGGATTGAGCTCCTGCATCTTTGCGGTTGATTCATAACTTTTATGGGTAAAAGGGAACAGTACGATCTTGATGACGACAGTCAGCAGGATGATAGCGACTCCATAGTTGGGGATCAGCCGGTAGAACATGACCAGAATAGCTTTGAGGATACTCTCCAGCCAGCCTAAAAGGCGGCCGGAATCGACCACTTCGTCAAGATGAAGGTCCTTGACCCCG